>CALGNO010000231.1 GCA_937958625.1 uncultured Neomegalonema sp.
GCAAATCCACTCGCCCATGTTGCACAGGGCTATCATCGTTTCCGGCGCTATGCGCCGCGTATGCTCGAAGCGCTCACGATCAGCGCCGCGCCCGTGGCGAGACCGTTGATCGATGCGGTGCGGATCGTCAGTCAGGGCGGAGCCGACCGCCCCACGGACTTCCTCGGCCTGCGTTCGAAATGGCATCGTCATCTGAAGGTGCAGGAGGCCGGCGATCATAGGCTGTGGGAAGTGGCGGTGTTGTCCCACCTGCGTGATGCGTTCCGGTCGGGCGATATCTGGCTGGCTAACTCCCGGCGCTATGGCGATCTGAAGGAAGCGTTGGTGCCGATCTCAGCGGCGCAGGCCACGCCGAAACTGACCGCCCCTTTCGACCCCGTGGATTGGCTGGAGGACCGCAAGGCGCGCATGAGTGCAGGGCTGGATCGGCTGGCCAAAGCAGCCAGGACGGGCACAATTCCCGGCGGTTCCATTATCGACGGCATTTTGAAAACCGAGCGACTGACCGCCAATGTCCCAGCCGAGGCCGATGAGCTGGTGCTCGATCTCTATCGCCGCATGCCGGATGCGCGGATCACTGACATCATGCTGGAAGTCGAAGCAGACACGGGCTTCACCAATGCCTTCACCCATCTGCGAACAGGTGCGCCCTGCAGGGACAAGATCGGGTTGCTGAACGTCCTTCTCGGCGAAGGGGTCAATCTTGGCCTGCGCAAGATGGCCGAGGCATCGAACACCCACGACTATTTCCAGCTCTCCCGCCTGTCGCGCTGGCATGTCGAAAGCGACGCCATTAACCGGGCCCTGGCGATGGTGATCGAGGGGCAGGCGACATTGCCCATGGCTCGGTTCTGGGGAGCGGGCGATACCGCATCCAGCGACGGCCAGTTCTTTCCCGCCGGGCGGCAGGGTGAGGCGATGAATCTCGTGAATGCCAAATACGGCAATGATCCTGGACTGAAGGCCTACACTCACGTCTCCGACCGGTTCGGCCCCTTCGCCACCCAGACCATTCCCGCCACGGTGAGCGAAGCGCCCTACATTCTCGACGGGCTGCTCATGAACGAGACGGGCAGGAAAATCAGGGAACAATATGCCGATACGGGCGGCTTCACCGATCACGTCTTCGCCGTGACAGCCCTGCTCGACTACCGGTTCATTCCCCGCATTCGCGATCTTCCGTCAAAGCGGCTCTACGTCTTCGATCCGGGCATGCTGCCCAAAGAGCTGAAATCCCTCATCGGTGGCAAGATCAGGGAAGGAACAATCATCGCCAACTGGCCTGATGTCCTGCGTAGTGCGGCCACGATGGTCGCCGGGATCATGTCGCCCAGCCAGCTCCTGCGCAAATTCGCCGCCTATCCCCGGCAGCATGACCTCGCAGTCGCCCTGCGCGAAATCGGGCGCATCGAACGGACGTTGTTCATCATCGAATGGCTGCTCGATACCGACATGCAGCGCCGCGCCCAGATCGGCTTGAACAAGGGCGAAGCGCACCACGCTCTCAAGAACGCCCTGCGGATCGGACGGCAAGGCGAAATCCGCGACCGCACTGCCGAAGGGCAGCATTACCGCATGGCCGGCCTCAACCTGCTCGCCGCCATCGTCATCTACTGGAACACCAAGCACCTCGGCCATGCCGTCGCCGCCCGCTGCGAGGCCGGGTTCGACTGCCCACCAGACCTACTCGCGCATATCTCACCCCTCGGATGGGCCCACATCCTCCTCACAGGCGAATATCGGTGGGCAAAGATCAGGCCGCGCGCCTTATGATACGATCTGGCCCCCTACCCAAACCGACCCCTCGTGTGGCGCTCGTCAGCCACTCCAATTTCGGCGACGGGCCGAGCGCCTCCTCCGTCAAGATGCGCCAAGCGCTCGATCTGCTGCGCGCGCGGGACGTGGACTTCGAGGTCGATGGAGAGATGCATGGTGGCGCAGCGCTGGACCCGAGACAGCGTGAGCGCACCTATAGCCATTCGACGCTCGGCGGCCCGGCAAACCTCCTGGTAATGCCGAATGCGGACGCCGCGCATATCGCGCTCAACCTCCTGCGGGATATGGGCGAGGGCGTATCGGTGGGACCGATCCTCATCGGCGCAGCGAAACCGGTTCAGATCGCCTCGCAGTCGGTCACGGTCAGGGGGCTGCTGAACCTGACCGCTCTGGCTGCAGTCGACGCGGCCCGGGCAAACCGGTAACGGACACCCTTGCGTCGGTGAAAGGATGACGAATTCGCTTCTCCAGTCCGGCCTGTTCGGCGATCTCTTTCGGGACGAGGCGATTGCCGCCGAGTTCGGCGGCGAGACGTTCCTGGGCCGGATGTGCCGGTTCGAGGTCGCCTGGACCCGCGCCCTGGAGGAGGTTGGACGGATATCGCCAGCCGATGCGAAAGCTGCGACGGATGCGATTGACGCGCTGCGACAGCGCGATTTCTCGGCGGCGAGCAACAGGGACGGCCTTCCGGTCCCGGGTCTCGTCGCCGCCTTGCGGGACGGGCTGGACGACCGGGCGGCGCGCGCGATCCATTCCGGCGCCACCAGCCAGGACGTTATCGACACGGCCATGGTATTGACCTGTCTGGCCGTTCTGGACCGGCTGGAGGACCGGCTTATGGGTCTGATCGACAGGCTGGAGACCTTTCTCGCTGTTTCGGGCGATGCTTTCCTGATGACGCGCACGAGAATGCAGGCCGCCATGCCCGCAGCGGTCGGTCTGCGCGTCTCGTCCTGGCTTCGTCCGCTCGTTGCGCATCGCGCCCGTATAGGGAGCTTGAGGCGTGACCTTGCGCAGGTTCAGGTCGGCGGGGCCGTGGGCAAGCGGGATGCGCCTGAAGGCCAGGCGGAAGCGGTCGCGCGCAGCGTGGCGCGAGCGCTCGACCTGGAACTCGGGCCGGTCTGGCAGACCGACAGGACGTCGATGGTCGGCTTCGGCCACTGGCTGACGCTGGTCGCCGGAACGCTCGGGAAGATAGGCCAGGACATCGCGCTCATGGCGCAGCAGGGCGTTGATGAGATCGTGCTGGAGGGGGGTGGCGGCTCCTCCGCAATGCCACACAAGCAGAACCCGATCCTGGCCGAAGGTCTGGTCGCGCTGTCGCGCTTCGTCGCCCACCAGCAGGGGCTTCTCGCCCAGTCGATGATCCACGAGCAGGAACGATCCGGGTCGGCCTGGGCACTCGAATGGCTGACGCTCCCTACGATGGCGGAGGCGACGGGGGCGTCGCTGCGCCACGCCGACCGCCTGATCGCGTCGGTCAGGCGGATCGGTCGCGCCGAGGCGGACTGACGTTCCCTTCAGGTGTCGAAGAAGACGGTCTCGTCGTCGCCTTGCAGCCTGATATCGAAGCGATAGACCACCGCGCCGTCCCGTTCGCTTCGCTTCGCCACGAGCGTGCCGCGCCGATTCTCCCATTCGATCAGGTTCAGCACCGGGTCCTTAGCGTTGGCCTCGGTCTCGTCGTCGAAATACATCCGCGTGTTGAGGCCGAGATTGATCCCGCGCGCGACGATCCAGAAATTGAGATGCGGCGCCTGCGTGCCGACATTGCGCCCGCGCGTCGTTCCCGGCTTGACGGTGTCGAAGCCCCATTCGCCGGTCTCGAAATCCGGGACGACGC
The DNA here is from genome assembly GCA_937958625.1 of uncultured Neomegalonema sp. GTDB lineage: Bacteria > Pseudomonadota > Alphaproteobacteria > Rhodobacterales > Rhodobacteraceae > JAHDDY01. The sequence continues at coordinate 3,620 of CALGNO010000231.1, forward strand.
GACCCCAGCCGCGGAAACCGTCCTCGACCGGGTCTCCGCCCTCGGGATGGGCGTAGTTGCCTGCGGCGTCGGCCTGCCAGACTTCGAGCAGCACATCCTTGATCGGCGCACCCATGCCATCCATGACGCGGCCTTCCACGCGGATGCGTTCGCCCTTGGCATCCGGGCCTGCGATCTCGTGACCGAGCTCCTGTCGGTAGATATCGAAACCCGCCGCACCCGGCGCGAGGCCTATATGCACATAGGGTCCGGCGGTCTGTGACGCGGTTTCCCTCAGATAGGTCAGTTTCTGCGGCATGACTCAGTTTCCTTCCAGCCGGTTCTCGAACAGGGTGGAGCGGCGGCCGCGCAGCACGATGTCGAACCTGTAGGCGATGGTATCGAGCGGGATCGTCGCATTGAGGTCCAGCGTTGCGGTCAGCTGCGCGATGGCGTCCGGGTCCGGTATCGTCTGTACGATGGGACAGATCGGAATCAGCGGATCGCCTTCGAAATAGCACTGCGTGATCAGCCGCTGGACGAAGGCGGACCCGAATACCGACAGATGGATATGCGCGGGCCGCCAGTTGTTGACCTGATTGCGCCAAGGATAGGCGCCCGGCTTGACGGTCCGGAAATAGTAATACCCGTTCTTGTCGGTGAGCGTGCGCCCGCAGCCCCCGAAGTTCGGATCGATCGGGGCAAGGTAGCTGTCCTTCTTGTGCCGGTAGCGCCCGCCGGCATTGGCCTGCCAGACTTCGACCAGCGTGTTCGGAACCGGTCTTGCATTCTCGTCGAGCACCCGGCCGTGCAGGATGATGCGCTCCCCGATCGGGCTTTCGCCCGCTTTCGCGTAGTTCGACAGAAGGTCGTTGTCGCCCGCATCGATGTCATCATGTCCGAAGACCGGCCCGGTGATCTCGGAAACAGAGTTCTGAAGGCTGATCGGTGCATAGCGTGGGCTGCGCGCCACGGATGTCTTATAGTCCGGCGTATAGGCCGGCGGGTGGACCGTGCGGTCCCGTTGATAATATTCCCCCGGTCTGGTCATACGGTTTTCTCCTCCATCTCGGCGTAGGTCGCCTTGGCCAGCTTGATGGCGTGATTTGCCTTGGGCACGCCGGCATAGATCGCGACGTGCAAGAGCGACTGCATCACATCTTCCTTCGATGCACCGGTCTTGGCCGTCGCGCGGATGTGCATCGGGATTTCCTCGAAATTGCCGGTGGCCGCCAGCAGGGCCAGCGTCAGCATCGAGCGCTCTCGGCGGCTGATGCCATCATCGGCCCAGACCGTGCCCCAGGCGCTTTCGGTAATCAGCGTCTGGAAGGGTAGGTCGAAGTCGGACTTGGTCGCTTCGGCCTTGTCGACATGGGCGTCGCCCAGAACTGCGCGGCGGGTCGCCATGCCTATGTCATATCGGTCGGTCATTATGGATCCTTTCGTCCCGGGTCAGTAGGGCAGCCCGACATAGTTCTCGGCCATCGCCTGCTGCGCGGCCTTGTTGGAGCGCAGGAATTCGAGCTCCGCTACCTGCATCTTGAGATCGAATTCGGACTGATCCGGATAGCGATGCATGAGAGACGAGAACCACCAGCTGAAGCGCTCGGCTTTCCAGACGCGCCTGAGCGCCTTTTCGGAGTAGCTGTCGATCCCGGCGCTAGAGCCGTTCTCGTAGAAATCACGGAGGCCGTTGTAGAGATAGTGCACGTCGGAGGCGGCGGTGTTGAGGCCTTTCGCGCCAGTGGGGGGCACGATATGCGCCGTGTCGCCGCAGAGGAAAAGACGTCCCCAACGCATCGGCTCGGTCACGAAGGACCGCAACGGCGCGATGGATTTTTCGATCGACGGCCCGGTGACGAGAGTCGCGGCTTCTTCCGCCGGGATGCGGCGCTTGAGCTCCTGCCAGAACGCCTCGTCGGTCCAGTCTTCCGGTTTGTCGCTGAGCGAGCACTGGATGTAATAGCGGCTGAGGTTCTCGTTGCGCATCGAACAGAGCGCGAAGCCCCGCGTCGAGTTGGCGTAGATCAGCTCGTGGTTGACCGGGGGCGTTTCGCTCAGGATTCCGAGCCAGCCGAACGGATAAACTTTCTCGTATTCCCGGCGCAGGTCGAGTGGAATGGCCTGGCGGCTGACGCCATGGAAACCGTCGCATCCCGCGATGAAGTCGCAATCGATGCGGCGCGGCTCTCCGCCGACGCTGTAGGTCACGAACGGGGCCTCGCTGTCGGCCCGGTTGATCACCACGTCCTCCACCTCGAACTCGATGATGCCGCTCGCCGCCTCGCGCGCCGCATAGAGGTCGCGCGTGACCTCGGTCTGGCCATAGACGATGACCGGCTTGCCCGTGTGTTCGGTAAAATCGACGCGGAACATCTCGTCGCCGTAGGAGATCAGCGTTCCGTCGTGGACGTAGCCTTCCGCGTGGAGCCGTCCGGCGCAGCCGGCTTCCTCCAGGAGTCCGACCAGACCCTGTTCGAGCACGCCCGCGCGGATTCGGCCGAGAACATACTCCTTGGTTTTCCTCTCGAGAACGACGCTGTCGATTCCGCGCGTATGCAGCAGTTGCGATAGCAGCAGGCCCGACGGGCCGCCGCCTATGATCGCGACTTGGGTTTTCATGGCGACCTCCAATGTCTCTTCCGAAAAATTGCATGTTGATTTCGGCATGAAAAATGAAGAAATCTGGTTTTTAGTTTCTAATTTAGGAAAGCAATGGATCGGCGGATAAAATTTCGACACCTCGATGCCTTCAGCGCAATCGCACGCGCGGGAAGCTTCAAGAAGGCTGCCGCCGAGCTGAATCTGTCGCAGCCCGCGATCTCTAAGGCGCTCAAGGAGCTTGAGGACATTTTGGGAACGGTGCTCATGGAGCGCGACAGATCCGGCGTCAAACTGACCCAGAAGGGCGAGGTTTTTCTCCAATTCGCGGAGCAATCGACGGCAGCGCTCCGACATGGTCTTCGCAGCGTTCGCACGAGCGGCGCCGCGAATGAGCATCTCGGTATCGGGGTGCTGCCGAGCGCCGCCTCGAGCCTTTTGCCCGACGCCGTGTCGGTCTTCGCAAAGGAAGATCCAGATACGCTTCTTGAGATCGACGAAGGACCTCACAGCGACCTGACTTCCCGGCTCAGAAGCGGTCGACTCGATCTCGTGGTCGGGCGTCTTGGGCGTCCGCAGTCGATGCATGGCCTGACGTTTCGTCAGCTCTATTCCGAGGAAGTCGTCGTCGTGGCTGCGCCATCCAGCTCTGCCGCCTCGCTGCACCGTTTCGAGGATCTGGATCGTTACAGGGTGCTTTATCCCCCGCCGGATTCGGCCATCCGGCCGCTGGTGGCGCGCATGTTGATTGCGCGGGGCGTTCCGCTTTTCCGGAACCGCATCGAGACTGCATCCGCTGCCGTCGGACGCGCCCTGACGCTTGCCGATCCCGATACGGTCTGGGTCATCAGCCGCGGCGTCGTCCTTCACGACCTCTTGGACGGAAGGCTGGTCAGACTCGAGATCGACACCGGCCCGACCTACGGTGCCGTCGGCATCATGAGCGTGGCCGACGATGTTCCGACGCCCGCGATTCGAGCTTTCTCGAATGCGTTGATACGGGCCGCGAAGCGATACGACGCCGATAGATAGGGCATTTCGGCAGTACCGAAACGGTCGCCGTCGAACATCTTGCCACCGCCGCACTATCCCTGTCCCGAAAGGTATCAACCGAGACCGTGACGGGTCACCCGGTTACGGCTTACCTCCCTGCAGTTTTCGCGATCAAGAGGCGCTCGCGAAGGCGCCGCGAGGCACGGGTCCGACGACGGACGCGACAGCCGCCTCGGTTATGATCCAAGGGAGGAACTCATATGACCATGCTGAAGAAAACCCGCACCTTGCTGGCCGGAACGGCGCTGGCGGCGATGACCGCAACCGGCGCGATGGCGCAGGAAGTCACGCTGAAGCTGCACCAATTCCTTCCGGCGCAGGCCAACGTGCCGAAGCTCGTTCTCGATGTCTGGGCAGACAAGATCGAGGCCGATTCCGATGGTCGCATCAAGGTCGACCGGTTTCCGTCCATGCAACTGGGTGGCAAACCGCCGGAACTGTTCGATCAGGCGGTCGACGGCGTGGCGGACGTGATCTGGACCCTGCCCGGCTACACGCCCGGTCGTTTCCCCTCGACCGAGGTCTTCGAGCTTCCGTTCTTTGTGGACGACGCACGCGCCGCCTCCTGCGCGTACTGGAAGATGCACGAAGAGCACATGAAAGGCGGCGAATTCAAGGATGTCAAAATCCTGGCGACGTGGGTGCATGGGCCGGGCGCATTCCACACTTCCGATCCCGTCGAAGGCCCCGCCGATCTGCAGGGCATGAAAATCCGCGGCGGCTCGCGCCTCGTAAACAAGGTGCTCGAGCAGGTCGGCGCGACGCCGGTCGGTCTGCCGGTGCCCTCGATTCCCGAAAGCCTGTCCAAAGGGGTGATCGACGGCGCGACGATCCCGTGGGAAGTCACCACGGCGCTCAAGGTGCCGGAGCTGGTCGAATTCCACACCGAATTCGAAGGCGCGGGTCTCTACACGCTGACCTTCGTCGTCGCGATGAACCAGGCGAAGTACGATTCCCTGCCCGATGACCTGAAAGCGGTGATCGACGCGAATTCCGGCCTCAACTTCTCGGTCTTCGGCGGCGGAACGCAGGCGGATGCCGACGGTCCCGCGCGGGAGATCGCCGTCGATAACGGCAACGAAATCTACACCGTCACCGACGTTCAGCCGTGGCTCGAAGTCGTGCAGCCCGTCTATGCCGAATGGGTGACCGATATGAAGGGCAAGGGCATCGACGGACAGGCCCTGATCGATCAGGCGCGTGCGCTGATGGCCGGTGAATGCAAAGGCGCAGACGCAAAGCTCTGAACGCCGGCAGCGCCGCCGGGCCTGCTGCCCGGTGGCATCTGAGTGCTTGGGGAGGAAAGCCATGCACGGTTTCTTTGAAGGTCTGGCGCGGACGTTCGCAAAGCTCGGCGGCTACGTTCTGGCGGTGCTCATCATTCTGACATGCCTGTCTATCGTCGGACGATCTTTCAACACGATTCTCAATGGCGATATCATCCAATCCGTCTCGCCCGGACTGGCAGGTGTGCTGCTGAGCTGGGGTATCGGGCCGATCAAGGGCGATTTCGAACTGGTCGAAGCCGGGATGGCTTTCGCGATCTTCTCGTTCCTGCCTCTATGCCAGCTCAATGGAGCCCACGCTTCGGTCGATATCTTCACGTCGAAGTTTCCACTGCGTGCGAACCGGCTGCTCCGGGCGATCATCGAAGTCGTTTTCGCCGCCGTCCTCATCCTCATCGCGTGGCAGCTTTTCGAGGGCATGCAGACCAAGCGCAACGCGGGCGAGACGTCGTATTACCTCGAGTTTCCGATCTGGTGGGCCTACGCCGCAAGCCTGATCCCAGCGATCGTGGCCGCTCTTGTTTCAATCTATGTGGCGACGATGCGGCTCGTCGAAAGCGCGACAGGCGAACGTGTCCTGCCGCCTGAACTGGAGGCGGACCATTGAGCGATATCATGATCGGGCTGCTGTCTTTTCCGGCTCTTCTTCTCCTCATCTTCCTGCGCGTTCCGATCGGCCTGGCCATGTTCGTCGCCGGTCTAGTCGGTCTGGTGGTCGTCACCGGCGACACCGCCATTCCGTTTGCCCGGCTGAAATCGGAAACCTACGGCACGTTCTCGAACTACTCGCTGTCGATCGTGCCGATGTTCCTGCTGATGGGCTATTTCGCGACGCTCGGCGGCATGAGCCAGTCGCTCTTCAAGGCAGCGGAGAGCTGGCTTGGACACCGCAAGGGCGGAGTAGCGATGGCCTCGGTCGGCGCCTGCGCCGGTTTTGGCGCGATCTGCGGGTCTTCGCTCGCGACGGCGGCGACCATGAGCCGCGTCGCGCTGCCGGAACTCAAGGCCTACGGATACGCGGGTGGCTTCTCGACGGCGACGCTTGCGGCGGGGGGTACGCTCGGCATCCTGATCCCGCCCTCCGTGGTGCTGGTGATCTACGCCATCCTCACCGAGCAGAATATCGCCAAGCTCTTTCTCGCGGCCTTCATCCCCGGAATCCTGGCCGCGCTAGGCTACATGATCACCATCGCTATCTATGTCCGCGTCAATCCCGGCAGCGCCGGCACGAGAGCACGCATTCCATACGCGGATCGCATTCGCGCATTGATCGATGTCTGGCCGGTGCTGCTGGTGTTCTTCCTCGTGGTCGGCGGCATCTATCTGGGTTGGTTCACGCCGACCGAAGGCGCGGCGGTCGGGGCCTTCGGCACGGGGCTCATCGCTTGGCTGGCCGGAGGTCTAACCCGCGTCACGCTGTCCGAAAGCTTCTACGTGACGGCGCGCGCCACGGCGATGATCTTCTTCATCGTCCTCGGCGCGGCATACTACAACGGGTTCCTCGCGCTGACGCAGCTGCCTCAGGAAGCGGCGAACTGGGTCGCCGCGAGCGGTTTCAGCCCTTGGTTGATCCTGATCGTGATCCTCGTCTTCTACCTGCTGCTCGGCTGCCTGATGGACAGCCTGTCGATGATCCTGCTGACCATCCCGATCTTCTGGCCGGTCATGCAGGGTCTGGATTTCGGTCTCGTAACGATGATCGACCTGCAATCGGCGAAACTGGATGAGCTGGTTTCAAGCGGCGCGGATATCTCGGCGACCCTTCTGGAGGAGGCCCGCGCGATCCTCGCCAGCGGTCAAGAATTGACCCGCGAGATGACCCGCGAACTCGGCCTGCGCGGCGTTACCAAAGGTGCCCTGAACCGGGTCAACGTCGAATACGTCGCGATCTGGTTCGGGATCCTGGTCCTGATCGTCGTCGAGGTCGGCCTCATCACGCCGCCGGTTGGCATGAATCTCTTCGTCATCAACGCAATGGACAAGACGACACCGATGGTCGAGACCTACAAGGCCGTGCTCTACTTCGTTGCTTCCGATCTGATCCGCGTCATGATCCTGGTCGCCTTCCCGTTCATCACGCTCGCCTTGTTACCGTTGTGATGCCGCCTCTAAAAATCCCTCAGTCCCGGGTCTCTCGAACCCGGGGCGCTTTCCTCGTCCAATGACTGACCAAACCGAACAGTTCGACATGGACGCTGCGCCGATACGGGTCGGTACTGTCCGTCTCAAGGTGCGAAATCTCGATGCGGTTTCTGCCTTCTATCGGGATGTTCTTGGGCTGACCCAATTCGAATCCGATGGCCAGCGCGCTACCCTCGGCACCGGAAACGCGCCACTTCTGTATCTCGATGGCGACCCGGACCTTGCACCGTGCGATCCGCGCCAGGCCGACCTTTTCCACGTCGCCTTCCTGATGTCGCGCCCCGATCTCGCTCGCTGGCTCGGCCATGCAGCCGCCGCGCGGATTTCGCTGCAGGGTGCCTCGGACCACATCGTGAGCGAGGCCCTATACCTCGCCGATCCCGAGGGCAATGGCATTGAGGTCTACGTTGACCGGCCACCCAGCCGCTGGCGCGATGGCGCAGGGAGAATCCGGAAGACGACCGACCGGCTAGATGTCGACGACCTGAAGCGAGCTGCTGGCGATGCCCGCTGGAGCGGGTTCCCTGATGATGGCTCGATCGGCCACGTCCACTTACAGGTTGGCGACACCGGTGAAGCAGACGGTTTTTATCGCGACGCTCTCGGCTTCGAAATCATGGCTCGTTATCCAGGCGCCAACTTCTACGGCAGCGGCGGCTACCATCACCAGCTTGCTGGCAACGTCTGGAACAGCCGCCGCTCTGGTCCGCGAGCCGAGCGTATGGCCGGTCTCGCCGAAGTCGAACTCGTCGTGAACGAACCTGACGCTATCGAAACCATTGCCGCACGCGCGACAAGCGAGGGCGTCAACTCCTCCAAGAACGGAGATTTGCTGACCCTGCGCGATCCCTGGGGCACCGCGATCACGCTCAGACACTGAGGAAACACTTATGCTGATGGACGGAAAATGGGTTTCCGACTGGCAGCCGGTTCAGGCGAAGGACGAGAAAGGCGGCTTCGTCCGCCAGACCTCAACTTTCCGCAACTGGATCACGGCGGACGGCGGCGCGGGGCCGACAGGTGAAGGCGGATTTGCAGCCGAGGCCGGGCGCTACCACCTCTATGTCGCGCTGATCTGCCCCTGGGCCTCGCGCACGCTGATCGGCCGCCAGTTGAAAGGGCTCCAGGATGTCGTATCGGTCTCGGTCGTCGAGCCGGAACTAACCGACCAAGGCTGGAGCTTCGGCGAAGAGCGCGATTCGCTCAATGGCGCCACCTTCCTGCACGAGATTTACACCCGCGCCGATCCGCAGATCTCCGGGCGCGCCACCGTGCCGGTTCTGTGGGACAAGAAGCGCGGCACCATCGTCAATAACGAGTCGGCTGATATCCTGAGGATGATGAACACGGGGTTCGGAAACCTTGCGGACCAGACCTACGACCTCTACCCCGCCGACCTTGCGGAAGAGATCGATTTGCTCAACAACGAAATTTACCCGCGGCTGAACAACGGCGTCTATCGCGCCGGCTTCGCTAGCACTCAGGAAGCCTACGAGGAGGCGTTCGAGGGCGTTTTCGCGATGCTCGACACGCTGGAGGCGCGCCTGTCGGATGGTCGTGATTTCCTGCTGGATGAGCGGATGACCGAGGCCGACATCCGCCTCTTCGTGACGCTGGTCCGCTTCGACGTGGCCTATTACGGTCTCTTCAAGTGCAACCTGCGTCGGCTGGCGGACTACCCGCGGCTCAGCGGCCATCTCGAGCGGATGCTCGCGCTACCGGGCGTTCGCGACACAGTCGATCTCGATCACATCAAGCGCGGCTATTACTCGATCAAGGCGCTGAATCCGATGGGGATCGTGCCCGTGGGGCCTGATCTAGCCTGGGCCTGACCAACGGGAACAGCGGTCAAGGCTCCTTCGGCGGTCGCCGCGACCTAGCGGCAGGGTGCGCCCCAATTTGCGCGCGGATAGACTGTGATCACGCACCGGATCAAGTCGGGGAACGCCTGTTTGCAGGTCCGCAGGAACTGCTCTGTTGCTTCGACTGTTGATGATCTCGGAGAATCGTTATGTCGATCATGCGACTTGACCCGCTCCCAACGTTCAATCACGGGAAGCTGGAGTTCTTTGTCTATGCTGGGGCCGGATTGCGCCGCCCCTTCAGAACAGTAACCCGAGAATGATCGGCACTGAGATTGCACCGAGCAGGGTGGACATCACGATCGCGGATGCCCCGACATCGCCGACCGAATGCCGCCCGCAGAACACGACGTAGGTCAGGAACAGCGGCATGCAGGCGAAGAGAATGGCGTCCCGAGTGACGGGATCCGCCCAGCCGAACGCGGCCCAAAACGCGGCTCCGACGGCCAGCGGCTGGACCACCAGCTTGGCGACGGTGACGGCCAGCACGCGCGGGCCGCTTCGGGACATCCGGAACTGGAGTATGCTGCCGCCGATCACGAACAGCGCGACGTAGGGCGCGGCGGACACGATCGAGGAGATGACCTTCTGAACCCATTGCGGAAGGTCGAGGCCGGAAGCGAGGAAGGCGAAACCGGCCAAGAGCCCAAGCGTCACCGGACTGCGGAAAAGCGCTAGGAACGCCACCGGCAGAGCGTTGCCTTCCTGGTTCTCCTCGGCTAGCAGAGCCAGCGTCGTGACGAGCGGTATGACAATCGCGACTTCCGCGAAAACGACCCAGGCGAAGGCTTCGGACGCTCGTTCGTGAAGAAAGGCCGATGCAATCGGGAACCCCAGGAAGATGGTGTTCGCCGTGGCGCCGCCGAGCGCGAGAACGATGCTCTGGGGGCGGTCTTCTCGCAAGCCGAAGCGCAGGAAGGACCAGAGCAGGGCGACCGATCCGAGAGAGGCGAGAGCGTAGACCAGCGCATTGAGCCAGGAGAAGTCCGCCAGCGACTCGCCGTTGGCGATGGCCGAGAACAGAAGGACCGGTATGCAGGCATTCATGACGAAACGGCTCAGGATCGGTAGGCCGTCCGCCGGAAACCATCCGCGCGACACGAAGAGGCTGCCTATGGCGATCATCGTGAAGATGGGCAGCATCAGAAGCAGAACATCGGTCATGGCAGCATCCTCGAAGGTAAGCGAGCCGGAGACCGTGAGCAGGAGCGCGTGTGTCTCTCAAGCGAGCGGCGATGACATGCGCCATTCTTGCGGGAAGCACGGCGTGGCTGGAAATGCCGTGGCCGTCAGCGCTCGTTCCGTGGTGCCAGCACGCCATCGAAGAAGTCCGCGAGGGCGTTGAAGGCGTCCAGCGGCAGGATGTGCGCCACATATTGATCCGGCCGGACCACGATCATGCACCCATCCGTCCGGTCGATCCCGCGCATCTCGAAGATGTCGTCGCCCAGCTTGTGATCGACGCAGAACACCTTCTCGAAATCGCGCAGCCCGTAGCGGCCCTTCGCTGGCTTCAACAGCGCTGGCATGTCCTCGTAGTTCAGCGACCTGAAATCCAGCTGGAACACGGCGCGCAGGTCGATCAGCCCGTCGATGTCCTCGTCACTGCGCGTGAACCGCCGGATGGGAGAGGCGAGATCGCTCTCCAGCCAGGCGCAAAGGCGCTGGATCGCACCGCCTTCGGCGCCTGAGTCATCCTCCCCTGCGAATGCGTAGATGCGCCACCTGCCATCCGCTTCGGCCACATGGCCGAGCTGCATCGGCTTCACGTCCGCGAGCCGGAGGACAGGTGCCGAATGAAATCGTTTCCCGACGATCTGGCCCGTCGCGAGCTGCTGTTGCGCCGCCTTGGCGATGATCTTGGACGGGTCGTACCTGACGGCGAGGCCGCCGGTGAATTCGAGGTTCTCGATGAACTGCTTCTGGAAGCGAGGCATGTCGGTCCCGTCGAGCTCGGATTTACCGGGCGGCGCGCTCATTATGCGCGCCCATTTGTGATCGGTCTCGACCAGCCGCTTCGCCTCTTCCAGCCGTTCCGCGGAGTAGCTGTGCAGCAGACTCGCATCCGACCGGCCCGTCAGGACATGGGCCAGTTTCCAGCCGAGGTTGAAGGTGTCACCCATGGAGACATTCATGCCCTGACCCGCTTTCGGGCTGTGGGTGTGACACGCGTCTCCAGCGGTGAAGACCCGCGGATTGCGCGTGGCTGTCTCGCCTTCGGGCACGTCATCGAATTTGTCCGTGAGACGGTGGCCGATCTCGTAGATCGACCACCAGACCACCTCTTTCACATTGATTGTGTAAGGGCGCATGATCCGGTTGGCTGCGGCTATGATATGTTCGGACGTCAGGTTCCGGTTCGCGACCCGTTCGTCAGGGTTGAGTTTGTCGAGCTCGACATACATGCGGAACAAATAGCCGCCTTCGCGCGGAATGATCAGTACGTTGCCTTCCTTGGCTGACTGGATCAGGCATTTGCGGCGCAGGTCCGGGAAATCGGAATTGGCAAGGATGTCCATAACACCCCAAGCCTGATGTGCAGCATCGCCATGCAGTTTGCCGACGATTGCCTTGCGCACATTGCTGCGCGCACCATCGCACCCAACGACATAGTTCGCGCGGAGGGTCACCGTGTCCCCCGCGTTGCCATCTTCCTTGATACGTTCCAACGTGACGGTCACCGGGTGATCGTCGGCGACTGTGTCGACCTCAAGATCCACAACCCGCAGCCCGTAGTGCGGCTCCAACCGGGTCGGGGATTTTTTCATCACGTCGAGGAAAAGTTGGTGAATGCGCGCCTGATTGACGATGGTATGCGGCATTTCGGACTGGTCATCCGCCACGTCCTGCGCGATTCCAACACGAGTGATGTGGTCTGTGTTCGCGGGATCGGGCTTCCAGAACGTGGTCTGGTTCACCCAGTACGCCTCGCGCTTGACCTTGTCGGCAAAGCCGAAGGCCTGGAACATCTCCATCGACCTGACATTCACGCCGTCAGCCTGACCCTTCTCCATGGGGCCGTGTTTTGGCTCGACGATCATTGTCCTGATGTCCGGAAAACCTGCCAGCTGTGCGGCGAGGCACAGTCCGGCCGGGCCGCAGCCCGCAATCAGCACATCGACCGTTTCCGGAACGACATTGTTATGTGGCTGGTCGCATCCGGGCGCGGGGGCCATGACATCGGGGTCCCCTGGCTGGAATCCGTCGACATAGTACTGCATGATTTCCTCCGCGCCGTTGCATTAAAAGGAACAATTAGTATTTACACTTACTATCTTGCGTAAAAAAGGTATGTATGCATACTTTTTCGGTGCGTTAGCATGTGCGACGGGGTTTGCCGGTGAGATATGAAAGTATGAATGTCGCTGGCATGGCAGGACATCTGATCCGTCGGCTCAATCAAATGTCGACCCAGATCTTCTCTCATCGTATGCAAGCCGCCGGATATGAACTGACGCCGGTTCAGTTCGCGGCCCTGGATGCCATTCATACAACTCCGGGTCTGGACCAAGCGGCGGTTGCGGCCATGATTGCCTATGACCGCGCCACGATTGGCGGGGTGATTGATCGATTGGAACAAAAGGGTTTGATAACACGGTCAATCAGCGAGCGAGACCGCCGCGCCCGCAAGGTTGATCTGACAAACGAAGGCCACCGGATATATTCGGAGGTCCTGCCAATTGTCAGAGCGCTGCAGATGGAAATCCTGAAGGGCCTTGACGCTGACGAGCAAACAGAATTTCTCCGTTTGGCGGAGAAAGCAGTGGATCAAGTTTCGGTGCCATGATCGTTTTTATTTGATTAATCAGTAAGATACAGAAACTTATCTCTGTGCCCTAATCTTAAATTTAACATAAGACAAATTATAGGAAATTAGACTGTAGCCGCAAAGTTAAAGTGTCGTCATCCCGCAAAGTAGGAATGTCGCTTACCTTTCCGTGATCCGGAATGGGAGGCGTTCATGGGATGGGTGATGATGAGCGAGCGGGAGCTGAACCGCGTCGAGGTTCTGTCGCAGATTGTTGATGGGCGGATCGCATCGTCCGAGGCTGCACGTGTTCTGGGAATGAGCATCCGGCAGGTGCAACGGTTGCTGGTGCGGTTTCGGCGAGACGGTGCTGGATCGGTCCGACACCGGGCACGGGGTCGGCGGTCGAACAACCACAAGAACGATGCCGTGCGCGACTATGCTTTGGCTCTGATCCGAGAGAGCTATGCGGATTTCGGGCCGACGCTGGCGACGGAGAAGCTGGCCGAGGATCACGGGCTGAAGGTCTCGCGGGAGACGGTTCGCAAGTGGATGATGGCGGAGGGTCTGTGGCTGAAGAAGGCTGCTCGGCGGGCTTTCCACCAGCCGCGCCTGCGTCGGGAACGGTATGGGGAGTTGATCCAGATCGACGGTTCGGATCACCGCTGGTTCGAGGACCGTGCTGACCCCTGCACCCTGCTG
>CALGNO010000232.1 GCA_937958625.1 uncultured Neomegalonema sp.
ACCAGATCATCGACCTGCGGTTCCAGCCTTGATACCGCTCGTTGCAGCAGGGTCAGCCCGCCCAGCACGATCAGCGCTTTATCACCGGGTGCCTCTGCCGAGCCGCCCATGCGCCGCGCCAAGCCGCCCGCGAGTATGACCCCGAGAACCTTCATCCCAGGGGCGACACGCCGAACAGCCATTGGTGACTGCCGAACAGAACTACCCAGACCAGCAGGCCCAGCGGCACCGGTGCCCATGCTTTCAGCTTGTTGTCGGCGGCGGCGAGCAGTGCGGGCGTGCCCTCTTGCCGGTTCAGGATGATCACCTGCACCACGGCCCAGACCAGCAATCCACCGAACAGGACCACCGAGCGCGCATCGCCATTCACGATCAGATGGATCGCCGCCCAGAGCTTGAAGCCGGTCAGTTGCGGGTGCGCGATGCGGGTGCGGATAATGCTGCCGCTATAACTGCCCATATAGATGATGAAGGCGACCGCCAGCAGCGCGATGCCGAGATGGCGCAACCAATCGGGGACGGCCCAAAGCACGGCGGCGCTCGCCTCGCCATAGCCCTGCACCATCAGCCAGACGCTGCCGATCAGCAGAACCGCAGCGACGACTTTACGGGCGATGACAGGCAGAGCCGTCGCCAGACCCGGTACGATGCGATGGGCCAGATGGACGAAAGTCCAGACAGCAACCCCGGCAATCAGAAACGTCATGTCTTCCCCAATAAGAATAATTTCGTTTCAAACCGTCTTTACGTAGCATCCTTCGAGACGCGGCTTCGCCGCTCCTCAGGATGAGTGGCATCACGATCCCTCATGCTGAGGAGGGCCGCAGGCCCGTCTCGAAGCATCGTTACAGAGGTGATGCCGCAGATGAAAGCACCCTATTCCCCCTTGGCGGCCTGTTTGATCGCGCCCCGCGCCTCGTCCAGCCACCGTTCCAGCACGACCGTCTCGGCATCACCATAGCCGAGCCGTTCATAGAACGCGACCGTGGGGGCATTGGTCCGGCGCACCATAAGATGCATCTTCGGCATCCCCTGCGTGCGGCCCCAATCCTCGGCGGCGGCCATCGCCCGCGCGCCCCAGCCCTCGCGGCGATGATCGGGCGACACGGCGAGGTAATAGACCCACGCCCGGTGGGCATCATGACCGACCATGAAGGCAGCAATGATGCGTCCGCCTTCCTCAGCCACGAATATCTCGGCATTCGGATTGCCCCGCGCCAACGCAATATCGGCCTCGGGCGGGTTCCACGGGCGCGTCAGATCGCACGCGGTCCAGAGCGCAATGACGGCGGCGGTCTCCTCCTCGCGCATGGGGCGAAAGGCGCTCACCCCGCCCCCTTGCGCCGGTGCCGCTTTTCCTCGTCGTCCACCGCATCGAGGTCGGCGTCGAAGACCAGTCGTTCGGCACCCGACAGACAGACGAACCGCTTGCCCCGCATCCGGCCAATCAGCGTCAAGCCGACCTCGCGCGCCAGTTCCACGCCCCATGCCGTAAAGCCTGAGCGTGAGGCGAGGATGGGGATGCCCATGCTGGCGGTCTTGATGACCATTTCCGAGGTCAATCGCCCGGTTGTGTAAAGGATATGCCCCCCGCCGCTGACGCCGTTGCGAAACATCCACCCTGCGATCTTGTCCACGGCATTATGACGCCCAACATCCTCCATATAGACCAGCGGCTGATCCTCGCGGCACAGCACGCAGCCATGGATGGCCCCGGCCTCCAGATAGAGCGAGGGTTCGGTATTGATGCGCTTGGACAAGGCATAAAGCCAGCTTGCCCGCAGGGTCGCGGCGGGCAAGGTCAGGCCCTCCAGCGCCTCCATCATATCCCCGAATACCGTGCCGACAGCACAGCCCGATGTCCGGGTCTTTTTCTTGAGTTTTTCCTCGTAATCGGTCGTCCGTTCGGTTCGGATGACGATGGTCTCAAGATCTTCGTCGTAATCCGCGCCGGTCAGGGTATCGTCGCCTTGCAGCATTCCCTGATTGAGCAGATAACCGATGGCGAGTTCTTCTGGATAATCGCCGATGGTCATGGCCGTGACGATCTCTTGCGCATTAAGAAAGATCGTCAGGGGCCGTTCCTCGACCACCCGCAGATCGACCGGCGCGCCGGTATGGTCGGTGCCCTCGACGGCGCGGGTCAGGCGCGGGTTGGCGGGGTTGGGCGCGATCAGCAGTTCAGCCATTGGCCTGCCCCGGCGCACCGCGCTTCAAGAACGCCACCGTCGCACGGGCGACGGACGCACTAAGGGGCATTCCACCATGAAAGGTCGAGGCCGTCAGCCGCACGCCCGCGTCACGCCCCCAGGCGGAGCGCACACTGACCATGCCGTCATTGGGCCCCAGCACGCCATAAACCCGCGAGAGCCGCGACGGAATCTCGATCCCCGCAAAGGCGGCAACGTCGGGGTCGCGCGTCCAGTCGTCGCTGAGATCCTCAGACAGCTCTGACAGGACCGGCCCGAAGAACGTCGAGACCAGACGGCTATCCTTCAACGCATCGGCCAGCCCCGACCCGCGATTCGGCGAGCCGAGCTGGACCACCCGATGCACGAGCTCGGGCCGGTTCTTTTTGATGCGCAATGCGATGACACCGCCGAGGGAGTGACCGACCAGATGCACCGGCCCACCGGCGCGGGCGGCGATTTTCTCGACTTGCTTCGTGACGCTCGCGGTGGCCTCGCGCAGTGTCAGGCGGGTGGAGCGATAGCGGGTATCGGCGGTCTCGAACCCGGCCCGGTGCAGGCGCATGGCGAAAATGCGCATCGACGCCGATGTCCGCGCCAGCCCATGCACCATAACAACGGTCGGCTTTTTCTTCGATTGGTCGGCCATGCTTCTCAGTTGCGCAATCGACGGGGCATCGTCAAGGCCGCATGGATAAGCGCTGTTAACCCCGATGCGCTATGACCGGCCCATGCGTATTGCCGCTTTTGCCCTCGCGATGACGATAACGACCGCCCCCGCCCTCGCGGCGGAGCTGGTGTTGTTCGAGTATGACGGCTGCCTCTGGTGCGAGGAATGGAAGCGCGATGTCGGCACGTATTACGCCAAGACCGCCGAGGGACAGATCGCACCCCTGCGCATCGTCGACCTGCTCGACCGCCGCCCCTCCGACCTGCGCCGCATCCGCCCCGTTCGGGCGACCCCGACCTTCGTTCTGGTCGAAAACGGGCGCGAATTGGGCCGGATCACCGGCTATACCGATGCGCGGTCGTTCTGGACAGATTTCGGCAAGGTGCTGAAGGACTGGCGCGGGCGGTAAGCGCCGCGCTTCAGATCGCAACGCCACCGGGCAGTTCGATCATCCTCGACGGGTTATCGCTCGCGACGATCATCGTGTTCGGAAAGCACAGACGCACGGTGGTGCCCCGGTCCGGCTTGCTGACTATCTCGATATAGCCGCCATGGGCCTCGACCAGCGAGCGCGTGACAGCCAGCCCCAGACCCGCGCCGATACGGCCCGATTTCTTCGTGGTGCTTGACCTGGCATAGACCATCCAGATCGTCTTCAGGTCTTCCGCCGAAATGCCGCAGCCCTGGTCACTGACCTCGACGACGAACGACCGACGCCCCGCCAGTCGCGCGCGGATGTCGATATGCTGGCCATCGTCGGAAAAGTTCAGGGCATTGGAAATCAGACTGTCGAGGCATCGGCGGATACCGCGCCCGTCGCAGCGCAGAAGCCAGTCCTCGCCGATTTCATAGCTCATGGTGATATTGCGCTCGGCGGCGAGGGCGGTATAGCGGCCCACCGCCCGCGAAACGAGCCGAGTGAAATCGACCTCGCTCAGCGATAGTTCGAAATTCGACGCATCCAGACGCGACAGATCGAGCACATTATCCGTCAGCGACGCCATATCCTGCGCCGATTTGTCGATAATGCGCAGGTAGTCGGCGACTTGCTCTGGCGACATTTCATGCTGTCGGTGCAGGATGGATTGGGCAAAGCCCTGTATGGCGTTCAGGGGCGTGCGGAATTCGTGGCTCATATTGGAGAGGAAATGCTGGCGGAAATGGCTGACTTGCCGCAGCCGCAACTCGCTCGCGTTCAGCTCATCGGCCTTTTGTTGCAATACGTCCATGCGGGTGGTCTGAACCCAGAGTAGTATTCCGACGATCATCAGCATGATGGCAAACAAGGCATAGTGCCAGTCCGGCACGCCGGAAAAAATAGATACGAACACGCCCCAAACGCCTGCGACAACTGCAGTTCCGGCACCAAACCGGAAGGCGTTTTGTCCCGAAGGACTACGCGAAAGGAGCGGGACAGGGGGCATGTCTCATCCGCAATCAGGTCTGTCGTATGTGTATCAATTTTTATCCAACGGCAGTTTCAGAAGAATGAACACGGGTGAAGAATTCCCCCTCAGCGCGCATCGGACCTTCGACTACGCCGTCTGCGCGATTGACACCCGCCAAACCCGATGAAAGCATCGCGCCCAATGCCGCGTGAACCAACAGGTGACAAAAGACGCGGGCACAAGGGAGAGACGCAATGAAGAGACTATTCGCATCCGTAATGGCTTTTGCCCTGGGGACCAGTGCCGCCTTCGCGGACGGCCACCAATGCACGAACGACACTTGGAACAAGGTGATGGAGCGCGGGAAGCTGGTCGTTGGCGTCAAGGCCGACTACAAACCTTGGGGTTATCGGAACTCCGATGGCGAGATTGTCGGCATGGAAGTCGATATGGCCAAGGACGTCGCCGACAAGATGGGCGTCGAGTTGGAGCTGGTGCCGGTACAATCCTCGAACCGGATGCAGTTTCTTGAGGGTGGCAAGATCGATCTGATGATCGCCACCATGTCCGACCGCGCCGACCGCCGCGGGATCGTGGGGATTGTCGGCCCGAACTACTACACGTCGGGCACGAATGTGATGTCGCCAAAGGCCGTGGGCCTGACCAGTTGGGAAGACCTGCGCGACAAGCCGGTTTGCGGTAAACAGGGCGCGTTCTATAACCAGATCGTCGAGGAACGCTATGGCGCGAAGGTCATCGCCTTTACCGGCAATGCCGAGGCGAAGCAGGCCCTGCGCGACCGTAAGTGCATCGCCTGGGTCTACGACGATTCGTCCATCGGGTCCGATCTGGCCTCCGGTGATTGGGACGATTACGAAATGCCCCTGACCAGCGAGGACGATAACCCCTGGGGCCTCGCCGTGCCGCTCGCCGAAAGAGACTGCGTATTCGGGCGGTTCATGGCCGGGATGCAATATGAGTGGCTGTCGAGCGGCGCCCTCATCGCGCTGGAAGAAAAACACGGCATCCAGCCCACGGCGTTCTTGCAGACGCAGCAGGAGCGGATGAAGGACTGGCTGGCCGAGTAATTCTCTATACCGCCGAACCCCCCTCAAAGGGGTTCGGCAATGAAAGTTTTGACCTCGATATGAGTGATGACCGGAAACTTCGGGCCATGAGGCGCCTCGCGGCAATCGTGCGCGAAAAAGTCGACGCGCATTTCTCGTTGCGGCTCTGGGATGGGTCGCTTGAACCACTCGGGAGAACGGTTCAGCCGGGACTGGCGCTAAGAATTGCCTCGCCGGGTGTTGTGCCGTCACTGGTTCGCTGGCCGACCCTTGATCGCCTGATCCGGCACTATGCCCATGGCAGGATCGACGTGGAGGGCGGGTCGCTGATCGACCTTGCCGAACCGATCGCGGTCGACCGCAGTTATCGCAAACGCTTCAAGCAAATCGGCAAAGGCAGCGCCCTGCGCACCATTGCGCCCTTCATCTTCGCAAAAGGCGATCATCCGGACAGCAGCCGTGATTTTGGAACCGGCGCTGAGGGAGCCGGACGCGGCACGGGCGACAACAAGCGGTTTATCCAGTTCCACTATGACGTTGGAAACGAGTTCTATCAGCTATTTCTCGACCCCGAGATGCAGTATTCCTGCGCTCATTTTCCCGCTTGGGACGCCTCGCTGGAGGAGGCGCAGGTGTCGAAGCTCGACTTGATCTGCCGTAAATTACGCCTGAAGCCGGGCGAGCGGATGCTCGATATTGGCTGTGGCTGGGGCGGATTGCTCTGTCATGCCGTGCAGAATTATGGCGTGCATGGGCACGGCGTTACACTCTCCGAAGAGCAACTGGCCTTTGCGCAGGAAAAGGTCGAGCGGCTCGGCATTGCGGATCGCGTGACCCTGCAACTGATCGACTATCGCGAGACAGAGGGAACGTTCGACAAGATTTCTTCGGTCGGGATGTACGAACACATCGGGCTGGACAACATCCCGGAGTATTTCCGAACGGTACAGCGGCTGTTAGCCGATGGCGGGCTGTTCCTCAATCACGCCATCGCGCGCGGGGCGAAACGCAAGAAGAAGCGCTTCTCGTCGCGCCCCGAGCAACGCGCCCTGCAAAAATATATCTTTCCGGGCGGCGAGCTGGATGACATTGGCCACACACTCCGTGAGATGGAGATCGCTAAATTCGAGGTGCATGACGTTGAGGCCCTGCGCGAACACTACCAGCGCACGACTCGCATCTGGTGCGAGCGGTTGCACACACGGCGGTCCGAAGCCGAAGCGCTGGTCGGCCCGGAAACCTATCGCATATGGGCGGCTTATCTGGCCGGATGCTCGTTCGCGTTCCAGCGGGGATCGGCGCGGATATTCCAGACTTTAGCCGGAAAATCGCCAAAAGGCGCGTCGGGAAAGCCGCCCACCCGCGTCGACCTGTACTCATGACAGATGCAACCGAGTCTCATTGGGGCAGTCTCTTGCGGCCTAACCGCATTTCACCTCAGAACCCAAGAAGCAAGGCGCATGGATGGACCTGATAGCCGACCTCGCCCGCGATCTTGCCGATGTCGCCCCCCGCTGGAATTTCATCTGGCTCTATGACCCGGTGACGGGTGGCAAGATCCTGTCCGGCATCTGGATGACGATCAAGCTGGCGGTTGCGTGTCTGATCTTTTCGATGATCATCGGCGTTGCCGGCGCGTGGCTGCAAGGCTCGCCGAACCGGTTTTTGCGGGCGTTTGTGAATGGCTATATCCAGTTTTTCCGCAACACGCCGCCCTTCGTGCAACTGCTTTTCTTCTATTTCGCCCTTGGCCAGTTTACCCCGGTGGTCACGGCTCCCGATGGGTGGACAGTGCAGCCGATTATCTCGAATGTGGGCTGGGCGATCATCTCGCTGTCTTTCTTTGCCGGGGCTTTCAACGTCGAGATTTTCCGCGCGGGGATCGAGGCGGTGCCGGAATCGACCCGCGAGGCCTCCGAAGCCCTCGGTTTCACCCGGACGCAGACCTTTCGCTATATCGTCCTGCCGCTGGCCATTCGGGTCAGCCTACCCGCCCTAAACAACAACCTCGTCAATCTGGTCAAGACCACAACCCAGGCTTTCGGCATCGCCGTGCCCGAGTTGCTGTATCAGTCAGTGACGATCTGGAACGACTATCCGAGCGCGCAATACCCGACGATGCTGTTGCTGTTTGTCGTCTATATCGTCCTGGTCGGCATTCTGGTGATGGGCATGAACCGCTGGGAACGGCAGATGCGCATACCGGGGTATGGGGCGTGAAACACATTCCCGGCGTAACGCGGGCCGCCCGCACCGACCTGCCCGTCCTGAAACCCTTCGACGTTGCCGCGCATAGCCCCGATGCGATGATGATGACGCGATGGGTGGCGGGGTTGCCCTGGTGGACGCCCGCTGCGATCCTCTGCGCCGCCCTGCTTTGGCCGATGGTCGCGTATGCGCAATCGAGCTATACGACCGCTGCGGCGTTTGAGGCTCTGTGGCGCTGGATGCCGTTTCTGGTGACCGAGGGCTTCTTGTTCAACGTCCTGATTTCGATCTTCGCGATGCTGATCGGGACGCTGATGGGCGCGGCGCTGGGGCTTGGGCAGATTTCGCTCAACAAGTGGGTGCGGCGGTTTGCGTGGTTTGTTACGCAGCTGTTCCGCAATTCGCCCTGGCTGGTGATCCTGTTCATCGTGCTGCTCGCCCTGCCCTTCGAGGTGCGGATATTCGGCACGATCTTGACGTTTCCCGATTGGTGGAAGGCAGTCATCGGGCTTTCTCTGCCCGTGATGGCCAATATCTCCGAGATCGTGCGCGGGGCGGTGGCGTCGGTGCCGACGGCGCAGTGGGAGGCCTCGGAAAGCCTCGCCTTTTCGCGGCAGCAAACCCTGTGGCGCATTATCCTGCCGCAATGCTTCAAGCGGATGATCCCGCCCTGGATGAACTGGTACGCGATCCTGACCATGGCGACGCCGCTTTGCTCGCTCTTGGGCGTTCAGGAACTCATCACGCTGTCGCGGCAGGCGATGGAGAGCGAGAACAACCACCCCGAATTGCTGATGCCGTTCTACGGCTTCGCCCTGCTGATGTTCTTTGCCTACTGCTATCCCATCGCCCGCGCGACAATTGCGCTGGAGCGCAAGTATACGGTGAAACTGTGAGTGTCATGACCTGGACCCCGGACCAGCCCATCATCTCGGTGAAGGGCGTGCATAAATCCTTTGGCGATCTTGAAGTACTGAAGGGCGTCTCGTTCGACGTCATGAAGGGCGAGGTGGTCTGCATCATCGGGCCGTCGGGGTCCGGAAAATCGACGCTGATCCGCTGTATCAACGGTCTCAACGACATTCAGGCCGGATCGATCAGTGTCGAGGGCATCGAGGTTCACGACCCGGCGCTGGACAAGCTGGCCCTGCGCAAAAAGGTCGGGATGGTGTTCCAGCAATACAATCTGTTCCCGCACAAGACCGCGCTGGAAAACGTGATGATGGCGCCGCTGCTGGTACTGAAACGCGACAAGGCCGAGGTCGAGGGCACCGCCCGCGCTCTGCTGAAAAAAGTGCGGCTGGAGGGCAAGGAAGATGCCTATCCCGGCGAGCTTTCGGGCGGCCAGCAACAACGCACCGCCATCGCGCGCAGCCTCGCCATGAACCCTGATGTGATGCTTTTCGACGAGGTGACGGCGGCGCTGGACCCGGAGACCGTCAAAGAGGTTCTGGTGACGATCAAAGACCTCGCCGCCGAGGGCATGACCTGTATCCTCGTGACCCACGAGATGGGCTTTGCCCGCGAGGTCGCGGACCACATCTATTTCACCGACCGGGGCGTCATCGTCGAACATGGTCCGCCCGATACGTTCTTCACCAGCGCCACGGACCCGAGAACGCGGGAATTCCTGAGCCAGATTTTGTGACATGCGGCGCGCGGGTCGCCGGGCAATCTCGACGCTTGCCCGAAAGCGTCCGGCAATGCGAAAAGCACGGCGTAGCGCAGCGGAGGGTTTTGCATGTCGGTCACGGTAGGAATTCAAATGGACCCCATCGACGGGGTCGACATCGACGCGGACTCGACCTTTGCCTTAGCGTTCGAGGCGCAGGAG
>CALGNO010000233.1 GCA_937958625.1 uncultured Neomegalonema sp.
GGCGGTATTCCTTGTAGGTGGTCGATCCCATGCAGCGAAGCTTGCCCGACTGAAGCGCAGGCTTCAGCAGGTTCGAGGCATCCATCGCCCCGCCCGAGGTCGCACCCGCGCCGATTACCGTGTGAATCTCGTCGATGAACAGAATTGCGTCCTCGTGCTCTTCGAGTTCGGTCATCACGGCCTTGAGGCGTTCTTCGAAATCACCGCGATAGCGGGTTCCGGCGAGTAATGCGCCCATGTCGAGGGAGAAGATCGTCGCTCCAGCTAGAACCTCGGGCGTCTCGCCCTCGTTGATCTTGCGTGCGAGACCCTCGGCAATGGCGGTTTTACCGACGCCGGGGTCGCCCACCAGTAAGGGGTTGTTCTTGCGACGGCGGCAAAGCACTTGAATGCACCGGTCGACCTCGTCGCCGCGCCCGATCAGCGGATCGACATCGCCGTCCTCGGCTTTTGCATTCAAATCGACGCAATATTTCTCCAGCGCGGTCTCGCCCTTGGCAGCTTCGGCCTCGCCGCCGCCCTCGATCTCTGCGCCTTCCTCTTCCTCATCGGCCCCGCGCACGGCGCGCGATTCGTTGAGGCTGGGATCTTTTGCCACGCCATGGGCGATGAAATTCTTGGCGTCATAGCGGCTCATATCCTGCTCTTGCAGGAAATAGACGGCATAGCTTTCGCGTTCGTGGAAGATCGCGACGAGGATATTCGCGCCCGTAACTTCGGATCGGCCCGAGGACTGGACATGGGCAGCGGCGCGTTGGATCACCCGGTGGAAGCCGGTGGTCGGTGTCGCCTCGTTGCCCTCGACATCCGAGACAAGATTGATCAGTTGCTCGTCCACATACGCGGTCAGGGCAACGCGCAGCTCTTCCAGATCGACCCCGCAGGCGCGCATAACCTGCGCGGCATCGGGTTCGTCGATCAGGGCAAGCAGCAGATGCTCCAGCGTCGCGAGTTCGTGCTTGCGCTCGTTCGCGACGGCCAAAGCACGGTGCAGCGCCTCTTCCAGCGTCTTCGTGAATGAAGGCATGTTAACCCTCCTTTTGGGCGCATGACGCGACGGGGTTCATGCCGTCGGCGGCCTCTGGGTGCTCGATACAGGATGCGTCGTCCGAACCTCTCGGCAAGTGCAGCACGTAAGGCGGTGAACGTCACGGCTTTTTTCGGAGACGGTTAATCTTGGCAGGGCAGTCGCGAAGCGATGCGACGGGGTTCGGAAGCGATATGGGAAGCCGCTCACTCTTTTTCCATACGGCAGGTCAGCGGGTGCTCGTTCCGTCGTGCATCGTCCATGACGGCGGCGACCTTGGTTTCGGCCACCTCGTAGGTAAAGACCCCGACGACCGCTGCGCCTTTCAGATGTACGGTCATCATGATCTCGACCGCGGCCTCTCGACGAATCTGGAAATATTTTTCCAGCACATGCACCACGAATTCCATGGGCGTGTAGTCATCGTTGAGCATGATGACCTTATAAAGCGGGGGTTTTTTGGTCTTCGGCTTGGTTTTGGTCAGGACACCAGTATTCTCATCCTGACCCGGCTTGTCAGCAAGCCTTGGCTGGATTGTTGCGCGCGAACGGGGAAAAGTCTTCATCGGCATGGAATGTGAATATAATCGCCGTGGAGGTTTAGAAAAGACGTCCATTGCGAGAAAATGAACCAGCGGGCGTAATCGTCAGAGAACGTCAAGATTTACAAGCTATCCTTAACCTTACCGTATATGATACTGTTTCGGAAAGTGAGAGACGGCTCAGGATGGGGGTCATACGGTCTATGATGCAGTTTGCGGCGCGTTCCATGAAGGCAGTGATTATGCTGCTTGCGACATTTGTGATTCTGAGTGCTGCGCCGGCGGCCAACGCGAATTCGAAATACGCGTCGATCGTGGTCGATATGGATACCGGGACCGTGCTGCATTCCAGCCGTGCCGATAAAAAACTGTACCCTGCCTCCCTGACCAAAATGATGACGCTTTACATGACCTTCGAAGCGATCCGGTCGGGTAAGCTGTCCCTTGATCAACACGTCACCATCTCGCGCGAGGCGGCGAAACAGCCGCCTTCCAAACTCGGCCTGCGGGCTGGCAAGAGCATTTCGATCCGCGACGCGATTCAGGCGTGCGCCACCAAATCCGCCAATGACGCCGCAGTGGTGCTTGCCGAAGCGGTGGGCGGATCGGCGAAGAATTTCGCCCTCATGGCAACGGCGCGGGCGCATTCGCTCGGCATGTCCAGCACAACATTCAAGAATCCCCACGGCCTGACCCAGCGCGGACAGCTTTCGACAGCGCGGGATATGGGACTGCTCGGACGGCGTCTGTTCCTTGACTTTCCCGAATTCTACCATGTTTTCGAGCGCAAGAAGTTCAAGTACGGCAAGCGCACCTATCGTGCGACGAACAAGCTGCTCGGCAAATATCGCGGCGCGGACGGCATCAAGACCGGCTACACCAATGCATCGGGCTTCAATCTCGTCGCCTCGGCGGAGCAAGATGGCAAGCGGATCGTCGGCGTCGTCTTTGGGGGGCGGTCAAGCGCGCGCCGGAACAACCACATGCGCAAGCTGTTGGACAAGGGCTTCAAGTCCGCGCCCCAGAGCACGACCATCGAGGTCGCCGATTATTATCTCGAATCGCCCACACCGCGCCTCAGCCCGAACAAGGGCGGCACTGCGCCCGCGGCCCTTGTAGCGCTGGCCCGTCAGGACAACCCCTCGGTCGTGAAGCGCAGTCTCAAGGCGCTGTCGAGCGTCATCGTCACCCCGGCTCAGGCCGCCACCCCGTCGGTTTCTCAAGGCAAATACTCGGTTCAGATCGGAGCCTATCGCAAGCGCTCGCTGGCCGAGCGTCGGTTGAAGGCCACAGAGAAATTCCGCAATCCGGCCAATCTCAACCGCGCTGCGCCGATCGTCTCGGTGCGCAATGCAGGCGGGCGTCCGCTGTACCGCGCGCGGTATGCGGGACTGGCAAAATCTGCCGCTGACAGTGCTTGTCGCCGGTTGAAGGCCAAGAGCGTCGATTGCTTCGTCGTGATCGAAAACTGACCAGCGCCGCCGCGCGTCGCGGTGGTGATCGTCGGAGCGGCTTGCGTTCAAGATGAAGCCGCCAAGCCTCAGTTTTTCTCGGCAATATTGGCAATTTGCTCCAACCGCTCGTCCAGCTTTTCGTAGCCGGTGCTGGCGAGGGATGCCGTGCGAAATGTCTCCAGAAACGCAGGATCGAAATCCGCTTCCTTGATCGCGGCTTCCAGATCGGGAACCGACACCATCCGGTTTTCGATCGCAATCAGGTCGCGCCGCTCCAGCGCCTTCAGCATTTTGTTCGTATGAACCAGCGACAGGCCTAGGGCATCGGCAAGCTGTTGTTGCGTCATGCGCAGGACAAACCCATCACTCGATGCCTCGCCGATCAGCAGCAGGCGGCACCAGAGCTCCAGCAAGAAATGCAAGATGCGTTGGTCGGCGGTGCGCGCACCCATCGACACATTATGTTCGCCGAGGATGTTCAGGTTGCGCACGGCGGACCAATCGAGGCCGCTCGCAAGGATCGGGAATTTCTGGTGTATCTCAATCAACCGCATCGGTTCGATCAGGGCGACGTCCAGATCCGTCAGTGCGTCGATAGAAAAGATCGCCTGGCGACTGAAATTGATATGCAGGCCGATAAAATCGCCGGGTAGAAAAACCGACACAATCTGCCTGCGTCCGGCAGCCGTGATCCGGTAGGAGATTGCCCAGCCCGACCTGATGCAAAAACAGCATGTATAGGGCTGTCCATCCTCCAGCATGGTCTCGCCGCGCTTATAGGCGACGACGTTGTTCTGCATTCCTTCGAAAAAGTCGATTTCTTGCTGGGAGAGCAAAACACATTGGCCAAGACGCCGCAGCGCCGGACTGAGCGCGCCTTGGGTGGCCATCTGAACGGCTTCTGGCATGGTCAAAGTCTCCGTTCATGTCCAAAGCGAGCAAAAATGCGGGTCAGTTTATCGCGCTTTGCGTGACCCTTGAATCGAAAGCCGCGCCAAGAGTGCCCGCCTGTCGATGCGTTAAGTGGCTCAAGATAAATGCGAATGGCGTTAGGCACTGCGCCCGAAGCGCTCAAAAATGCTGAATCGTCTTTTCTTCTTTGGCGGCTCGGCGAGGGGCAAGGCGCTGCCCAACGGTTTCGGGGTCACGTCGGGGGCGTGGCCCGGTGCCGCGATGGCAACCGGTGTCGACGCGGGGGCAGGAGCAGGCTCCGCTTCCGGCATCAAATTCGGCAGGATATTCAGCGTCTTCATCAATTCGCGCACTTCCTGGCGGGCGGCAATTTTGGACATGTCCATCTGCTCGCCGGTCTCGCGCAGATCCATCAGGGTCAGGCCGGAGAGAAACATTTCCCGAAAGATCGGGCGCTCGCTCAGGCCATTGGCAATGCGAAAGCCGATCTTGCTGGACAATTGTTGCAGCATCTCGCCGACCCGGCGCTTATTGGCGGCGTCTTCCAGCGGCATCCGGTTGCGTACCACCACCCAGTCGGTGGAACCGAGGCCGATCTGCGCCCGCATCTTCCGCGTCTCCCATACCATCTCGGCATAGACCGAGGGGCCGGAGATCGTGAAGGTCTTCGGGTCGATCCGGGCCAGCAGATCGAAGTCGATGAAGCTGTCATTCATCGGCGTGACCAGCGTGTCAGCGCGGCTGTGCGCCAAACGCGACAGGTTGGAATGGGCACCGGGACAGTCGATCAGGATCACGTCGCAGGTCTGCGACAATTCCTTGATCGCGGCGTTGAACCGCTCGCCTTCGATAGCCCAGGATTTTTCGCGGTTCGGGTCCGTACTCGCCTCGACGGTCGCCCGCTGGGGCATCACGAGACTGATGCCCTTGCGCTCGCAGAAGTTCTGACGGTTATCTATATAACGGAAAAAGCTTTTTTGCCGCAGGTCGAGATCGAGCGCGCCGACCCGCAATCCCCGCCGCGCAAGGGACACGAAAACGTGCATCGTCGTGGTCGACTTGCCGGAACCGCCCTTTTCGTTGCCGAAGGCGATAATATGCGGACGTTTTTTCATGCCGGAAAGTTAACGAAGATTAACGCCGACGCAAAGCCCTATACTGCGTGCGGGAATCGTTTCCGCACCCAAGGGCGCGCACCGGCAAGACATACGCCGGTGCGAAGACACCAGTTTCGACTCAGAAACCGAAGCCTTTGAATTTTTCCTTGAACTTCGACACCCGGCCACCGGTATCCATCAGGCGCTGATGACCGCCGGTCCAAGCGGGGTGGGTTGTCGGATCGACATCGAGGGCCAGCTCTTGGCCTTCACTGCCCCAGGTCGAGCGCATCTGAACGACGGTGCCGTCGGTCATCTTGACGTTGATCATGTGGTATTCGGGGTGCAGGTCTTTTTTCATCGGTCGATCTTTCGCGCGGGCATCATGCCATAAACAAAGCGCGCGCCGGGAGTGCCAGCGCGCTGATTGCCTGCCCTATACCGGCCCGGAGCCACCGGTGCAAGGATTCGAGCCGGTGTGATGAGATTAATCGCTTAAACCGTCCCCGAGAGCCGGATCAGCTGGTCGGGGCGTCGTGGAACAGGCGCGAGACGGAGTCGTGCCGGGTGATCGATCCGATAGCCTCGGCCAGCATTGGCCCGATGCTGCAAATCTTCAGCTTGTCACAGGCGGGGCGCGACTCGTTATAGATCGAGTCGGTTACTGTCACGGTGCCGAGTTCGGAATTCGTGATCCGTTCGAGGGCATTGTTGGACAGGACGCCGTGGGTACACATCGCGTGGACTTCCTTGGCTCCCTTCTCGCGCAGGGCCTCGGCGGCCTTGCAAAGCGTACCCGCCGAATCGACGATGTCGTCGAACAGGATGCAGGTGCGCCCGTCCACGTCGCCAAGCACTTGCATCTGGTCCACCACACCGGCGCGTTCCCGGCGTTTGTCGATGACAGCAAGATCGGCGTCGATGGATTTCGCAAAGGTCCGGGCGCGGACCAGACCGCCGACATCGGGCGAGACGACCATCAGGCTGTCATCGCCTTTGAACATGCTCATCGCATGGCGGGCAAAGACCGGCACGGCATAGAGGTTATCGGTCGGAATATCGAAGAAGCCTTGAATCTGACCGGCGTGCAGGTCAACGGTCAGAACGCGCTCGGCCCCGGCCTGGGTAATCAGATTGGCAACCAGCTTGGCGGTAATCGGCGTGCGAGGGGCGGGCTTTCGGTCCTGCCTCGCATAGCCGAAATAAGGGATCACCGCAGTGATGCGTCCGGCAGAGGCCCGGCGGAGGGCGTCGGTGATAACCAGCAACTCCATCAGGTTGTCATTGGCCGGTTTCGACGTTGACTGGATGATGAAGACATCCTCGCCGCGCATGTTTTCTTGAATTTCGACCCAGATCTCATCATCCGCGAATCGTTCCACCCGGGCCTTGGTCAGGGGGCGAAACAGCTTTTCACTGATGATTTTGGCGAGGGGCGGGTTGGCATTGCCGGAGAGCAACTTGATGTCGGCATTCGGCTTCATGGCGCGGTCCCAACTGTCGAGGTCGGCCAGCGTCTAGCAACGTGGGCGCGGGAAGTAAACGGCTCGTCGCGGCATCGGGGCTGGCGGAGGACGAAAAAGTCAGACGATGGCGACATTATCCGTCAGGCGAACCGACCCGAGATGCGCCGCACAGAGCAGGCGGGCGGGCGTCGTGCGCGAAAACCCGTCGAGGGGCGCAAGGTCGAATGCGCGGCGGGCAGTAAAATAGTCGATATTCGAAAACCCTGAGGCTTCGAGAAAACGACCCGAAGCGGCCAGCACTTGATCGATAGGTTGTCCGCGAACGATCAGCGCCGCCGATGCCGTCATCGTCTTATGCAGGGTTGGCGCAATCTGACGCTCTTCGGGGGTTAGCTCCGCATTGCCCGTCGACACCGCCAGCCCGTCCGCCTCGCGCAGGATCGGGGCCGAGACGATGCCGACTGGCATCGCAAGGTCGCGCACCATCTGGCGGACCGAGACAAGTTGTTGCCAGTCCCTCTCGCCTATGATCGCCACGTCCGGCTGGACCTGATTGATCAGCCGCGCCATGGCCGTAGCCATCGCGTCGAGGGCATCTCCGTCGCCAAGATCTTTCGCCGAAAGGTTGATTTGAGTGGTTGCCGGGGCCGGGGTCGGCGCGAAGATAAGGTCGCACGATGCCCCCGCCAACTGTGACAGGCTGGCGGCATCCAACTCGCCTGAGATCGCGACCATCACGCGGGTCGCATGGCGCTTGCCGGTCTCGATCAACCGCACATGCCCCTCGTGACATCGGTTGCCGAGGGCGGCCAGAGCGACGGTCGATCCTGCCCCGCGCCAACCGCGCAGCAGACGACGCACCTGGTCGGTATCGCGCACGATCTGGGGGAGGGAAGCCTGCATTACGGCGCTCTTTTTGTCCTGAATTGGCACAAGTTGCTTAACAGGACGGGGGCTGAAAAGCCAGCGATTCTGCCGATCAGGCGCAAATGATGCGCCCGTCGATCATGGGCTGCCACCGTCGCTATAGCACTGTCGCGAGGATGAAATTGGTCATCACCACGCTCGCGATCCAGGCGCTTGTCAGCACCATGATGAAGATCGTAGGCCGGTTGGGTGACCACACGATCATCGCGGCGACCAGCGCTTGCAGCATCAGTTTCGGCACCACCCAGAACGGGCCGAGCACTTCCTGCAACCAGCGCATGAATCCGTTAACCTCATAGGCCCCGGCTTCCAGTGCCAGATTGGTCGACAGGGCATCGAGAATGCCCAGCATCATGAACGTGCCAGCCACCAGATACCCGAGCCTCGCCTGGGCCGGATTTGCACGGGCGGCGATCGCGACTCGTTCGTATCTCGATGCGTGATAGACCATGATTGCCTTGATACTGTTATACGGACCCCACTGCATCGTCGCGCTTATCCCTTAATCCTTGCTGAAAATGCTCGACAAATACCCAGCAATACCGGTGCCATATCGGGACGGACGCCGTATGTAAGATTAACAGGCTTGTATTTGTGCGGTTTTCGCAGATCGAGCGATGCGGGGCGGTCAGGGTTTTTCTGGCCTGCGGCTCTTATCGGGGCAGGGTCAGCGTCGCTTTCAGCCCGCCGAGGGACGAAACGCCGAGGGTTATATCGCCGCCATGGGCGCGGGCGGCGTCGAGGGCGATCGAGAGTCCCAGCCCTGAACCACCGCCGTCATCCATATTGCGGGCGCGGTCGAGGCGGGCAAAGGGCCGGAATGCCTCTTCATGGCGCTCGGACGAAATGCCGGGGCCGTCATCTTCGACGGAGACCGTAAGGCGATGGCGTGCGGCGTCGGCGGTGACCTGAACGCGCTTGCCGTATTTAACCG
Organism: uncultured Neomegalonema sp.; assembly: GCA_937958625.1. GTDB lineage: Bacteria > Pseudomonadota > Alphaproteobacteria > Rhodobacterales > Rhodobacteraceae > JAHDDY01. The sequence continues at coordinate 8,360 of CALGNO010000233.1, forward strand.
CGTTACCGATCAGGTTCTGGATGCAGCGGCGAATCATATCGACCCGCAAAAGCGCACTGAAATCGCCGTCCGGGGCTTGTTCCGCCAGCGAAACATCTGCGCCCGCCGCTGTCTCGGCCTCGACGATGGCTTGCACGATCTCCAACAGATCGACATCGCGGGGGGCCTCGCCCTCTTCGCCGCGTGCGAAGGCGAGGAAACCGTCGATCATGCGCTCCATCTCTGCGACATCGGCTTTCAGGGCCTCGGCTTCGGCCTCGTCATCCATCATCTCCAGCGACAGGCGCATCCGCGTTAGCGGGGTGCGCAGGTCGTGGCTGACACCCGACAGCATCAAAGTGCGTTGGCTGATCTGCCGCTCGATCCGCAGGCGCATGAGTTGAAACGCCCCGGCTGCCCGGCGGATTTCTTCGGCCCCGGTAGGTTTGAAGGCTGGGGCTGGCTGTCCCTTGCCGAAGGCTTCGGTTGCATCGGCGAGGCGTTGGATCGGGCGAATCTGATTGCGCAAGAACATCACCGCCACGATCAGCAGCAAAACGGCGGCGGCAATCATCCAGACCAGCAGGATATGCGGCTTGGATGCGATCATGCGGCTTTCGCTGGGGGTGGCGTGCAGGATGCCGACCTTGGTTTGCAGTTGCAGATCGACCTTGTCGTTCAGGGCAATCGTGTCGACCAGCAGCGGGCGTTGAATCTGGTCCTGCAAGGTCTCGGTCAGCGCGCGGGGAATGATGCCGTAAAGCGGCCTGCGCACGCCGGGGGCCAGAACGCCTTCGGGTTCCAGCCATATGTCATAATCCAGGGTGTCCGATGCGAGCGCCATCAGCGCTTCGCGTTCCAGCGGGTCGCTTTCGGCTTCGATGGCATTGGCGACGAAGCTGATTTCGGCGGCGAACTCGGTGGCCAGTTTGCGGGTGACGCCGTTCCAGTGCCGCTCGATGAAGACCAGCGCGACGACGATCTGCAACACCGCCACCGGTACGATCAGGATCATCAACGCGCGGCCATAAAGGCTGCGCGGCAAAAATCGCTTATACTTGGGCGATGAAACGTCCATGGGCCTAGGCCGGGGCGGCGCGCGCGCTCATCGCGGACGCTTCAGATAGACGTAAAGCGCACCCTCTCCGCCGTGGCGACGATGGGCCTGAAAGATGCCGACCACGGCCCCGGCCAGCGTCGGTTCGCTTAGCCAGCGCGGGACATCGCGCTTCAGCGCCCCGCGACTGTCGCCAAAGCCCGACGCCCGCCCGCGATAATCGCCGCCCTTGCCGGTAATCACGAGGACGCAGCGGGTGCCGCGCTGTTGCTCCGTCAGGATAAAGCGCGTCAGGGCCGCATGGGCGCGGTCGAGGGTCATGCCGTGCAGATCGACCCGCGCCTCGGGGGCGCGCTCGCCCTTCCGCAATGCCTTGGCGGTGTTGCGGTCAAGGCCGGGGGTGTTGTCGGACAGGGCATCGACCGTTCTAGCATCGGGATAAAAGCGCCGCGCGGGAACCGAGGGCGCAGCGCGGGTCGCCAGCGGATCATACCCACGCGGTGGGGCAAGGCGGGGCAGAGGTTTGGTGGAGGGCGCGCGGTTCATCGAAAGCGGCGTCGCTTGGCCCGCAACGCCTTGCCACAGGGTCAGCTCGTCATCGGTGGCGTGCCTGACCCGTCGTTCCGGTTTGTCGAGTTTCCGGGGCCGCGGGGTGCTCATGACCCGGCCTTGAACACCCGTCTCAGCGCCGCGGTGGGGGCGAGGGCAATCAGGCGACCACGGGTATTCGTCTTGCCCGCCGCCTCGCCCGGCCCATTGCCGGAGCCGAAGAAAAAGTCCGCGCGCTTGGCACCCTTGATCGCACCGCCGGTATCGAGGGCGATCACCAAACGCTGCATCGGCCCGACGGGCGAGTTAAAGTCGATCCAGAACGGGATGCCGAGGGCGTAGTGGCGGCGGTCAACGGCAATTGCACGCATGGCGGGTAGCGGTTGGCCAAACGTGCCAATCGGGCCGAGGCTGGGGTCAGCGGCCAGTTCCGGGCGCTCGATGAAGAAAACATACGATTCGTTCGTGGCCAGTAGTTCATCGCGGCGGGCGGGATTGGCGCGAATCCAGTCCTTGATCGATTGGGCCGATACCTGACCCAGCGCCAGTTCGTTCCACTCGACCAGGGTTCTCCCGATTGCCTTGTACGAATGGCCGTTCTTGCCCGCAAAACCGACCCGCGCGACTTGGCCATTCGGCAGGCGGACGCGGCCAGAGCCTTGGATTTCAAGAAAAAACGCCTCGACCGGATCATCGACCCAGAAAAGTTCCAGCGCTTTGCCCGCCAATGCCCCGTTTTGGATCTGGGCGCGGGTGAAATAGGGCGTTCTGGCGCTCAGGTCCGAGGGTTTGGCGTAGATCGGGTGTTGATAAGGCCCGCCGCGTATCCGCGATCCACGCAGTTCCGGCTCGAAATACGCGGTAAAGAGCGCCGCTTCGGCTTCGCCCGCGCCATTGATCGACACCGGCTCGAACCACTGTTCGAAAAACGCCCGCGCGCGGCGGCTGTTGGCGCGTTTGGCATCGTCGCAGATCGGACGCCAATCGCTGCCACGCCCGAAAATCGGCTCGCCGTTCATGACCGTGCCGCCGATGGCCTGATCCGCCGCGCGGTCGCCGATGCGCTCGCAGGCGATCTTGAGGCTGGCCAATACCGGGGCGTGATCACCCTCGGTCCAGCCGGGGATTGAGTCGAAGGTAAAGCGTTTGGCGAGGGAAGGGGTGGCGGGGACGGTTCCTGGTCTGACCGGGCTGACGACCGGGGGCCGCGAGGGTTGGATCGTCTGGACCGTCGACGCGCTGGGCGACGTGCCAACAGTCCCCGAAGAACCCGACGGCCCCGATGGGCCGGGTGTGGGTTTGGTGCCCGCGCATCCCGCAAGCATCAGGCTTGCCATCATCGCGAAAACGGCCCGCTGGCCTGCCTTGGAAGTCATCATAGTCCTCGCCTCCGCCGCCGGATCAGTCGCCGGTTTCCACCAGCAGCCAGCCGGGATTCGGATCGCCGAGGCGACGTTCGAAGGTCCAGAGGTCGTTCATGCGGCGCACGACAGCCGGGTCGCCATCGACCACCTCGCCCTCGGCATTGCGCACGGCGACGATCATCTCGGCATCGAAGCGCATGTCGACATGCATCATCCGCGTTTCTTCGTGCAGGCGCGCGCCCTCGACCACTGCACTGCGCAGGCCGACGAAGCGGGCGTCCACCGACAGGTTATTGGCGGCGCGGTCGTCGATCACCTCGACAAAACTGTCATAGACATCGTCGCCCAGCAGGGGGCGCAGGGCGGTCTTGTCGCCCGCCTCAAAGCCCATGAGAATCATTTCATAGGCGGCGCGAGACCCTTCAACGAAATGCTGCGCATTAAAGTCAGGCTCCAGCGCCTTCGCGGAGATAAGCGTCTGGCCGAGCTCGCTTTCCAGATCGGTGACGGCGGCGACATCGGCGTGCAACATCGCCGGGTCCATCGATTCTGCCCCCGGAAACGGCACCACCGTATCGCGCGAGCCATTGGCGGCGGGGGGTACGGACCCGGCTTCGCCAAAGTAATCGCTGGGGTTTTCATGTCCGGTGCGGCGTCCCAGAACGTCACGCAGGCGCAGGAACAAGAACCCTGCCACTGCCGCCAGAATGATGATCTCTACCATTGCGCTGCCCGATGCCCGTTATGTCGACGCGCGATGCTCTGCCGGATACATGAATCCAACCCCTCGCGCGCATGTCTGTATGTCATCGGGTCTAATATAGGGCTTTGCCCGCCAAAGCGATAGGGATGCGTCGCAACATCCCTTTTATCGCGTCCGAGTTGCACGGCTTGCGGCGGCGTGTTAGCCGTCCGCCAACCCCGAGACCGGAAGGAAGACGTTGCCCATGGCTACCGAAGAAAACGCCGCTGCCGCCGAGAAAAAACCCGCGCCGCAGCTCAATATTCGCGCGCAGATCACGCGCTCGCTGACCTTTACCAATCCCGGCGCGCTGAAACGGTTCGAGAAAACGCCGACAATTTCGGTCAATATAAACGTCGATGCCGCGAAGGGCAGCGGCACGGAAAACGACTATCTGGTCGGCCTGAAGATCGAGGCAAAGGCGCGCAGCGAAGAGGAAGAGGTGTATTCCCTGTCGCTGGATTATGCGGGCTTGTTCTCCATTGCTAATGTCGACGCGAACATGATGGAGGCCGTGCTGCTGGTCGAATGCCCGCGCCTGATTTTTCCCTTTGCGCGCCGCATCATAGCCGATGTGACCCGCGATGCCGGATACCAGCCGATGATGCTCGATCCCGTGGATTTCGTCGCGCTTTATCGTCGCGAAATCGAACGGCGCAAGGCCGCGCAGCCGGATCAGAAAGTCAACTGATCGGCGTTGGTGAGCGGGCGGCCCGAACAGAACCGCCCGCTTTCTGCGGTTTGACGACAGTTTTCGCGGTGAGAAAAATTTGAAGTATATTGTATGAATATACTATGTATACCAGCGTGCGTACTTAATATCTGATTAAGCATTACTTCCAATAATCTCTTCAGGTGAAACTTGGAGGCGATAAAAATGCAAGATATTGTTAACGCTAGTAGCGAAGCCGCCGAAGTTCTGATGAACGGTATGATCGAGTCGAAGCGACTCGAACTTGCAACGCAAAGCAAGAATAGCGGCACGGATGCCAAAACGCCGGTCCGCGCGGGCCTTGATGGTGAAGGGCCGGTCTATCCAACGGGAACGGCACCGGAAAAAGCGATCGTGAACGGTATTTTCGAGCCGAAGATGCCGCCGCGTCCCTTGCTCGAAGTTGCCAAAGAAAACTACGAGGCGCTTCAGGCCATGGCGGAAAAACGGAACACTGCCGCCTGAACTGCACCCGTGTTACTTGAGCCTGTTTGAGGGCGCGGACCCGTTCCCCGACGCCTTGCGCTTTCATCCCGGTCGCTCTGGAGCCGGTCGGGATTATCGCGTAAGAGCCGTCCATGACCCTGACCCAGCTTCGCTATCTGGTGGCCCTCGCCGATCATCGACACTTCGGGAAGGCAGCGGCGGCCTGTGCCATCTCGCAACCGACCTTGTCGGCCCAGGTGCGCAAGCTGGAAGCCGAGCTACACGCGGCGCTGGTCGAGCGTGGCCAGGTCATCGCTCTGACGACCCTAGGTCATGCGGTGGTCAGCCGCGCGCGGGGTATTCTCGCCGAGGTCGACGAAATCGCCAGCATCGCGCGGAGGGGTGAAGAACCGCTCGCAGGACCGCGCCGCATCGGTATCATCCCGACGCTTTGTCCTTATCTGTTGCCGTGGGCGTTGCCAGTTCTGCACCGAAATCACCCGCGCCTTGATCTGATTTGCCGCGAGGCGATGACGGATAGTGTCGTGGCGGCGGTCAAAGCGCGTGAACTGGATTTCGGGCTGATCGCCGAAGAACCCGGCGACCCGGCCTTGGCGATGCAGCCTGTCTTCGACGAACCGTTCTTCGCCGCCCTGCCGCTGACCCATCCGCTGGCGTTGCGTGAGACGGTGCCGCAGCGGGCGCTGAGTTCCGAGCGAATATTGGTGCTCGGCGAGGGCCATTGCTTGCGCGATCAGACCCGTGCCGTCTGTAACGCCGCCATCGAGCCGAGCAATGATATTCAGGCGACCAGCCTCGAAACCCTGCGCGGATTGGTGACGGCGGGGCAGGGGGTCACGCTGTTGCCCGCCCTTGCCCGGCGCGAGGCGGAAACCGACCTCGCGCTGCGCCCTCTCGATCCCCCGGCCAGCCGCACTGTCTGTCTGATCTCGCGCCGTGCTGACCCACGGCGGGACGAGGCAATCCTCTTGGCCGACAGCCTGCGCGAAGGGGCGCCATCCTGCGTCGATCCTCGGCACATAGCCGATAGATAAAATCTATCGGTAGGATGCAGGATTTCGATTTTACCTCTCCCGTGATCTTGCCTAGGGTCTGCGACATTGGAATCATTCCAACCGTGAACCCGCAAGATTGGAGACACCATGGACGGCGAACTCTCGTGCCCCTTTTCCGCGAATCTCAAGGTCACCAACCGTGACTGGTGGCCGAACCGGCTGAACCTCAAACTGCTGCACCAGAACGGGCCGCAGTCGGACCCGATGGACCCGGATTTCGACTACGCGACCGCGTTCAAGGGCCTCGATCTGGATGCCGTCAAGCAAGACATCTATGCGCTGATGAAAGACAGCCAGCCCTGGTGGCCCGCCGATTACGGCCATTACGGACCGTTCTTCATCCGCATGGCGTGGCACAGCGCAGGCACGTATCGTACCGGCGATGGCCGGGGTGGCTCGCGTGCCGGCACCCAGCGTTTTGCGCCGCTGAATAGCTGGCCTGACAACGGCAACCTCGACAAGGCGCGCCGCCTGCTGTGGCCGGTGAAGCAGAAGTACGGACGCGCGCTGTCCTGGGCCGATCTGATGATCCTCGCCGGAAACTGCGCCATCGAGGATATGGGCCTGCAGACCTTTGGCTTTGGCGGGGGCCGCGTCGATATTTGGGAGCCCGAGGAAGACATTTATTGGGGTTCCGAGACCACATGGCTTGGCGATGAACGCTATAGCGGCGACCGCGACCTCGAAAGCCCGCTCGCTGCCGTGCAGATGGGCCTGATCTACGTCAATCCGGAAGGACCGAACGGCAACCCGGACCCCGTCGCCTCGGGCCGCGACATCCGCGAGACCTTTGCCCGCATGGGGATGAATGACGAGGAAACCGTCGCCCTGACCGCAGGCGGCCACACCTTCGGCAAGTGTCACGGTGCGGGCGATGCCAGCCTGCTCGGGTCCGAACCCGAGGGCGCTAGTCTGGCGGAACAGGGCCTTGGCTGGAAAAGCGGTTTTGAATCCGGCATGGGCGTCCACGCGATCACCAGCGGTATCGAGGGGGCCTGGACCCCGACCCCGACCAAGTGGGACATGGGCTATTTCGACATGCTGTTCGGCTATGAGTGGGAGCTGACCAAATCCCCCGCCGGAGCGCATCAATGGAAGCCGGTGGAGGAAAGCGCCTCGGACCTCGTGCCCGATGCCCATGACCCGAGCCAGCGCCATTATCCGATGATGACCACCGCCGATATGGCGATGCGCATGGACCCGGCCTACGAGAAAATCTCGCGGCGCTATCATGCCAACCCCGACGAGTTCGCGGACCAGTTCGCGCGCGCGTGGTACAAGCTGTGCCACCGCGACATGGGGCCGGTCACGCGGTTGCTCGGTAAGGAAGTCCCGTCGGAAGAACTGATCTGGCAAGACCCGATCCCGGCGGTCGATCATGACCTGATCGACGCTGCTGACATCGCGTCGCTGAAAGAAAAACTGCTCGGCTGTGGCCTGTCGGTTTCCGAATTGGTGCGTACGGCCTGGGCTTCTGCCTCGACCTTCCGCCAGTCGGATATGCGCGGCGGGGCCAATGGTGCCCGTATCCGCCTTGCCCCGCAAAAGGACTGGCAGGTCAACCAGCCCGCCGAACTCGCGGGCGCCCTTGCGAAGATCGAAGCGGTCAAGGCCGATTTCGATGGCGCGCAATCCGGCGGCAAGCGGGTGTCCATCGCTGATCTGATCGTTCTGGGCGGTTGTGCCGCCGTCGAGAAAGCGGCGCGCGATGCCGGTCAGAATGTCGACGTGCCCTTCACGCCGGGCCGCACGGATGCCTCGCAAGAGCAGACCGATACCGAGAGCTTTGAAGTTCTGGAGCCGCACGCCGATGGCTTCCGCAACTATCTGAAGGCCAAGTATTCGGTTTCCGCCGAGGAACTGCTGATCGACCGGGCACAGCTGATGGGCCTGACAGCGCCAGAGATGACGGTGCTGGTCGGCGGGATGCGGGTTCTCGGTGCGAACTGGGATGGCTCGACCCACGGTGTCTTCACTAACCGCGTCGGACAGCTGACCCCGGACTTCTTCGCCACGCTGATGGATATGAGCATCGAGTGGAAGCCGGTGAGCGAGGCCGAGGATGAATTCGAAGCCCGCGACCGAAATGGCGGCGACGTCAAATGGACCGGCACCCGTGTCGATCTGGTCTTCGGTTCGAACAGCGAGCTGCGCGCCCTCGCCGAGGTCTATGCCTGCGACGATGCCCGCGGTAAATTCGTGGCGGATTTCGTTGCAGCCTGGACCAAGGTGATGGAAGCCGACCGCTTCGACCTCGCCTGACCAAAACCAACCGCGCCCGCTCCCAAAACGAGCGGGCGCGTGATCATTGAAATCGTGGTGCGGGCGGTGGGATTCGAACCCACACTGGAAGGATTTTAAGGCATTCGGAAACGCCATTGTATCAATGGTTAGTCTGCCCCTGTCGCAAGTCACTCGCCTGTTGAAATCACTACGGCACTAGGACCGTGGTAAAATCAGGACGTGATGACGGATGAATAGAACGCTTTTGATCGGGGCGCTAGCTACTGCACTGGGTTTCACGACGGCAGCGCAAGCTGACTGGCAGTACACACGCTGGGGCATGACGGTTGATGAGGTGGTAGCGGCTGGCGCTGGGCAGGTCACTCAAGGCTTCGATGCCGGGTCATCCTCCGAGAACCAGAAGACGCTGGCGTCCGCGCCCTATAATGCGGGCGGGAGAGCCTACACCGCCAAGTTCGCATTCGATCTCGACGGCAAGCTAATGGAAGTCAACCTGCACCCTGTTGATGTTGCCGAATGCGACGATCTCTTTCACGATCTCAGGGCGGCGTATGGCGAGCCTCCCAAACCACCAAGTCCGGGTGGCTTTCTGTTCATCGTCAAGTGGCAGGATACAGAGCGCCGGAACGATGTGGCATACTTGGCGATACCCGACATGCTGAACGCATCGTCATGCAGAGCGTCCTATCAAGACCTGCCAACGAAGTCGCAGACTGGGCTTTAGATCAGCAGCCGTTCGATACGCGATTGCGTGTATCGGCGGCGCTCTAAGCGATGCGAGCAAGAGCACACTTTGATTTGGTCATCGCTCTAAGTGATAGCACCAGCCCTGCATGATTCTTTGTCAGGCGGTGCAATGATTGCACTGGGCAGGTCATACCGACGCAATCGTTGCGCTGGCGTCTTTTTTGGCAAGGAAATCTCAGACGCGAAGCGGTGCTTTTAGCTGCATGATTGGGGTTCAGGTGAAGGCGTGTACTTGGGTGCGATGGGACTGGGTTGCTGTCAGGTCTGTAGATGGGCGATACTGTCATAATGGCGCTACATGAGCAGACCGTTCCTATACTTCCTGCATTGAAACGACAGCAGGTGGCGCACCGTGTGCTGACACGGGAGGAAGCTGCATTGTATCTCGGCTATCAGACAGCGAGCGCGGCCTTCGATTCGTACTGTGCGCGGATCGGTGTTGTTCCACTGGAGAAGCGCAAGGGCGCGTATGATCGGCTGGCGATAGATCGCGCGCTTGACCGGGCGAGCGGGCTTGTTGCTGACGACGGGTTCGAGACGGTCGATTATGGGTGAGGCGCGGCTTCCCAACGTGGTGAGGGTCAGGAACGCCAGCGGGCGCGTCTATTGGTTCTATCGTGTCAGGAAGCGGGGCGAGAAAGCCCTTATGCTGCGAATGCCGGATGATCCCCGCTCGCCTGAGTTCGAGGCCAAGTGGAAGGAATACAGCAGACCGGAGCGCGAGCGCCTTGTGGTGCCGTTCTCGTTCGATGCGCTGATAACCAGCTACCGGGGGAGCGCCGACTTTGGCCAGCTAGCGGACCTCACGAAGCGCGACTATCGCCGCCGTCTCGACTGGATCGGTGAGAAGCTGGGCAAGATGGATTGCACGAAGTTCCCGCGCTCAGAAGTCATTCGGATGCGCGATGCATGTCAGGACAAACCGCGCGAGGCGAACTACCGAATCGCCGTCATGTCGATCCTCATGGAACACGCTATCAATCTCGGCTGGCGCGACCATAACCCGGTGCGCGGTGTGAAGCGCCTCAAGCTGGGTTCCGGGTACAAGGCTTGGACGCCAGAGCAGATCGCGGCCTTCCGGGAGCACGCGGACCCGATAACGCGGCTGGCATTCGAGGTGGCGCTGGGCACGGGACAACGCCCCAGTGACCTCGTTCGGATGCGCTGGAGCGATTACGATGGCGAGGCTATCAACGTCGTGCAGGGCAAGACGGGCGCGGAACTGTGGATACCGCCCACCGCCACGCTCAAGGCGTTCCTAGACGATGCCAGAGCGGGCGCACGCGGCCTGACGATCATTGCAGGGGAGCGAGGCCAGCCGCTCACCTATGCGGCGCTGGAGATGCGAGCGCGGCGCGTCAGGGCCAAGGCTGGTATCGAGGGCGTGTCGCTGCACGGTCTGCGAAAGAACGCCACGATTGAACTGGCAGAGGCCGGATGCACGAATGCCGAAATCAAGGCCGTCACCGGGCACACCACCGATGCGATGGTTGCTCACTATGCCAAGGGTTCTCGCCAACGGCGGCTGGCGATGGCGGCGCGGCGCAAGACGGTCTAGAGCATCCTGAAATTTAAATGGCTCGATATCCGCTATTTAGGAAAAATCTGGCGCATTCGTCGGGTTTGAAGTGATAGAGGATGGTCCCGATCATGTTCCAGAGGTTTTGGGTTGTGGTTTCTTTTGCGGCCCTGAG
>CALGNO010000234.1 GCA_937958625.1 uncultured Neomegalonema sp.
TGCTCCATTCCTGCCGCCACAGTATTCGGGGCGGTTTGCGCGATGGCGCTTTCACTGGTCTGCATGATGGCGCGGCGTTTCTTTCCATAATCAGGGTTACGGGGCTTTCGCTCATGGATAAGTCGAAGCCCCGAAAGCGCCGCTTTGCCCTGCTGAAGATGAAGGCGAGGGCGCGCAAGCTCTATCCTCATTGCGAACATGCTGATGAGCAGGCCGCAAACCACCTGTGTCTCTGCTCCGGCCCATGCTGCGGTAATCCCCGTCGCTGGTATGGTGAGAAGACAATGCAGGAGCGCAGGGCGGGAGCGTAACGACCTACGGCGCTGCAACCAGTGTCCGCCCCCGGAAACGGGAACACATGCGAGGGGCGCACAAAGCAGAATTTCAGCCGATCCAATAGCCGATATCGCGGGAAAACACTTTGCGATTGTTGCAAATGGGACATTATGCCATGCTCACCCTGCATTTGCCGACCATGTGCGAATACTGCTACCGCGCTCGCCTGTTGATCGCCGCTTCGGTCGGCACTGCCGCAGGCGCGGCCCTCGACGGTCGCACTGCCCTCTTGCTGGCATTCGTGATGCTCTGCGCCGCTGGCGTCGTCGCCTTCGTTCTTCCGGCATTCCGTAATGACTAAGGGCTGCGCCACCTGTGGTGATAACCTGGTGACGAACGGCATCTGGCAGGCAATAGACAAAATCCGCCAAGCCGCGACAAACGATGCGCGCTTCGGCAATACCGAACGCAAAGCGAAAGACCGCCGCGATGGTTGAGATATCCATTACGATGGATCAACTCCCTCGCGTGGTGCAAGGCTTCACCGAGCAAATCCCCTTCGCCGCATCGCAGGCGCTCAACGACACAGCCTTCGCGGTAAAGAAGCAGATGCCCACGATGATGGGCGACGACCTGACACTGCGGAACAAGTTCACGGCAGGCGGTTCAATCCGCTTCGACAAGGCCAGCAAGACGAACCTCGTGGCCACGGTCGGCTCTGTGGCATGGTACACAGTCCGCAACATCGATGGCGGTACCACGAGGCCAGAGAGGGGCATTGAGCACAACGGCAAGAAGTACCTGCTGGTCCCGCCAAAGGGCAGGAGGAATAAAGCCGGTCGGCTAAAGAAAATTAGGCGGCAGCTTGCCAGCAAGCCTTTCGTGATCGAAGCCAAGTCAGGCGCTTTGCTCCTGGTCTCCAGAACGACAGATAAGAGATACCCGCTATTCATCTTCGGGAAGCTGGAAGAGCAAACCGAGCATGAGGCGCGGTTCGATTGGCAAGGCGAAGTTGACGCTGTGATCGAAAAAGAGTTCCGGATCGCGTTCGTCAGCCGAATGGTGAGAGCGGCAAGGTCAGCTAGGTGACGAGAATGCCGAGTGTATCGAAATGTGCCATCGAAAACATCATAGGTACTTTATGGCACATATTCGAACGCGGGTAATGGGCTGATTGCTTACGTTCTCTGTTCACGACGATTTTTTGTAGGGTAACGGATATTGACCAATCCCGAGAGAATGCCGTGGCACCTAAACGGTAGACAAGTCGCGGAATGGCTGGGCGTTTCGACAAAGACAGTATCGCAGCGCGACTATCCAAGGACCGGAAAAATCGGCTCTGAGGTTCTTTACGATATTCGCGAGGTTATCAGGGTCGAGGCGGTCAAAGGTCTTAGCCTCTCCGAAGACGGCGAAGAGATCGACCACCCGGCAGAACAGGCGCGATTGACCAAGGCCCGCCGCATCGCTCAAGAGATCGAAAACGAGCGCGAGCAAGGTCGCCTCCGCCCCGTCGCGGAAGTCGAAGTCGCCATCACTGAAGCCCTGTCCCCTGTCGCCGCCGCGCTGGATAGCCTGCCGATGGCAATCAAACGGTCATGCCCTGAGTTGTCGCAAACTGCGATTGAGATGGTTGAGCGCGAAATCGCCACGATGAGGAACGCTCTGGCCGATGACCATATCACTGATTCAGGCGAAAGCGGCACGGGCGAAGATACTGCGAGTTCCGTTTCCGCAGACGGCGGTGGAATGGGCTGACGAGAATTTCTATCTGAGCGGCGAAAGTTCCGCGATCCCCAGTCGATGGGAGACGCTGCACTTTCAGGTCGCGATCCTGAACGCCATGGGCAACGCGGATATCCCGCGCGTCGATGTGTTCAAATCCGCCCGCGTTGGCTTCACGAAGCTGATGCTTGCGGCCCTCGGCTACTTCCTCGCGAAGAAGCGCCGGTCGGTTGCGTTCTGGCAGCCGACGGACAGCGACCGAGACGAATTCGTGAAGACCGAGGTTGACCCGGCAATCCGCGATGTCCCGTCATGGCGGGATGCGTTCCCGGACTGGAACAAGAAGTCGAAGCTGAACACGCTGGAAATCAAAGGCCACCTTGGCGCGACGGCGTGGTTCAAGGGCGGCACGTCCGCGAAGAACTTCCGGCGTATCTCGCCTGATGTGGCGATGCTGGACGAGATCGACGCCTTTGACGCTGATATCGACGGCGAGGGTGACGCGGTGTCTCTGGCGTGGAAGCGCTGCGAGGTATCGGCATTTCGCAAGGTCATCATCGGGTCGTCTCCGAAGGAAAAAGGATCTTCGCAGATTGAAGGCGCTGCCGAGACGGCGGATGCGTTCATGCGGTTTCACCTGCCCTGCCCTCATTGCGGGCATGAACAGCCGCTCCGGTGGAAGTCGTTCAAGTGGGAAAAGGGCAAGCCCGAGACGGTCGGGTACGAATGCAAATCCTGTGAAGGCAGGTTCCCGAATTCGCGCCTGACCGAGTTGTCTAAACTCGGGGTGTGGCGCGATGAGGTCCGCAAGATCGAAACCCGCGACGGGCTGGAATGGTTTAGCGATGGCGAGCGCATCGAAGCGCCCCGGCATGTAGCGTTCCACATCTGGTCCGCTTATTCGCCGTTCACCACATGGCGGGAAATAGTCAAGGACTGGATCGACGCGCAAGGCAATCCGCTTCGCCTGAAGACGTTCGTGAACACCACCCTTGGCGAGACATGGGAAGACGTGACGGGTGAGAGCCTGTCGAAAGAAAAGCTGAACGCGCGCTGCGAGGCGTACGATGCTCCGCTACCATCGGAGCGGATCGTTCTTGTCACGGCTGGCGTCGATGTTCAGGGCGACCGATTTGAGGTTACGTTCGACGGCTGGGGTCCGGGCATGGAGTGCTGGACACTTGGTCACGAGATCATCCCGGCGGAAACCGACAAGCTGGAAGACTGGCAAGGTCGCCTCGCGCCGGTTCTTGAGCAGACATTCGAAGGCTTCGGTCTGGAGTTGGTCGCTGAGGCGGGCGGGATTGATACCGGCTATCAAACGCAGACGGCCTATCGGTTCTGTCAGTTAAACACTTCGAAGAACTGGCTGGCATTCAAGGGCGTTGGCGGCGACGTTCCGCTTATGCGCCCGAAGCCTATGAGTTGGAAGGCCAAGCGCGGCCTGGACGTGTTCAACGTCGGCGTGGACGCGGGCAAGGATGCGGTGTTCTCCATGCTCTCTCGCGAGAGTGGCCCCGCATCAACGCATTTCCCCAAGGAAGGCTTGCCGCCCGATTATTTCGAGCAAGTCACGGCGGAAAAGCGGCGGTTCACGCTGAACAAGAAGACCGGGCAGAAACGGTTTCACTGGCACTGCCCCGAGGGTCGCCGAAACGAAGCCTTCGACTGCAAGGTCTATAGCCTTGCCGCTCTGGAATGGCTTCGCATCCAGCGGCGCGTCGATCTTGATGAGCGATACGCAAGCCGAGACGAAGAACAGATTTCGGGATGGGATGAGGTTTTCTAAATGGCCAAGCCCATCAAAAAGCCGGTCAACCCGGCGGATTGCTGCAAGATTCCAAACTGCCGCAAGATGCTTTGCGCGATCATCAACGCCTATTTCGAGCGGATGACCGGCTGCACGGTTATCGAAACCGAGGTCGGTGACGAGCGCGCGAAATTCGCGACGGCTTCGCTGGCACAGATGCGGACCTTCGCGCAGGCGCTTCAAGCGAGCTGCGGAGACGAGGATACTGAAGTTTTTATCGACGCGATGAAGGGCAATTACAGTTGCCACACACCATCCGCCTGCAAGCCCGCGCCGCGAGGTCGATATGACAACTGCGGATGCTGAGACGCACAAGGTCGATTTTGCGGCGGCTGACCGGGAGGTCCAGAAACTAAGTTGCTGGCGTCCTGCGAAGCGCGATGTAGACGACGCCATCCCGGACAAGGGATTGAGCGAAGCCCGCATCCTCGATCTGGCCCGGAACAACGGCTACATGCGCGGCGCTGCTGCGGTGGATCGCGATACGGTCGTCGGCTCGCAATTCCTGTTGCAGATGACGCCATCGCCGGACGTGCTTGGCCCGGAGCACTGCGACTGGATGCGTTCGGTCGAGAACCAGTTTCACGAATGGGCAGACGATCCGCAATGTTGGGTGGATGCGAGGCGGTCGGCAACTTTCGTTGATCTGATGCGGTTGGTATCGACGCAGTTGCAGCAACACGGCGAGGCGATATTCACGCGCGAATGGAGGGCTTCCCCTCTCGGGTATCGCACCTGTTTCTTCGCGGTGGACCCCTGCCGGTTGGATCGTGACTATTTGGACGTAAGCAACAACACCATCGGCGGCGTCGAGGTGGACCGTTACGGCGCACCGATTGCGTACCGCATAACGCGGTCGATTGACGAAAAACGCGATGGCATGATGTCAATCCAAAAGCCCCGCCGGGTTCCACGGTTCAACCGCTTCGGCTGGCAACAGGTATATCACGTATTCGACCACGACCGAGCGGAGCAGACGCGCGGGTTCTCCCGGCTGGCATCGGCCATCATCGGCGTAAAGCTGATCGACCGCTATGAGCATGTCGCCCTCGACCAAGCCACGAACGCGGCGAAGTTTGGTCTGTATTTGAAATCTGACTACGGCGACGAGATATTCCGCGCCTTTCAAGACGATCAAGGAACACAGGCTATCCAAAAAATGCTCGGGGCCGTGAAGGCTTGGAGCGACAAGACCGAAATCGTTGACGACGGCATCAAGATTCCGAAGCTGATGCCGAACGACACCATCGGGACCATCCAGGGCAACCACCCGAACCAGTCCTATGAAGGCTTCGTTAAGGCGCTACTCAAGAAGGTCGCCGCCGGAACAGGCATTGCCTACGAGCAACTTGCCAAGGATTACGAGAACACGTCCTATTCATCCGCACGGGCCTCTCTGATCGAGGCATGGCGCGCGGTCACATCGAAGCGCGAAGGCCCGCTTTCCCGCATGGCCTCCCTCATGTTCCGCTCGTGGATGGATGAAGCCATTGCGCGTGGATACGTCACGATCCCGGACGGCATCACCTATTGGGACCGCCGCAACCGGGCCGCGATCACGAAATGCAAGTGGATCGGCCCCGCGAAGGGCGAGGTTGACCCGCTCAAGGCAGCACGGGCGAACGAAATCTACCTGCGGACGGGCGAAAAGACCTTGCAGGATATCGCGACGGCGAATGGCCAGCGGTGGGATGCAGTGCTGGACCAGCGCGCGCTTGAAGAAGCGAAATGGATCAAGGCCCGTGAAGCTGCGAACGGCATCACGTTCACCTCTATCGAAAAGCGCGCGATGTTGACCGGCGCGTCCCTGCAAGCGCCTCAACTGGTCGAAGCGCCAGACGAACAGGACGAC
>CALGNO010000235.1 GCA_937958625.1 uncultured Neomegalonema sp.
AAAGATCGCAGACCGCACGGTTCTCTATGACAACAGTTCGCCCGATGCCGAGCACGCGGTCGTCTATGAACGGGATGACCGCATCGAGCGGCTCGCACCGGATGCTCCTGCCTGGGCGGGATCGCTTGCCGAGCGCGACCGCGCTGACCGGCGTGAGGCCGACCCCGGCCCTATCGACGGTGAAAAGGAAAAACCGCCCATGACCGACCGACAAGACGACGGCGATCTTGCGAAGGATCGCGAAGACGTTCTCGATGACCGGGCCGAGGATCTCCACCGCAAATCCGTTCAGGCGATGCGCGACGGTCTAGCTGAGATCGACGATCCGGCCAAGCTGGCGATGGCCAAGAGGCTGATCGAGCGGATGGAGGAAACCGGCAAGCAGTTTCGCGAGGGACGTGCTGCCGATGATCGGGATTCTCCAGAAGCGCGCGAGGATGAAGCCAGCAAAGCCCGCGATGCCGATGCCGAGCGCCAGACCCGCGAAGCTGCAACACGGGCTGCATCGCGAACCTCAGCCGAACGCGGTGCAATGGATCGGCAGGCTGCCGCCGATGTGACGACACGGGACCGGGTTTCCCGTGAAGAAGCCCGGATCGAGCGGGAAATCGACCGTGAGGATGACTTCGAACGATGAGGCCGTTGGTTTGTTGAGTGCGATATCGAGTGCTTTGGATGGTGGAGCAATGTTGAAAACTTGAGTTTTGCGATGCACCAGTCTGCAATGAGCGCATTGCTGCCGTTGGGTGGCATTAAAAACAGTGTTTATGGACCTACCTTCTGCGTCAGCTCGTAGCTGAGTTCTTCGATTAAGTCGGCAAACTCTCGTACTGCGGAATCTCGAATCAGAAGGCGCTGCCCCTTTGCGTAGGTCTTGTCGCCGCTTCGATCAATATAGTCTTGATCTACAATTCCTTGCTGATGCGCCAGAAGATGGCGCTGCTGGAAGAATATCCTGAGCTGGTCAAGTTTGGCCAAGCCGACCAGATCGACGTAGGCATGCCCGATCGCGGCCTTCCACAAATCCGACCCCGCATCGAGATTCTGGAAAGCATTGCGCCGAGCCGTCTTTCCGCTCTGACGTTCATATAGCTGCTCGTTCAATCTCTGGAACGACATTACCGTGTCTTGGACGGCCTTCTCCAGAAGCGTTCGGATCATCACCTCGGCCTCATCAGGGCCGAGTGTGTTTCGCAGGATTTCCCCAAGTCCTGCGGCGGTGCGGATGGTGTTCATGGTTTGCGTGAAGGTATGGCTTGCAGAGTTCGCCCCGCAGCTCGGACAGAAATATGCGGCACCAACATATGAATAGCGGCAACCGCAGCTCTCACAGTCTGTACGAAGTCGCATCGGCTCCGCTGCTGCTACTGGCACAAGCACGGCGTCCCGTTCGCCTTTCACGTCAAGAGTGATGCTCAGGAAGGAATTCCGGTTCTGAAGGCGCTTCGACGCCGCCGCGTCGGCTCTCATCGCCTTGTTCATGGAGTTGGTGATCGTACCGAGTGCGTAGTCTCGTGCAGCCTCAACCTGCGCCCTAGGATACCAAGACTTGGCAGGAGCCATATGCCCACAGGAAGGACAGAACACCTCCTCGTCTCGGACGATGTTTGACCAGTCTTCATCGTGGATCTTGAAAAGGAAAAGGCACGGCTCAGAGGGGCACTCTTTGTCGATATACCCTTCGGAATCGGACTCGATGGGGACGGATATCTCCTTCATCCGTCCAAGTTTTTCGAGTTCACGTTGTAAGTTTTCGAACATTTGATGCGCTCATATGGTGTTTCCGAACATTCATAATGCCTTATATAGATACACGCGATCTAGTAGGTTCAATCCGGCGGCTGTTTGGTCGGTCGCAAACACGATGCGATAACGACCGCTCCCAGCGACTTGCAGACTTCGTTTTTCGCAACGCAACATATATTTTCAAACTAACCCACTACCGAATTTCGTGTTATATTGCAGTCAGATAGATGAGGAGGCCACTATGGCAGATGGTAATCAGCCGCTTCGGCAGACGCCCGATCCGATCACCGAGGCCGAGAAAGCCCGGAGACGGGCCATCGTCGAGCGTACCGACCATTCGCTCCGGCTCGAAGGCCAGGAGCGGGATGAGATCAGCGCCCGTGCCGCTGACCTGTGGGTCAATGGCGAGATCACGATGGACGAGAAGGATGCGATGGTCGATGCCGCCCTTCGTGCGATGCAACAGGAAAGCGTTGTTCGCGCCGCCGAATGAGCGACCCCTATCTCGACCCCGAAACCGGAGTTCTCAGGAACAGGCTCGGCCTGAAAGACCCGGAGACGCTCGATCTTGCGGAACGCAGGGCCGCTTCCCTCGGTCTGGACCGGATCGACGCAGGATACGGCCCTGAACGAACTTTCGACCGGGATCATCTCAAGGCCATCCACCGCCAGATATTCGGGCGGGTCTATGAGTGGGCCGGGGCCATGCGCGACGAGCGGCCGCTCGTCGATGGAGAACGGCTCGATCCGGTCGGCACCCTCTCGAAAGGGGGCAGTGCGTTTCTGCATGCTTCTCGGATCGACATGGGCCTTTCTGAAGCTTTCAAGCCTATCGCGGATCGTGATGCGTTGCGGGCCGGGTCGCGCGATGATTTCATCGAGAAAGCGGGCGGTGCGCTCGGCGACCTCAATTATGTGCATCCGTTCCGGGAGGGCAACGGGCGCACCCAGCGGACCTTCATCGAGGAGCTTGGCCGGGAAACCGACCACGATGTCGATTTCCGGGGCATCACCCGCGAGCGCATGATCGCGGCCTCCATTGAGGTGACGGAAGATCCATCCTCGGATGCCATGCGCCATGTCGTCCGGGATGCCGTCGACCCCGAGCGCCGGGATGCGCTCATCAAGGCGCGCGGGATGCTCGACAAGGCCGGTCTCGATCCAGACGAACAGTATGTCGTTTCGGCAAGGGATGGCGAGCGTATCGAGGGTCGGCTCGTCTGGAATGGATCGAAGCACGCGCATATCGCTGCGGGCCAGCGTATCGTGATCGCGAATGCCGCCGATCTTCCCCGGGCTGACGGTGAGAGCAAGGATGTCGCCTTCACGGCTGCTCCCTTCAGCTCAGACAGAGACGCATCACGTGCGGAGGCGCTCGACGATCATGCGGAAACGCTTCATGGCAAATCCCTGGCCGCTATGCGGGCCGGGCTTTCCGAAATCGACGATCCGGCCAAGCTGGAGGCCGCGCGCAAGCTGATCGAACGAATGGAGGAGGTTGGTCAGCAATTTCGTGAAGATCGAGCTGGAGATGATCGTCCAGCCGTCGATCCTCGTGAGGATGCTACACAGGCAGCGTCCCGTGCAAATGCTGAACGCCGACAGACTGCCGCTGACCAGGCTGTACGATCAACGACCGATCGCAACGCAGACCATACCGGGCGTGACGCCGAAGACGATCTCGACAGATAATTGGGTCCGATCAGGATACCATCAGCGTTTCCGATGTCAGCAT
>CALGNO010000236.1 GCA_937958625.1 uncultured Neomegalonema sp.
ATCGAGGGCGCGAGCTACCGCTTGCGCGCCCATGCCGACCTGATGCCCGAGCATCTCCGGTCCAACGCACCCATCTCACCGCCACCGGCTCCGAAAAGACGAGGCAGGCCACCCAAGAAGGAGAAAGCCGATCACGTAGTAGGTTGATCACCGAAATCCGTGAACTGGGGAAATTTAACCCGGCACTTCTGAGGAAATTTGAAGCGGTATTGACAGACGTGGCACGATGCACCGTCGAGCGGCTGATGCGCCGCCTCGACATCGCAGGGGTCGTGAGAGGTAAAGTCGTGAAGACCACCGTTCCCGACAAGGGTGCGCCATGTCCGCTGGACCGGGTGAACCGGAAGTTCAGAGCACCCGCGCCTAACCGGCTCTGGGTCTCGAATTTTACATATGTCCGGACACCTGGACAGGGTTCGTGTGCACCTCTTTCGTCATCGACGCCTTTGCTCGCCGGATCGTCGGCTGGAACGTGGCGGGCACGGCCACGGCACAGTTTGTTCTCGATGCGCTGGAGCAGGCGCTGCACCAGCGTCAGCCGGGGCACAAGGTGTTGATCCATCGTAGTGATCGCGGTTCGCAGTATCTCTCGATCAAATACAACGAGCGCCTCGCCGATTATGAGGTAGCGCCCTCCGTCGGCAGTGTCGGCGACAGCTACCAAGGCCTTGCGGAACCGGACGAAAGCCGTGCGCTCCGGTGTCGCCTCCGTCCGCGAGAAGCCGCAGAACCGCCGGAACGACGCCCGGTCCTCCAGCGCCTCGGCCGGCTTCACGTCCGACAGATCGTACCACATGGACAACAGCAGCGCCTTGAACAGCGCCAGCACAGGCCAACTCGCCTCGCCCTTCGCCGCAACCGGCAGCGCCGTCAGGACCGTCTCGATTTCCGACCAGTCGAGCAACGCCAGCAGATCGTCCAGCGACGAATGCCGATCCTGCACGGCGAACAACTCTTCCTGACCAATCCGGCGACGGGGCATGGCGTCTCCTCCAATTCCATCAATGGAATCAGAGCGTTAAAGACAGCGCAACAACTATCCGCGCACAGGTCTCATAACTCATCCGATTGCCCTGTCGACACGACCTCTTCCTCTGGCGTCGGGAACTCAATGATTGTATTCTCAGTCATAGGCGTATCACTCCTTCGGGAGATGTGGCTCGACTCAACACCAGCCACGATACGCCGCCCAAGGATCATTACCAACTTTCGCGCTTAACTTCAATTTCCATTATTGTTGTGGATATCAGCTATGTTTGATCAGATAAAATCTACTTCTCGTACGGTAAAAACCGCGATTAATTTGGAGCGTGGAAAATTAAGAGCGCTCAAGGTCCACAAGTTTCTTACGCGGCAGCTTGGAAAAACGCCGCGTCAATCGATCCGTATGTCGGATGAATATGCTCGGGAGGTCTTGGGGTGGTCAGGGTACGCTCCTTGGCTTTATGTGTATTCCACACTCTCGGGCAGCTTTAAGGAAGGGTGGATCCCAAGCAATTACTACGCGCATGTCGTGAACGCGCGCCTCAAAGGACCTCACGGAAAGCTCTCACGCTATAAATCGATCTCAACACGGCTCTTTGACAGCGCCTATTTTCCTGACCTAGCCGTTCTGATCAATAAGAAAGTCTTCTGCAAAGACTTGCGGCCGACCTCGCAAGAGGCTCTGAAGGACATCTTATTCTTCGACGCGGAAAAGGTCATCTTTAAGCCAGATGAAGCCAATAAAGGCCTGGGCATCAAGGTTGTCATGCCAGACACTTTATCCGACGTCTTACATGCGGGAAATGACGGCGTCTTCCAACGATGGATTGTTCCAGATGCCCGCGTAATGGATTTTGTCCCCGAGGCGGTTCCGACGTTGCGGGTGACAACGGTCATTGAACCAAGCGGGGAGGTGGGATTGCGTGCCTCCTATTTCCGCATTGGCCGTTCTAAGGATCGTTTTCTAAAGGCATCTAGCCTGCTCCGCGTTCCTATTGATCTGGAAACGGGCGAATTCGTCGGCAGTGCCTATCATCCAAATTGGACTAAAATCGAGATACATCCTGATGTAGGGATTCCTTTTAAGGGGCGACGCGTCCCTGAATACAAAGCCTGTGTGCAAGCTTGCTTGGAACTTCACGCACGCATGCCGCAGATAGGCTGCATTGGCTGGGATATGACTATTGATCATAAAGGACGGCCTGTTTGCATGGAGTGGAATGGTGAAGTAAACGATGTCAAGTTCACTGAAGCACTGTCTGGGCCAAGCTTTATTGGTCTTGGTTGGGAAGATTTGTGGCGTAATCCATGATACTGAACCGTGCTAGGGTATGTTGACAGTTAGGATTCCCACGGCGGCGATTTTCTGATTCATCCTCCTGAACAGGGAGGGAATTATGGATCGAAGCCGCTTTGTACTGACAGATCATCAATGGTCGATCATCGCACCGCTTTGCCTTGGTCGCGCCGATACATGCGGCAGCACCGGGCGCGACAATCGCTTGTTTCTGGAAGCTGTGTTGTGGATCGCGCGGACGGACGCACCGTGGCGTGATCTTCCCCC
>CALGNO010000237.1 GCA_937958625.1 uncultured Neomegalonema sp.
CGGTGAACCAAGGCCCCGCCCGCGCCATCCGTCTGCTGCAACGCAGCGTCCGCGTGACCCCTGACGGCATCATCGGTCCCGTCACCCGCGCCGCCATCGTCGCCACTGAGCCGCGCGACCTGCTGCTCGACTTCCTCAGCCACCGCCTGCGCGCCTACGCCGCCACCCGCAACGCCGCCCGCTTCATGCGCGGCTGGTCCCGGCGCGTCCTCGCCCTCCACGCCCTTCTCCTCAGCGAAAGCGCCCACCCATGAGGTCCATCATGAAAGCCACCACCACCGCCGCCATCGGCCTTGCCGCCGCCGTCTTCATCACCGCTTGCGTTGTCGTTGAGGACCGCCTGAGCGAGATCACCACCCCCGAGATCGCCGCCGCCGCCGTTACCACCGGCTGTACCGGAGGCCGCGAATTCGTCGAGGCCGCCACCGCACCCCTTGACCCGCTCGCCGCCGCCCTCATCCTGCGCGGTGTCGAAACCGCCTGCGCCCTGAGCGCCGAGCGCCAGCCGGTCAGCGCAATCGTCTACGACGACCCCCTCGACGGTTTCTGTGCCCAGACCAGCCCGCTTGCCGCCGGCGAGGCCGAGCCGGAAACCCGCGCCGCCTTCAACACCCGCCGCGCCGCCCTCTGCGAGTCCCGCCCATGAGCGCCCTGATCGAACAGTTCAGCGCCGACCTCACCCGCCTGCTCGCGCCCCCCACACCCGAGGCCGCCCCCAATCCCTTCGGCCTTTTCGCCGAACAGCACGAGACCACCCGCATCGCCGGTTCCTTCTCCACATGGTTTCGCCTATGGGGCGGCATCATCGGCGCGGCCCACAGCGTCGAGGCATGGCCAAAGGACCGCCGCGAATGGCCTGACTGGACCAAGGGTCTGCCTCTGATCCTGCGCCCCGCCGGTCTCGACGCCGCACTCTTCGGCTGCACCTTGCCCCGGCGGCCCCCCGCCGCCCTGCGCCCCGGCGACCGCATCCGCCTGCGCGGCTATCCGGCGGGCGTCACCGACCCGCGCCATTACGAGATCCGCAACGGCATCGCCTATCTCGACCGCCCCGAAGAAACCCGCAAGGGCGACGCGCCAAGCTGGATCGTGCAGTTCGATGACGGGTCCGTGCTTGCCGTCGGCGGCATGTCCGGCGGCGTCGGCACCACCGTTCTGCCCGACGGCTCAGAGGTCGCCACATCCATCATCATCACCCAGAACAGCCGAGCAGACCTCGATGCGGACGGCGACCCGGATCATTCTTCGGACGTGACGGAACTGATCGACGTCTGGACCGCCGTGATGAACGGCACGCGTGAAACCTGACGGACCACCGCCCGTGACGAACCTTTCGCTCCTGCCCCTGCTGAACCGCATGAAAGACGCCGCCGACTGGATTGCCAAGATAGGCGGCGCCGTTGCGGTTTTGGTGTTTCTGTTCGGCGGCGTGGTCGGCCTTGCCGTGCCGTTTATCCAAAGCCAGCTCGGCATCACCGCCCTCAAGCAAAGCTTCGCCGCCTTCCGTACCGAAGATTTCGAGCCGTTCCGCGAAGACATCCTGGCGGCCCTGCAACGCCTGACCCCCAGACCGACCATCGCGATTTACGACGAATCCGAGGCGTACCAGATCGGCCCTTGCCATTTGGGCTCTCCCTGCGCCGCCCGGTTCCGCCTCCGGCGAACCCAGTACGGCGTGCGCTGCGATGCCCCCGACCTCCAGCCATGGGTCCGAAATCACGGCGGCGCAAAGCACGCGGCGGAGGCCCTGTCGCCGTCAATTCGGATCGACAAGGAGTGGACCATTCTCATCAGCCGCTTCGTCGCCCCGCGCGAGGCTGAACCGGGCCGCGCCGTCTACGCCATCGACCTGACCTATCAATGCCCCGAAGGCACGGTTTTCGAGCGCACGACCCCGGTGTCGATCACTTTGCTGCCGGTACAGGAATAACCGCGCGGGCGGTCATATCACCGCCGGTCATGGCCGCCCGCGCGTCCTGTGATTGGTCTTCGCCCGCGAACCGGTCTATACTCCGACTCGAGCATCGTCATCTTCAAGCGAGTCAGTTCCCATGGCCACTGCCGTCGAAAACCACGCCAATATTCCAAATTGCGACCCGGTATGGGCGGCGATTGTCGCGGATGCGAAGGCGATGCAGATCGCCGAACCCCTGATGCATTCGATGCTTCAGGAGAACGTGATTGGCCGCCCCAGCTTCGAGGCATCCCTGGCCGCGCGCCTCGCCGCCAAGCTGCATGTGCATGAAATCAAGGAGGCCTCGATCCGCGAGACCTTCAACGACATCATCCGCGAATTCCCCGAGATCAGCGAGCGCGCCCGCGCCGACATCTCCGCCACCTTTGAGCGTGATCCCGCCTGCACCAGCTATCTCCAGCCGTTGCTTTTCTTCAAGGGTTTCATGGCCTTGCAGGCATCGCGCATCGCCCACGCCCTCTGGACCCGCGACCGCAAACCCCTCGCGCAGTTCATCCAGATGCGCGTTTCCGAGGTTTTCGGCGTCGACATCCACCCCGGAGCCCGCATCGGCAAGGGCATCATGATCGACCACGCCACCTCCATCGTCATTGGCGAGACGGCGGTGGTCGGCGACGACGTTTCGATGCTCCATTCCGTGACGCTCGGCGGCACGGGTAAGGAGGGCGGTGATCGCCATCCGAAAATCGGGCGCGGCGTCCTGATCGGTGCCGGGGCGCATATCCTCGGCAATATCCATATCGGTGATTGTTCGCGGGTCGGGGCCGGTTCCGTCGTCCTGCACGATGTTCCCGAGTGCAAGACCGTCGCGGGCGTCCCCGCCAAGATCGTTGGCACCGCCGGATGTGCCCACCCGTCGCATTCCATGGATCACAAGGTCGAATGGACGGATGCCGACGTGGTGAACGGCGCAGGCGGCGGTATCTGAAGACGCGGATCAGGCTTCGCGGCTTGACCGGTCCTTCTCGCGTTCCAGCGCCTCTTTCTGCGCCTTGGTCAGGGGCGGCCAGGGGGGCGTGACCAAACCCGCCGAAATGACCTGCTTCGCCGCTTCTTCGACGGTCATATCCAGCAGCACGATGTCTTTCTTCGGCACGAACAGCAAAAACCCCGAGGTCGGGTTGGGCGTCGTCGGCAAGAAAACACTGACCAGACCGTCATCGGCCAGCCCCTTCGCCGCAATCTCGCCCGAGGTTTCCGTGGTGACGAAGGCAACGGCCCAAAGATCCCGGCGCGGGTATTCGATCAGGCAAACCTGTTCGAACGAATCCTGTCCCTCGCGGGCAAAGATTGTCTCCACGATCTGTTTCAGCGTGGTGTAGATCGACCGGACAATCGGCATCCGGTCAACGATCCGCTCACCGGCGCGAAACAGTTGCCGCCCGAAAAACCCCTTGGTCAGTGCGCCCAGCGCGGCGACAAAAAAGAAAAAGAAAACCAAACCGATACCGGGAATCGTTATCGGCAGGTATTCGGCAGGATTATAGGCTTTGGGCACATAGCGGAGCACCCAGGAGTCAACGAAATTCAAAAACAACCAGACCAGATAGATCGTGATCGAGATCGGCGCGAAGATCACGATTCCGGTAAGAAAATTGTTGCGGATACGGGCCGCCGTACCGACGCGCGGGGCCGGTTTCAGCAGGACTTTCCGCGTTTCGTCGTCGTTGGTCATTCACTCGGTCTCGTCAGTCACAGGTTGAGTCGGACGCGCCTCAATAGCCTCTATCGCGTTCGACACGATAGAGGAATGGCTCTCCACGCTCGAATCGCTCGATTTGCGTGATGATCGTTGCGGCGGCGGTTGCAGGACGGGTCGCGCTGGCGATATGCGGGGTGATCGTGACACTTTCATGGTGCCAAAAGCGATGATCCGGCGGCAGCGGTTCTTCGCGCATCACATCGAGGGTCGCCGAGGCGAGCTGCCCGCTATCCAGGGCGGACAGCAACGCGTCTTCATCCACCAGCGCCCCCCGCGCCGCATTGATCAGATGCGCCCCGCGCGGCATCGCGGCAAAGGCCGCGGCATTCATCAGATTTTCCGTTTCCGGCGTATGCGGGACCAACAGGACCACAATTTCGCTCTCGGCCAGCAAGCGGTCAAAGCCGTCCGCGTCGTGCAGGCACGTCACCCCGGCAATTGATTTCTCGCTCCTGCTCCAGCCCCCGACACGAAATCCTGCCTCGGTCAGCTTGATGGTGGCATCACGCCCAAGGGCACCGAGACCGATGACCCCGACGGTCCTGTCGCCCGCCAGCGGCGGTGCCGCGTCGCCCCAGACACGGTTGCGCTGGTCGCGGGCTTGGCGCTTCGTGCCGAGATGCGCGCGATAGACATGCCCGATCACATACTCCGACATTCCCGCCGTCATGCCGGGTTCGACCATCCGCAACAGCGCCGGTTCCGGGGGCAGCGTGTCGTTCTCCAACAAGGTCTCGACACCGGCCCAAAGGCTCTGAATCGCTGCGACTCCGGCATAGGGCCGCAGATCGCGAATCGTGCCCGCCGGTTCATAGAGCAAAATATCGGTTGCGCTCGGATCACAGCCGTCGGGGGAGGGCACAAAATCCAGATCGGGCTTCAGGTCGAGCAGAGCATCACGCCAAACCGCTGCATTTCCGGGCTTTCCGCCATAAACTACTTTTGTCACACTCGACCCACGCACACGTTATCAGGACGCCTAGACACCATAGCGTCGAAACCTGCTATCGCCACATTCGACTGAAAATACTGTCGCTTGGGGCGTAGTATCAGGTTTAATTTCGGGCTATAGGTCTCGAAAAACGGGTGAGGCACAGGCAATGAAACGAATGCGGCAAACAACGGCAGTCAGCTTTGTGGCGCTCGGCGCAATGATGGCACCTGCAAATGCACAGCAGCAGGGTGGCTTTTACAACGACCCCGCCTTCGTGCAGCCGTTTCAGGGTCAACAGCCCTTTCCGGCCCAGCAACCTTTTCAGCCGCAGTTCCAGCCCCAGGTTCAGCCTCAGTTTCAGCAACAGCAGCCGTTTACGAACCAGCCACTATATGTGGACCCCAACACCGGCATCGTGATGCCCCAGCCGCCGGGCGGCGTGCAACAGTTCCCCAATCCGCGCGCGGGCACAGCGCCCCAGCCCCAGGCAACCTTCCCCGAGGCACTTCCGCGCCCGGAGGCAACGCCCTTTGCGCCCGACCCGCAGCAAGGCTTTGCACCGTCAGTACAGCCCCAGCCACAACCGAATTTTGCGCCGCTTCCCGGCAATCCTCCGGTGACACCGGCAGTTCAGCCTGTCCCTGAAGCGCCGTCGGGTACGACGCCCTATTACGACGACAGCGCCATCAACGGTTCGGCAACCCCTGTCGATCCCCCGAACGGCTCCACCTCCACCTCCGCGAGCGATGGATTCGACGCGGCGGCATCTGGCATGGTCTCCGGAGCCGACCGGGCGCCGACAATGGCGGCTGAGCTTGACGAACTTTTGCGCGTGGGCGAGCGCTATCGCGCCGCGAGTCCGGGTTTTCTTGAAGACTTGAAGGGCCTCGCCGCAAAATACCGCGACCCGCTTCCCGCCGCAGCCGGGGCCAATCTCTTGCCGCCGGTATCCGCCGACGCGTCGGTCGATCTGGCGGGCACCGACCCCGCATTGATCGAGGGCGGCCAGCAGCCTGCGCTGATTGAGCAAGGCATCGACACGATGACCCCCAGCGGTCCGGTTCAATCCGCCGTGGATGTCCCGCCCCTCGACCCCGGTTCGATCTCCTTCGCCTATCTCGAAGATTATTTCACCGATGGAGAGTTGGACAACAACCCGCCATGGCGGATGCGTCAGGGCGAGTGGTATATCGACCCGACCTACGGCCTGCGCGCCAGACAGCCGAACGAGGCATCCAACGCCCCGATCCGGCCCAAGGAAGTCCTAAAAAGTCTTCTGACCGGCGATACCCCCGAGGTTGACGAAACCGCATCGCAGCCCCGCGCCGCGCTGATCGAGACGCCGACGAGCATCGCCAACGCGTTCTCCTTCGCGGCCCGCATCGTTGACCATGCCGGCACCGGCACGGCCCATTTCATCCTGCACCAGGGCGGCGCGAACTGGCTCGGCTATCGCCTTGAACTGCGCAGCGGGCCTCAGCCGGTGGTCGTGCTGACCCGTCGCGGCTCGAACGGCTACAAGGATATTACCAAGGTCGCCATCCCTGGCTTTACCACCGGCAAAGAGCATGAATTGCGCTGGGCGCGGCTGTCGGATGGACAGATGCTCGTTCTGCTCGATGGCCGCCCGGTGATCACATCGCGGGATACGGTGTTCCGCGAGGACTGGACCGGCTTCGCGTTCTTCAATGCGGGCGGCGATGTCTCGATCCGTGCCCTGCGTATCGCGGCCCCCGTCGAGCGGTAGCGTGCCGCCGCTTTCCTATGTCTCCGACAACGGCCCGGGCACCCGGGCCACCCTAGGCCTCGTTGTTCTCCAGACCGACGAGGTCATCGAAGGCGACCTCCGCGTCTTTCTGCCGGACGATGGCATCGCGACCTATCATACCCGCATCCCGTTCGACCCCAATGTAACGACGGAGACTTTGGCGCGGATGGAGGCCGATCTGGCCAACGCCGTGTCGCTCTTACCCGCCAGCGCCTCCTTCGATGCCATCGGATACGGCTGCACATCCGCCAGCGCCGTCATCGGGTCGGGCGGTGTCGCGCAAAGAATCCAGTCGGTATTTCCCGGCGTCGCCGTCACCGATCCCCTGCGCGCGATAGCGGCGGCACTTTCAGCCCTCTCGGCGCGCAGGATCGCGTTGGTCACGCCCTATATTCCGGCGGTCTCCCAAGTCCTGCGTGACCGCCTTTCGGACCAAGGGGTCGAAACCATTGCCCTCAAGTCCTTCGAACAAGTCGCCGACGCCGCCGTCGCGCGGATCACGCCGGACTCGATTGTCGCCGCTTCCCTCGCCATGGCAGCGGGCGTCGATGCCGATGCGCTGGTCATTGCCTGCACCAATCTTCGCACGGCGCGGATCATAGGCCGGATCGAAGACGCCCTCGGCATCCCCGTCGTCAGCAGCAACTCGGCCATCGCATGGCACATGGCGCGTCTTGCGGGCATAGACGATACCTTGCCCGAACTCGGCAGGGTCGGCGCATTAATGCCCGCATCGGCCCTATGACGCCCTCAGCGCGCCTCGCGGCTGCCGCGCAGATCCTTGATAGCCTCACGCTAGACCGTCCCGTCGATCCGCAATTGAAGACATGGGCGAGGGCGAACCGGTTTGCGGGATCGAAGGACCGCCGTGCCATAGCAGACCGCGTCTATACGTGCCTGAGGCGACAACGCAGCGCCGCAAGGCAAGGCGGCGGCGACCATGGCCGCGCCCTCGTTTTCGGTAGTCTTCGGGTCCAGGATGGCCTCTCCCCCGACGAAATCGACGCCCTCTGCACCGGCGGCTATGGCCTCGAACCCCTGACCACGGCAGAGCGAGCGGCCCTCGCGGCGCATCCCGATTACACCTCGCCCGCCGAGGCGCTCGATTGGCCCGATTGGCTCTGGCCCGAGGCGCAGCGCGCCTTCGGTGCCGATGTCGAACCAGAACTGGACGCCCTGCGTCAGCGCGCCGCTTTCGATGTCCGCGCCAACCTCTTGCGCACAACCCGAGACGGCGCGCGAGAGGCCCTTTCTCGCGAGGGTATCGAGGCATCGCCGATGCCGCTCTCACCCACGGCACTCCGCCTCGCCACAGGCACGGCATTGACCGGCACCAAGGCTTACCGCGACGGCCTGGTCGAACCACAGGACGCGGCCTCGCAAGCCGTCGCCGACCTCATCGCGGCCCTGCCCGGAGAAACGGTACTCGATTTCTGCGCCGGGGCAGGCGGCAAGACCCTCGCCCTCGCCGCTGCGATGCAGAACCGGGGCAGGGTGCTCGCCCATGATGTTGACCCGCGCCGGATGGCGGTTCTGCCCGAGCGCGCCGCACGGGCCGGGGCAACGATCATCGAGCGCGTCTCGGCGGATCAGATTGCAAGCGGCTCCTGCGACCGTGTCCTCGTCGACGCGCCATGCTCCGGCTCTGGCTCTTGGCGGCGTGATCCGGCGGGCAAGTGGCGATTGACCCCCGCGCGTCTCGATGCCCTAAAGACGGCCCAACACGACGCCCTTTCCCGCGCCGCCGATGCGGTTAAGCCCGGCGGCTTCCTCGTCTACGCCACCTGCTCGATTCTCGGCGTCGAAAACGACGATCAGGTCGAGCGATTTCTTCATGAAGGGTCGGATTTCAACGTGAAAACAACACGCGCCTACTGGCCTCACCGGGATCAGGCCGATGGTTTCTACGCGGCGCTTTTGCAGCGCAAGAAGGACGGATCAATTAATTAATCGCGGATTAACACTTGGAGGTTTACAAAGTCTTACGGTGGCCGAAAAACCATCGCATCGGGTTTGATAAGGGCCGGAAAATGCTTCGTTTTATGCCGCTCGTTCTCGCGTTGCTTCTTGCCGCCATCACAGATTTTCCCGATGCCGGGGCGGTTGCCATGGCCGGTGTTGCTCTGTTTCGCGCACCGAACCGCAAACAGGATGCTTCCGTGGATGACACCGGCTTTGGGCTATTGGAATATGCGGCAACGCCTCACATCCTGACCAACGAGCTTGGCGTGATCCGTGCCGCCAACGCCGCCGCGCGCACATTCGCAGCCGAGATTGACGCCCCCTGCGCCGTGGGTGCCCATGTCCGTATGCTCTTCGCCGCCGACCCCGAGGCCGAGCAGAAAATCTACCGCGCCGTGCGCGGCGCTTCGGATGACAAGCGCAGCACGGCAGAATTTTCCGCCATCGGTGACGGCGTATCGGTTTCCGCACAGCTTTCGCAAACGGTCGCACAGGATTGTTTTCTCTGGTCCCTTTCCCTTTCGGATGACTCGACCGACGGCGCCTCTCCCGTCGACCAGATGGCGGTCCTCGGCGATGCCCCCATCGGCTATTTCAGCGCGGATCGAGGCGGCAAGATCATCTCGATGAACGACACGCTCGCAACATGGATCGGCCATGACCGCGATGCGCCCGATACAGGCAGCGTTGTCCTTTCCGATATTCTGACCGACGGCGCGCGCCGCCTTTCTCCCGCCCTTGCAAAACTGGACGAGGTGATCACCGAGGCCGCCGCCCTGCGCGGCCCTGATGGCAACCCGGTTCAGGTCAATGTCGTTCAGTCCCTGATCGCCACCGATGACGGCGAGAGCGTTACCCGGTCTTTCGTCTTCCTTGATCCGCCAAAGGCCGATCTCGACGTCGGCACCACGACCGGCGCCCGCTTGGTCCGCTTCCTCGATGATGCACCAGTCGCCGTCGCCCTGACCACGACCGACGGCACGATTGTCGAGGCCAACGACATGCTGGTCGAAATGTCCGGGGGCAATGCAAGGGTCAACACCGACGTTGCCGTCGCCGTGCGTAAGGAAGACCGCCACGAAGTCGCCGAGCGTATCGCCGATGTGGTTGCCGGGGCGGATTCGAAACAGCCCCTCGAAGTCAAGCTGATCGGCGATGACGGTGCCGAGCACGAGGCGCGCTATCACGTTCATACGATCACGACCGATCGCGGCGAGATGCTGCTGAACTATCTCATCGACGTCACCGAGATGAAAAAGATCGAGAACGAGTTCGCCCAAGTGCAAAAAATGCAGGCGGTGGGCCAACTCGCCGGCGGCATCGCCCATGACGTGAACAACGTCCTGACCGCGATTAGGGGCCATTGCGACCTGCTGATGCTGCGCCACCACGAGGGCGACCCCGATTTCGAATACCTGAACCAGATCCGGTCCCAGACGGGCCGGGCGGCGGCGGTCATCTCGCAACTGCTGGCCTATTCACGCCGCCAGACCATGCGCCGCGAGATAACCCAGTTGACCGATACCCTCGACGACATGCAGTTCATGCTGAAGCACCTGACCACCGAACGGGTGAAATTCCGCGTCCAGCACGCCCGCGAACTCGGCCTGGTGCGTATCGACCGCAGCGAGTTCCAGCGTGTCATCGTCAACCTGGCGGTCAATGCCAGCCATGCCATGCCCGGCGGCGGCGACATCATCATGCGGACCAGCAATGTCGATGCCGCCGACCCGCTGGTGGCCGATTATGACGTCATGGCCCCTGGCCGCTATGTCCAGATCGAGGTCAGCGATAACGGGGAGGGCATCGCCCCGGAAAACCTCGGTAAAATCTTCGAACCGTTCTTTACGACGAAGGGACAAGGGCAGGGCACCGGCCTCGGCCTCTCGACCGTCTACGGCATCATCAAGCAGATGAACGGTTTCATCTTCTGCGACAGCGAAGTCGGCACGGGCACCACCTTCCGCATCTTCCTGCCCCGCTACGAGGGCACGGTGCCCTCCGAGGAGCCGGTCGTCGCGAAAAAGGCACCGACCGCCAAACCCCGCGACCTGTCCGGCAGCGGCTGTATCCTTTTGGTCGAAGACGAGGACGCCGTGCGCAGCTTTGCCGTCCGCGCGCTCGAGTTGCGCGGCTACAAGGTTCTGGCGGCGGCGGGCGGCGAAGAGGCACTCGAGATCGTCAAGGAAGACCCGGATGCCATCGACCTCGTCGTTTCCGACGTCATCATGCCGGGCATGACCGGCCCTGAAATGATGCGCGAAGTCCGCGAATTACGCGACGACGTCCTGTTCATCTTCATCTCCGGCTATGCCGAAGACGCCTTCCGCGATGAAATGCTCGAAGACGAAAACTTCCGCTTCCTCGCCAAACCGTTCTCGCTGAACGACCTGGCGACGAAAGTGAAAGAAGCGCTGGAGGAATAGGCCGCCGCCACGTATTTCCACCCCCGACCGATCTGCATCTTGCTCCGGCGCGGCCTTCGCCGCTATTGTGCAGTGCAGCTTTAACCGCCGGGGATGGACCATGACCGATAAGCCGATGCCCTCCGACTGGGCCGCCCTCGCGCAGACAGAGCTCAAGGATCGCCCGCTCGACGATTTAACGTGGCAAACGCCCGAGGGCATCGCGGTCAAACCGATCTACACCGCCGATGATCTGGACGGGATCGACCACCTCGGCAGCTTGCCCGGTCACCACCCCTACACACGCGGCCCCAAGGCGACGATGTATGCGGGCCGCCCGTGGACCATCCGTCAATATGCGGGCTTTTCCACCGCCGAAGAATCCAACGCCTTCTATCGCAAGGGTCTCGAAAACGGCCAGATGGGCGTCTCGGTCGCCTTCGATCTGGCAACGCACCGGGGCTATGACAGCGACCATGAGCGGGTCATCGGCGATGTCGGCAAGGCGGGCGTGGCCATCGATTCCGTCGAGGACATGAAAATCCTCTTTGACGGTATCCCGCTCGACAAGATGTCCGTCTCCATGACCATGAACGGCGCGGTCATTCCGATCCTCGCGAATTTCATCGTCACTGGTGAAGAGCAAGGCGTCGATATTTCAAAGCTTTCCGGCACGATCCAGAACGACATTCTCAAGGAGTTCATGGTCCGCAACACCTATATCTATCCGCCCGAAGCGTCGATGCGGATCGTTGCGGATATCATCGGCTACACCGCTGAAAACATGCCGAAATTCAACTCGATCTCGATCTCCGGCTACCACATGCAGGAGGCGGGCGCGAGCCTCGTGCAGGAACTCGCCTTCACCATCGCCGATGGCCGCGAATATGTGCGCGCGGCTCTGTCCAAGGGCATGGATGTGGATGCCTTCGCCCCGCGCCTGTCGTTCTTCTTCGCCATCGGCATGAACTTTTTCATGGAGGCCGCAAAGCTGCGCGCTGCCCGTTTGCTCTGGGCGAAGGTGATGGAGGAGTTCAACCCGAAACACCCCACCAGTACCATGCTCCGCACCCACTGCCAGACCTCCGGCGTCAGCCTGCAAGAGCAAGACCCCTACAACAACATCGTCCGCACGGCCTATGAGGCAATGTCCGCTATCCTCGGCGGCACCCAGAGTCTTCATACCAACAGCTTCGACGAAGCCATTGCTTTGCCGACAGAATTCTCCTCCCGGATCGCTCGCAATACCCAGCTTATCCTTAAGCATGAAACCGGCGTGACCAATGTCGTCGACCCGCTGGCGGGCAGTTATTACGTCGAAAGCCTGACCCAGAACCTTGTTGATGAGGCGTGGAAACTGATCGAAGAGGTCGAGGAACTCGGCGGCATGACCAAGGCCGTCGCCTCCGGGATGCCGAAACTCCGCATCGAAGAGGCCGCCGCCCGTCGTCAGGCCGCCGTGGACCGGGGCGATGAAGTCATCGTCGGCGTCAACAAGTTCCGCCCCGCGCATCCCGACCCCATCGAAATCCGCGATATCGACAATGCCGAGGTCCGCCGCAGTCAGGTGGAGCGGATCGAACGCACCCGCGCCAACCGCGATCAGGCCGCCTGCGACGCCGCTCTCGCCAAGCTGACCGAGACCGCGCGCGGCAACGGCAACCTGCTCGCCGCCGCCGTCGACGCCGCCCGCGCCCGCGCCACCGTCGGTGAAATTTCCGACGCGATGGAGGCTGTCTTCGGTCGTCACAAGGCCGAGGTGAAAACCCTCGCCGGTGTCTACGGATCGGCCTACGAGGGCGACGAAGACTTCGCCGCGATCCAGCAGGACATCGAAGCCTTCGCCGAAGAGGAGGGCCGCCGCCCCCGTATGCTGGTCGTGAAGATGGGTCAGGACGGCCACGACCGCGGCGCAAAAGTCATCGCCTCGGCCTTCGCCGATATAGGCTTCGACGTCGATGTCGGCCCGCTATTCCAGACTCCCGAAGAGGTCGCACAAGACGCCCTCGACAACGACGTCCATGTCATCGGCGTGTCGTCTCAGGCAGCGGGCCACAAAACCCTCGCCCCGGCCCTTATCGAGTACCTGCGCAAGGAAGGCGCGGGTGAAATCCTCGTCATCTGTGGCGGCGTGATCCCGGCCACCGACTACGATTTCCTCAAATCCAAGGGCGTCGCCGCCATCTTCGGCCCCGGCACCAACATCCCCCAAGCCGCACGCGATGTGCTCGCCCTGATCCGCGAGGCCCGCACGGCAAGGGCAGCGGAGTAGACCCCACCCCCACCCCACCCCTTGACATGCATCGCTTAACGTGTATTGTTTCTTTGCGCCACCAAGGAGGTACTCATGGGCTTTATGACCGTCCGCGATAACGCGATCTGGGCCAAGCATATCGAGGGCGATGACAGGATTGTCGATACTGTCCTCGCCTTGGAACAGAACGCACCGGTCACGCTGCGAGTCGACGGCACGCCTCTGCGCTGCGTGAAGATGCGAGACGGGAGCGACGGACGCCCGACGCCCGGTCTCAGGCCAGCGGACTCCGAAGCCAAACAGTTTTGGGACTCGCTGCAAGAGCGCCGGGGTGAAAGAGTGCGCGTCGAATTGGACGAAGCAGACGGCTCTGATGATATGGCGGCATCGCTGACTATGCTCTTGTCGGAGTGGGATAGCCCGGAAGATTGCAAAGCCTATGACGGACTTTGACCGCTGGGACGTGGTCACGGCGCTGTTCCCGTTCACCGATACAAACGTGAAAAAGCCACGGCCCGTGCTTGTTTTGACGGATGCCACGTTCAACCGCGATCACGGCCATCTTATTGGCAGCATGATCACGACGGGAGCGCGCAGCCAATGGCCGAGCGACTACAGAATCGAACATCTGTCATCGACTGGCCTGTCCCACTCATCGGTGGTGCGCTGGAAGATATTCACATTGCCACTGGCGCTGATTGGCCGAAAGGTCGGCAAACTGGCACATGCCGATAGCGATGAAATTGCGAAATCGATCGCTCGCATTATCCCTGGCCAACCTTGACCCGTGCGCCTACCGCATCGAGCGCGGCACCTCTGTGCCGGCACTGCGCTCGCGCCAATAGACGTAAATCCCCGACCCCACGATGATCGCGATGCCGAGCCATGTCAGGGCATCGGGGAAATCCTGAAAGAAGATATATCCCCAGACCGTCGCGCCGATGATTTCAAGATACTGAAACGGCGCGATGACGGCGGCGCTGACCCTCTGTAACGCGAAAATAATCAGCGTGTGACAGAAGAGGGCAATGCACCCGATGGCGATGATCTGACCGCCCTCGAACAGCGTCGGTACGACAAACCCCACGCGCGTTGGCTCATGGGCCAGCACAACGACGCCCAGCGTCACCAACCCGGAAACATTGGCCAGCGCTTGCAAGGTCCACGGGTCGGCGGCATCCGACAGCAGTTTCGTGAT
>CALGNO010000238.1 GCA_937958625.1 uncultured Neomegalonema sp.
GCGAAGCACCAGCGAACACAGCAGGCCCGGAATGAACCCGAGGCAGAAGATCACCCCGACGCCGACAGCCTGCCCCACCAGCGACGTGACGGGAACGCCCGCATCGCCCTGAAGAGCCGGATATCCGGCGGCGAAGATGCCCACGGCCATGACGCCCCAGATACCGATAAAGCCGTGAACCGTGACCGCGCCGACGGCGTCGTCGATGCCCATGCGTTCGAGGATATTCGCGCAAGGCTTGAGCAGCAGACCCGCCGAGAACGCGACGATGAACGCCAGAGCCGGGAAGTAGATGTCGAGACCCGAGGCGGTCGAGATAATCCCCGCCAGCGCGCCGGACATCATCCAGAACGGATCGCGGGTCAGAACCCAGGAACCGATAATACCACCCGCAATCGCCATCAGGATATTGAAGGACAGCGCCGACAGGGTGATCGGCGTGCCGTAGATCGTCGCGAACTTATCCGGGAACCACGACCACGCCTCACCCGGCGGCACGACGCAGGCCATCAGGAAGCCCCAGAAGCCGACGATGATCAGCATCAGGCCCACGACCGTCAGCGGCATGTTGTGCCCCGCGATGTGGTTGGCACTGCCGTCTGGATTGAACTTGCCGATGCGCGGTCCGAGGTTAATCAGCACGCCGAGGGCAAAGAAGCCCGCAACCGCGTGAACGAGACCCGCTGCGCCGAAATCGTGCAGCCCGTAATCAGTGACCAGCCAGCCGTCTGCGTGCCAGCCCCAGGCGGCAGCGACGACCCAGGCAAAGGAACCGAGGACAACGGCGAGAATGACGAAACCAACCGTCTGAATGCGCTCGATGACCGCGCCCGACATGATCGAGGCCGTCGTCGCAGCGAAGAGGGCAAAGGCCCCGAAGAACACGCCCGAGATATTGTCGGTGATGTTCGGCCCCATGGCGGCGGCACTTTCACCCCAGCCCCAGGCGATGGAATTGGCGAAAGCCGCACCGGAGATGCCATTTGGCCCCGCTGAGAAGTCCCATCCCGTCGGAAAGCCCCAATAGACCCACCAACCGAAGAAGTAGAAGGTCGGGATCATGAAGGCAAAGGCGAGGATATTCTTTACCCCGGAGGAAAGCACGTTCTTTAGCCGCGACGATCCCATCTCATAGGCAAGAAAGCCCGCATGGATAATAATCATCAGCGGGATGGTCAGGTAATAGAAGGTTTCGGCGAACATGGTGTTCGTCACCTTCCCCCCGCCTCCGCTTTCCTGAAGCGCAGCGACCTGCGCGGCGAGTTCGGCAATCTGTTCTTCCACAGTTTTCATTCCCCATCGTTATTGTCTTTATCTCGCGACAGCACGCATTGAAGACGCACAACTGCGCGGCGGTTAAGTCTGAAATGAAACACGCAAGGTCTGATCTGACCAGACTCTTTTTGCACGTTGGGAAAAAAAGTTTCCTTTGGTTGAGTGCTGGAAAAATCGGTGCTAGCGTTCGTTCAAATCAGTCATTGCGCTTCGTGGGAGGGCTAGCCGTGTGCGGCATTGTTGGATTGTTTCTCAAGGACAAATCTCTTGAGCCAAAGCTGGGCGACATGCTCACGGATATGCTCATCACCATGACCGACCGTGGCCCTGATTCGGCGGGCATCGCGCTTTATGGCGCGGGCGAGCAGGGCGGCATGAAGGTGACCGCTCAGTCGAATGACCCGGGCGCTGACTTTGCGGGCCTCGACACGGCGCTTGCCGAGCGTCTCGGCACCTCGGTCTCGATGACCGTGCGCGATACCCATGCCGTATTGCAGATGGGCGGCGGCCAGTTCGATGCGATCCGCGCGGCACTGTCGGACCTGCGCCCTTCGGTGCGGATCATGAGCCGGGGCGAGACGCTGGAAATCTACAAGGAGGTCGGCCTGCCGAAAGACGTCGCAGCGCGCTTCGACCTGCGCGGTATGAGCGGCACCCACGGCATCGGCCATACCCGCATGGCGACCGAGTCCGCCGTCACCACCATGGGCGCGCATCCGTTCAACACCGGCACGGATCAGTGCCTTGTGCATAACGGCTCGCTGTCGAACCACGCTTCGCTGCGCCGCAAGCTGCGCCGTCAGGGCGTGCATGTGGAAACCGAGAACGACACCGAGGTCGGCGCGGCCTATCTGACATGGCGCATGATGCAGGGCGCGACGCTGGGCGAGGCGCTGCAATCGAGTCTCGAAGACCTCGACGGGTTCTTCACGTTTGTGGTCGGCACCAAGGACGGGTTCGGCGTCGTGCGCGATCCCATCGCCTGCAAGCCCGCCGTGATGGCCGAGACCGACCGCTATGTGGCCTTTGGTTCCGAATACCGCGCCCTTGTCGATCTGCCCGGTATCGAGCAGGCGAAGGTGTGGGAGCCAGAACCAGCCACCGTCTATTTCTGGAGCCATAATGCGGCCCCGACCATGCATGAGGCCGCGTAAATGCAGACCTTCGATCTAGAGGCGCAGGGCTTGCGCGCATTGAACGCGACCCTGCACGCGCAGGCGAGCGATACCAACCAGACGGCATGGGAGGTCGTGAACCCGCGCGGGTCGCACGCCATCGCCGTCGGTCTCGACGCCCCCATCGAAGTGACCGTCAAAGGCTCGACGGGGTATTACTGCGGCGGCATGAACAAGCAGGCGACGATCAACGTGCACGGCTCGGTCGGCCCCGGCGTGGCCGAGAACATGGTGAGCGGCACGGTCGTGATCGAGGGCGATGCCTCGCAATATGCCGGGGCAACGGCCCATGGCGGCACGCTGATCATCAAGGGCAATGCCTCGTCGCGCTGCGGCATCTCGATGAAGGGCGTCGACATCATCGTCCATGGTAATATCGGCCATATGAGCGCGTTCATGGCGCAGTCGGGCAATCTGGTTGTCTGCGGCGATGCCGGGGATGCGCTGGGGGATTCGCTTTATGAGGCGCGTCTGTTCGTGCGCGGGTCGGTGAAATCGCTGGGCGCGGATTGCATCGAGAAAGAGATGCGGCCCGAGCATCTGGAGATTTTGCGCGACTTGCTGGAACGCGGCGGATGCGATGCGAAGGCCGAAGAATTCAAACGCTATGGCTCGGCGCGCCAGCTTTATAATTTCAACATCGACAACGCGTACTGACGCGATGCTGGTAAACACGGTTTCTTCTCACGGCATCCTTCGAGACAGCCCTGCGGGCTTCCTCAGGATGAGGCTGGTCCAAACGATCCTCACCCTGAGGAGCGAGCGACGCGAGCGTCTCGAAGGGGTTTGGCGCAGAACCGTGACCCGTTACACTCAATCCCAAAGCTCCAGAGGCGCGCGATGAAAGACGATAACAGCCACGGTGCCCCGCGTACGGTGCCGATCCAGTCGGCGACCTTCACCAATCCGGTGAATGCCGAGATACGGCGGGCGGCGGCGACCGGCATCTATGACATTCGCGGCGGCGGGGCCAAGCGCAAGCTGCCGCATTTTGATGATCTGCTCTTCCTCGGCGCGTCGATCTCGCGCTATCCACTGGAGGGGTATCGCGAGAAATGCGAGACGTCCGTTACTTTGGGCACGCGCTTCGCGAGCAAGCCGATCGAACTTGATATTCCTGTGACCATCGCGGGCATGAGCTTTGGCGCGTTGTCAGGGCCGGCCAAGGAGGCGCTGGGGCGCGGGGCGACACTGGCGGGCACCTCGACCACCACCGGTGATGGCGGCATGACCGAGGAGGAGCGCGGGCATTCCAACAAGCTGGTCTATCAATACCTGCCTTCGCGCTATGGCATGAACCCCGATGATCTGCGCCGCTGCGATGCCATCGAGGTGGTCGTGGGGCAGGGCGCAAAGCCCGGCGGCGGCGGGATGCTGCTGGGCCAGAAAATCTCTGACCGTGTGGCCGAGATGCGTAACCTTCCCAAGGGCATCGACCAGCGCTCGGCCTGCCGTCACCCGGACTGGACCGGGCCGGATGATCTGGAGATCAAGATTCTCGAACTGCGCGAGATCACCGGTTGGGAAAAACCGGTCTATATCAAGATCGGCGGCGCGCGGCCTTACTTTGACACGACGCTGGCGGTAAAGGCCGGGGCCGATGTCGTGGTGCTGGACGGGATGCAGGGCGGCACGGCGGCGACGCAGGATGTCTTTATCGAAAATGTCGGCCAGCCGATCCTTGCCTGTATCCGTGAGGCGGTGCGGGCGCTGGAGGATATGGGGATGCACCGGGAGGTGCAGCTTGTGGTCTCGGGCGGGATACGCGGCGGGGCCGATGTGGCGAAATGCATGGCGCTGGGGGCCGATGCGGTGGCCATCGGGTCGGCAGCGCTGATCGCGCTTGGGGATAACGATCCGCGTTGGGAGGCCGAGTATAACGCGCTTGGCACCACTGCCGGGGCCTATGATGACTGGCACGAAGGCAACGACCCGGCGGGCATCACCACCCAAGACCCCGAGTTGATGGCGCGGTTCGACCCGATCGAGGGCGGGCGGCGGCTGAACAACTATCTCAAGGTCATGACGCTGGAGGCCCAGACCATCGCGCGGGCCTGCGGCAAGAACCACCTGCATAACCTAGAGCCCGAAGACCTCTGCGCCGTCACCCTGGAAGCCGCCGCCATGGCGAAGATTCCACTGGCCGGGACAGACTGGTATCCGGGCAAGCCGGGGACGGGGTATTGACATGACAGACACAGCTGTAGGGTCAGCTTTGTCCCCTCCTACTGATAGAGATACTGATAATGCTGCAGAGGCTCTATTGGACTACATTGAAAGTCATGACGGCAATATGGGTTACACGTCAGCCTTCTTGGTCGTCAAAGACACTCATCAAGATCTAGTCAAATACCAGAGCAGAAATAGCAAAGGTCAAATGGCAAAAATTAGAAAAATAGATCGTAGAGTTTTGAATAAATTCAGA
This sequence comes from uncultured Neomegalonema sp., assembly GCA_937958625.1. Taxonomy (GTDB): domain Bacteria; phylum Pseudomonadota; class Alphaproteobacteria; order Rhodobacterales; family Rhodobacteraceae; genus JAHDDY01. The sequence goes on from CALGNO010000238.1 coordinate 4,876, forward strand.
CTTATCGCTCCCGACAATATAGTTTTTAAAGGAGTAGGTGCGAAGGGACGCTGGCGCATTCCATGTTTCAAAAAAAATAACTGACACCCTCTAAGAAAGGAAGACACCATGGCCATCGATCTCGCAAAATTCGCCAAGGACAAGGGCGTCAAATACTTCATGATTTCCTTCACCGACCTCTTCGGAGGACAGCGGGCAAAGCTGGTCCCCGCCGAGGCGATTGGAGATATGCAGAAGGAAGGCGCGGGGTTTGCGGGGTTTGCGACGTATCTCGACATGACCCCGGCGCATCCCGACATGCTGGCGGTGCCGGACCCGGACTCGGTGATCCAGCTGCCGTGGAAGCCCGAAGTTGCGTGGGTCGCGGGCAATTGCGTGATGGAGGACGAAGACGTCGCCCAGGCCCCGCGCAATGTGCTGCGCCGCCTCATCGCCGAGGCCGCGAAGGAAAAGATGCACGTCAAGACCGGGATCGAGGCGGAGTACTTTCTGCTGACCCCGGAAGGCGATCAGATCTCCGACCCGTTCGATACCGCCGCCAAGCCCTGCTATGACCAGCAGGCGGTCATGCGCCGCTATGACGTGGTGCGCGAGATCTGCGATTACATGCTGGAGATGGGCTGGGGCCCGTACCAGAACGACCACGAAGACGCCAATGGCCAGTTCGAGATGAACTGGGAATTCGACGATGCGCTGAAGACCGCAGACAAGCACAGCTTCTTCAAGTTCATGACCAAGAGCGTCGCCGAGAAACACGGCTTTCGCGCGACCTTCATGCCCAAGCCCGTCGAGGGTCTGACCGGCAATGGCTGTCACGCGCATATCTCGGTCTGGGATGCGCCCGGCAAAAAGGCGAAGAAGAACATCTTCGCGCTGGCCAAGGCGGGCAGTGGACCGGCGGGAGAACTCGGCCTGTCGGAAAAGGGCGCGCATTTCCTCGGCGGGATCATGAAACACGCCAGCGCGCTGGCCGCGATCACCAATCCGACCGTCAACAGCTATAAGCGGATCAACGCGCCGCGCACGATGTCGGGGGCCACATGGGCACCCAACACCGTGACATGGACCGGCAACAACCGCACCCACATGGTGCGCGTGCCGGGACCGGGCCGGTTCGAGCTGCGCCTGCCCGACGGCGCGGTAAACCCCTATCTGCTGCAGGCCGTTATCATCGCCGCGGGCCTCAGCGGCGTGCGCGCGAAGGCCGACCCCGGCAAGCGGTACGACATCGACATGTATGCCGAGGGCCACAAGGTGCGCGGCGCGCCCAAACTGCCCCTCAACTTGCTGGATGCCCTGCGCGAATACGACAAGGACAAGGGCCTGAAGGCGATGATGGGAGAGGAGTTCTCCAAGGCCTATGTCAAAATGAAGACTCAGGAATGGAACGATTTCACCTCGCATTTCTCCCAGTGGGAGAAAGACAACACGCTGGATATTTGAGGGATCGTCATTCCCGCGAAAGCGGGAATCTCTATTGTTCCATAAGACCCCCGCTTTCGTGGGGATGACGCCTGAGTTCACGAAAGGACCGCACCCATGACGAAACGTGTCGCCATCATCGGAGCCGGACCATCTGGCCTCGCCCAGCTTCGAGCGTTTCAATCCGCCAAGGAAAACGGCGAAGCGATTCCCGAGATCGTCTGTTTCGAAAAGCAGGACGAGTGGGGCGGGCTGTGGAATTACACATGGCGCACCGGCGTGGACCAGTACGGCGAGCCGGTCCATGGCTCGATGTACCGCTATCTGTGGTCGAACGGCCCGAAGGAGGGCCTGGAATTTGCCGACTATTCCTTCGAGGAGCATTTTGGCAAACAGATCGCCAGTTATCCGCCCCGCGCCGTGCTGTTCGATTACATTCAGGGCCGGGTCGCGAAGGCGGGCGTGCGGGACTGGATCAGGTTCGAGACGGTAGTCCGCCGGGTCGAGTTTGCGGATGGCAAATTCACAGTGACGGTGAAAGACTTGCCGAACGCACGCGAATACGCCGAAGAGTTCGACCACGTCATTTGTGCTTCGGGGCATTTCTCGACACCGAACGTGCCGGAATTCGAGGGCTTTGATACCTTCAAGGGCCGGGTGCTGCACGCCCATGACTTCCGCGATGCGCTGGAGTTCAAGGATCAGGACATTCTGATTGTCGGCACGTCCTACTCAGCCGAGGACATTGGCTCGCAATGCTGGAAATACGGCGCGAAGTCGATCACGGTCAGTCACCGCACGGCGGCCATGGGCTATGACTGGCCGGAGAACTGGGCCGAGGTGCCGCTGCTGACGAAGGTCGTCGGCAACACCGCGCATTTCAAAGACGGGACGTCGCGCGACGTCGACGCGATTATCCTTTGCACCGGGTATCAGCACCACTTCCCGTTCATGGCAGAAGACCTAAACCTGCGCACGGCGAACCGGTTGGCGACGAACGGTCTCTACAAGGGCGTTGCCTACGTCCACAATCCCGCGCTGTTCTATCTGGGGATGCAAGACCAGTGGTTCACTTTCAACATGTTTGATGCGCAAGCCTGGTGGGTGCGCGATGCGATCATGGGCAAGATCGCGATGCCGGACAAGGACGCAATGTTGGCTGATGTCGCCGACCGGGTGGCCCGCGAGGATGCCGGGGAAAGCGATTATGATGCGATCTGGTATCAGGGCGATTACATCAAGGAACTGATTGCCGAGACGGACTATCCCACCTTCGATGTCGAGGGCGCGTGTCAGGCGTTCAAGGAATGGAAGGGCCATAAGAAGCAAGGCATCATGACCTTCCGCGACAATGGCTATAAGTCGGTGATGACCGGCACCATGGCCCCCAAACACCACACGCCGTGGAAAGACGCGCTCGACGATACGCTGGAAGTGTATTTGCAAAACTGACGTTTTGGGCGGCACACCCGCCCAAAAGATCATCCCCGCGCAAGCTGGGATCTCGCGGGGTGGAGAAAGATTCCCGCTTTCGCGGGGATGGGCGATGACAGAGGATTTTTGCTGGGAGCGCCTTATTCCGGCACGGTTTCCATCCGCAAGAACACATACGTCTCGCGCAAGGCGGCCTTGTCTTTCAGCGATACGGCGACGGCCCCGCCCTGATAGGAATAAAGCCTCAGGTCATAGCTGTCCGGGTGATTGACCCCCGGTGCCGGTGCTCGTGCGGGGACTGCGCAATTCTCCACATCTGCGCTGAGAGCCTCGAATGCCGCCCGTGCTTCGGCGACCCGATAGGCAAACGGCCACGCGCAATTCAACGAGCGCGCCCCCGAAAGACCGAGAGAGCGCTTACAGGCGACCTCGCCAAAACCCGGCAACGTCACGGCGCGAAGGCCCGTCCCGGCAGACAACCCCTCGTCCAACACCGCGCAGAATCCACCCGCCTCGGCAGAAGCCACCGAAGCGGCGAGGGATAGCAGGGCAGGGGCGATCCATCTCACGACCGGGGGCGCTCTTTCTTCGGGTCGTAATGGGCGAAGGCGGTGACTTCGGCGGGCAGGCGTTTCTGGTGGCCGTCGAGTTTGCCGACCTCGACCGCCGTGCCGATATCGGCATGGGCCACATCCACCCGCGCCAGCGCGATGTTCTTGCCCAGCAGCGGCGAGCGCATGGAGGACGTGACCTCGCCGATCTGCGCGCGGCCAATATGGATGCAATCGCCGTGGACCACATCGACATTGCTGTCGATCACAAGGCCGACCATCTTGCGCGACGGATGCTCCTTGCGGCGGATCAGGGCGTCGCGTCCGATAAAGTCATCTTCCTTGGATTTCAGCGGCACAGTAAAGCCGATACCCGCCTCGAACGGGTCGGTCTGGTCGGAGAAATCATAGCCGGCAAAGATCAGCCCGGACTCGATCCGCACCATGTCGAGCGCCTCCAGCCCCATGGGGCGAAGGCCATGCTCCTGACCCGCCGCCCAGATGGCATCGAAAACCTCGGCGCAGTCCTTGGGGTGGCACATGACCTCATAGCCCAACTCGCCGGTATAGCCGGTACGCGAAACGACAAAGGGCGCGCCGCCTTCGTGGTGCAGGCGGGCAGGGGTGTGGCGGAACCAGGCGAGTTGATCGAATTCGGGGTTATGGGGCGCGGTCCAGACCAGCTTGCGCAACAGATCGCGGCTTTCGGGGCCTTGCACTGCGACGTTGTGCAGTTGGTCGGTGGAGGAGCGGATCAGGACTTTCAGCCCCAGCTTTTCGGCTTGCTCGCGCAGCCACTCGCCGCCGTAATCGGACCCGCCGATCCAGCGGAAGTTGTCCCGGCCCAGCCGAAAGACGGTGCCATCGTCGACCATGCCGCCATGCTCATAACACATCGCGGTATAGACCACGCCGCCGACCGCCAGCGTTTTCATATTGCGGGTGAAGACGTATTGGCACAGCGCCTCGGCATCGGGGCCGGTGATCTCGAACTTGCGCAAGGGCGACAGGTCCATGATGACCGCCTGCTTGCGGCACGCCCAGTATTCTTCGATGGGTCCGGCATCGCCGAAACAGCTAGCAAGCCAATAGCCGTTATATTCGATGAAGTTCCGCGTATGCGCCGCAAAGCTGTCATGGAAGCCGGTCTGTTTCGTCATCTTCGGCTCCGCATCGGGCGTGGCGCGCATCGCGACCGCGCGTTGGAATTTTTCTTCGCTGGAATACGTGCGAATGTGAATGTCGGTCGGGTTCCAGCCATTGGCCGCCGTCGTGTCATCGGGGCAGGCCGAGCTGACGCAGACCAGATCGGTCAGGGCGCGCAGCAGCACGTAATCACCAGGGCGCGACCACGGCTCGTCAGCATACATGACCCCATGATCGTCGATGCCGGTATTGAAAAAGAAGTTGATTGCCATCCAGCCGGGGCGGCCCGTGACGTTGTATTTCGACAGGGCGTAATTGAAGTTGTCGGAACAGTTCGTGTGCCCCGGATAGCCGATATCATCATAGTATTTCGCACTGCACGCCAGCGCAAAGGCATCATGGCGACCGCAAGTATCCTGCACCACCTCGACCAGTGGCAGCATCTCCTGATCATAGTATTTCGCGTGCAGTCCCGGCATCGGATAGGCATGACCCATCAGCGTGCGGGTGGTCGTGACATCGAGAGCATGTTCGATACCCTTGTCGAGCTTGCGCGCGCTAAAGCACTCGAAATCGGTGCATTGGCGGCCATCGACGTCGATGATTTGGATATAATCGCCAGCCTTGACGAAATACGCCTCCGCCGTGGCGCTGTGGACTCGAATATCAGCGGTCGGATCAGCGAGCGGGTCGGGCAGCTCGAACCGCGCCACCTGTTTGATGACCGCGCGTTTGATCCAAAGCGTCAGCGGCGTCGCCGTGTCCTGCGCCTCTGCATCCATCGGGCCGCCGGGGGCCGCAACGATGATCGACCCCTCTCGAGTGACGGTGAAGCTGGCATCGGTTCGGGCGGGGGTGGCGCTGTCGAAAAGGTGGATCGCGGGGCACGACGCCAGATCGACGCCGCGCGCTTCCAGCCCCATACGCACGCCGCGCAAGCTGCGGTCGTCACCGGCAAGCAATGCCATCAGTCCCTTGGCAAGGCCACTGGCCGACGCATCCAGAATACCCGTGTCGCCGCGCCCCGCCGTATCGACCGCAACGATCTCGCAAGGCTGTCCGCCCTCGGTATTCTCGACCGTCAGCCGGTCCCCCGGTTCGACCCGAACCACGATCGCTCCGGCCCCTTCTATCACGTAGCGTTCGGTGCCGGGGGGCAGCGAGAAGACGCGAGGTTCCATTATGACGCTTGGTTTCGGTGGACCGCGCCGCACATCGGGGTAGGGTAGGTCGAGCATCGCACCCTCTTGGCAACACCGCGCGTTGCATCTGTGGAATAATTATTTAATGTTAAGAATACCACGGATCGACGGCAAGCTCAAATCGGCCTCACGCCGCTATTATTCGGAAATTCGATGATCACTGCCAGTCTCAGTCTGTTGGATCCGGCCTGTCGCTGTTCAAGGTCCGCATATTTTCGGTATTGGCAATGAACGCGCTTACCCTCGGCCTCGTGGCAGCTTTTGCCTGGGCCATCCACGACATCATCGTCCGCCAGGTCAGCCAGAAGACGCCGCTCATGGCGGCGCTGCTCGCGGTATTGATCTTTGGCGCGCTGTTTCATCTCGGGGTGATGACGGCAACGAATGCCTTCAGGCCAATCGGCGGCGCGGCGGCGGTGTATGCGATGATCGCGGGCGTGTTTTTCGTGATTGCGAGCGTCGGCCTGTACCACGCGTTTCAGCGCGGCCCCGTGCGGCTGGTCTCGCCGATTATCGCGAGCTATCCGGTTTTGTCGGTGGCCTGGGCCGTTTTGTCGGGTGCGTCGGTCTCGCCACTGCAATGGGCCGCCGTGTTGGCCATCGCCATCGGTGTCTCACTGGTGGCCGCGCTGGCCGATGACAGCGCCGATACCGTACCGCCAAAGGGGCCGACCATTCTATGGGCCGCCGCCTCGGCAATAGGGTTTGCCGGAACCTTCGGTTTCGGTCAGCAAGCGGCGGAACTTGCCGGTGAAATGCCCAGCACGCTCGTAACCCGAGCCGTCGCCATCGTGCTGTTGATGGTGATCATATCGGCGAAGGGCTTGCCATGGTGGCCCGGCAGGGCGGCACTGCCGGTGCTCGCATTGATGGGCGTCATGGATGGCATCGCCCTGATGGCCGTCCTGTCGGCGGGAGGCATGGCAGATGCCCAATACGCGTCCGTCACATCGTCGATGTTCGGCCTGTTGACGATCCTATTGGCGTGGCTGTTTCTTCGAGAGCCGATGACCATCGCCCAATGGCTCGGCTGCGGCATCGCCTTTATCGGCATCGGCACACTGGCGCTATAGCGCAGGAAGGTGGCACCCCAGCTGCATCCGATGTGGCGGCAGAGTAGAAATGTCAGGGGCGCGGGCAAAGTAGAAATGTCATCCCGGTGACGCGCTCCGGCCGCTGCCAGCCACACGCGGGCTTGCCGGAGGGGAGGATGGCCGCGCGGCCATCCTCCCCTCCGGCATCGAAAATTCTTACAGTCTGTCGGCTGCACCCCCCGCCATTGCAGACATTTCGCGAATGGCAGAGCTGTGCCCGAAGGAGATGAAGTTCCAAGTGAGTTGCCAACTTTAAAGCGGACACAAACGGTGGTTTTCGCGCTTGTCAAAAACATATGAGTTTGGCCAATGACAACTACTCCATAGGCGTTTGGCGAACCCACTCTGCTGGCTGCCGTAAATGAGAGCGAACCGTGTCTGCGAACAGATCATCGCGATGAGCGGGGCGATTGCATCGAAATCATCTTCTGAAACTCGACCTGTCTCGAAGCCGAAACAACTTTCGCCGCACCTACTGACCTCTTTACTTTCCTTTACATTACGAAATTTGATGTGATACCTTTTTACGAATATTTTTTGAATGCAAAGCGAACTGGCAAAGGATGCGCACGATGAAGAACTTCACTATCGCGGCGGCTGCCATCACTCTGCTTGTTCAGATGAGCGCCACTTATGCGGCGGCGCAGAGCAATCAGAATGTAGGGGGAATGGCTGGGTATTATCAAAGCCTGAATAATTCTGCCAACCCTCGTGCCACCACTCCTCGGACGTACAATCCGCCTGCGAATAATATTCAGCCAAGCTATAGAAGAAGTTATGGGGGTTTGTCAGGATACTATCAACAAGACCGAGGACAGACCCAGTATAGACAACTCCAACAGCAGCAAAACACTCAGAGACAATATCTAAACCAGCGCACTTATCGCGAGGCGGTGGATGATGTTCGCAGACGCCTTGGAGCAGTCCCCACTTCGAGACCTTGGTCGCAATACAATCAAAGAGGTCAATGGCGGGGACAACCTAGTATTCACTGCTGGATGCAAGGCCGTCAACAAGTCTGCCAGTATCGGTAGACTATCTCTATCAATTGACAGTTTGCGACGTGATCTGGTTCAAGCATAGGTGGCCTCCAACACCGCGCTGAGGTGTTGGGTGGGATGCATGGCTTTTGCGGCAACCCGTCCGCCTATTAATTATTCCGGTTTCCAGTCTCACTTTTAGACCATTGAGACCCCTACGATAACCTCCCGGTCAAAAACGGTCGTTTTGACCAAAGCGCCGATCAGATTGAAATTGTTAAATTTTGTGTGATCACAAACCCTTGTCAAAACCTGATTTAGTTATGGTAGGTTTTTGGCCCACCCACTTCGGCAGCAGCCGGCCAGTGTGAGCCAGTTCACGTGACGGAAAACTGACTGCATCACCCTTCATAGCAGACAATCGGCTCGCTATGCGTCCGCGTCAACTCCGAGCGATTCCAGTATCTCGGCCCGTTTTGCGTCAGCGCGGCGCTGATGGACCGACCGTCTGCCCTTGCGGGCTTTGCCAGTCTTCTCATAGCCGATCTTCTCGCTGTTGGTCTTCATTCGCGCTTTCTTCGGCCCGCCCTGGGCGTCCAGCAGCTCCTGTTGTTGCTTCACCCAGGCGAGCTGATCGCCGAGCAGCTTGTTCTCGGTAATGGCGGCGTGCGTGACGCGCTGGTTCTTGTCGAAGACGGTGTAGGGCAGGGCGACACCCTTCCATCGGATCTGGAACCGTCCATCCGGGAAGGCGTAGGTCTCGATGTCTTTTCCGGGCAGGTCGCGGGTCAGGTCGTTGACTTCGAGCATGTACTTCTTGCGCTCGTACATGATGGTCAATTGCTTGCTGACGTTGCGCGTGTCGCGCCAGCACAGAACGTCGGCCATTCGATCCGGCTCGACATTCATCGTGCGGTGGAGGTTGTCAGGACGGGCAGGGGGCTTGGCGAACTTTGCGTTGAAATCCTCGATAAAACCCGGAAGGAAGGCGTTACCTGCCTCGATGTCGCTGATCCCCGCCAGTCGCAGCTCCTTCACCAGACGATCCTGCAAGGTCCGGTTTGCACGCTCGACTCGGCCCTTGGCCTGACTGGAATTGGCGCACAGTATCTCGATGTTCAGTTCCGACAGCGCACGCCCGAACTGTGTCATGCGCTGCCCGCCCTTGGCTTCCTTGGCGACAACGCGGAAAACCGAATGTTTGTCCGAGTAGAATGCGACCGGACGACCATGCGCCACCAGATAGCTCTCCAATGCCGCGAAATACGAGAACGTGCTTTCCGATGGCACGAACCGCAGCTCCATGAGCTTCGAGGTCGCGTCGTCGATGAAGACCAGCAGAGTGCATCGCTCCGCCCGATCCTCGAACCAGTGATGATCGGAACCGTCAATCTGGATCAGCTCACCGTAGCAATCGCGACGGGATCGGGGTTGGTGGAAGGTTCGACGCACGGACTTGTGCAGCCAGAGACCGTCTTCCATCATCCACTTGCGAACCGTCTCGCGAGAAACTTTCAGGTCGTGTCTCTCGGCTAACTTCTCGGTCGCAAGGGTAGGGCCGAAATCAGCATAGTTCTCACGGATCAGCGCGACAGCCTTCGTTCGTAAATCACCCTTGCTGCGATTATTAGATGGCTGGTTGCGGCCTTTGTGACTGATCGCCGCCGCACCGCCATTGCGAAACCGCCCGAGCACCCGGTGTGTTTGGCGGATGCTCAGCCCCAACAAGTTCGCCGCCTCGACAACCGACCGCCGCCCATCCACGACTTTCGACAGCACCTCAACGCGGTTCAGCTCGCGCTCGCTCATCACCACAAGTCCCATCCCGGTCCCCCGCATCGTCAAAGCAATGCGGTTGAGACAATTCTACTTTGCAGGATGATGACACTTCTACTTTGCGGCTATATCCGATTTACCGGTAATGATGATTATGTAAAATATAATGACGGCGTCGCAATGCCGTGTGCTCATTAAGCGCGAACGAAAAGCGTGAACTGATCGACTTTCTGGCTGACAACCCGTTGGCCGGTGATGAAATCCCCGGTACGGGCGGTGTTCGCAAAGTCCGGTTTGCGGCTTCGGGCCGTGGCAAGCGCGGCGGCGCGCGGGTGATCTACTATTATCTGGATGGGACGATGCCGCTCTATGCGTTGCTGGCTTATGCCAAGAATGCAAAGACCGACATGAATCCCAATGAGAAGCGCGCGGCTTCTACCCTTGTTGCCGCGCTCAAGAAGGCGAGGAAGAGGACATGAGTAGTTTTGGTGAAGACTTGATTCAGTCGCTGACAGAAGCCGTCGCCCATGCCAAAGGCAACGGCCCTGCCCTCGTCCATGAACCAACGAACCCGCGCGATGTTCGCGAACACGTCAAGCTGACCCAGGCAGAGATGGCACCGCTGATAGGCATGAGTTTGTCAGGCTATCGCAAATGGGAGCAAGGCCAGCGCCGGGTCAGCGGACCAGCCGCGACGTTGCTGCGGGTGATCGAGCGCGAACCCGAAGCGGTGCGCCGCGCCCTATCGGACGGATGATCGGGCCTTCCGCCGCCGCATTCTCTCATAAGAAGATGAAATCGCTCTCCTCCAGGGAATTGATGTCCACCCCCCTGAGAGTCAGATTGCTTGAACCGTTGAAGGCGAGCGTATCGGACTGATTTGACGTCGCGATAACCGCTTGCACATCGGCCCAGTTGTTGATGTCACCCCGGTCGATCCTGATGCGGTCGTTTTCACTACGGGAAAAATCAGTGATCGTGGCTTGATCGACGGAAAACACGAATGTGTCGCTTCCGCTGCCGCCATTCAGCGTGTTGATGCCTCCGGCGACGATCAGCGTATCGTTGCCATCCCCACCGAACAGTGTGTTGTTGCCGAACCCGGTGGTGAGGACGTCATCCCCCCTGCCGCCATCGAGAAAGTCGTTGCCGAATTCGCCGAATAATTCGTCGTTTCCAGCGCGGCCATAGAGCGTGTCATTGCCTTCCCAACCGACCAGCCGATTGTCTCCGCCATCTCCGAACAGAAAATCACTGAACGGCGTGCCGCCCACCCATTCGATATTGTCGAGGATGTCTCCCTCGGCATGGCCGTCGGTGTTGACGCCGGTTTGCAGATTGATGATGACGGCCCGGTTCGAGGCGTAATACCCGGCCCAGTCGATACCGGCACCGCCGTCGATGCGATCCGCCCCGGCTTCGCCGCGCAGGTCATCGTTCCCGGCCCCTCCATTGACGGTATCATTGCCGCCTCCGGCATTGATCGTATCGTCGCCAGCGCGCCCATTGATGATTTCCGCGTCGTTGGTGCCGTCGATCCTGTCATGCTCCGGCGTGCCCTCGATGATGCCGGAGGGCGGGGCCAAAAGCTCTGCCAGCGTGAAGGTGCCATCGGTGAATTCGAGCACTTCAATGCCCGTCAACGTATCCGTCCCGTCGATCCCGCCAGACACCGTGTAGGTGCCGTCCCGATTCTCCGTGAAGACATATTGGTTACTTGTCCCCCGGTACTGGGCGAGGTCAGCATCGCCGTCGCCGCCATCGAGAAAGTCGTCACCTTCCCACCCGGCCAGTCGGTTATCACTCGAATTCCCCGTGAGCGAATCGTCGAAGACGGTGCCGCCCACCCATTCGATATTGCGGAGCGTATCTCCCTCGGCGTATCCGCCGGTGTTGACATTGGTTGCCAGGTTGACCGTTACCGCCGCGTCCGAGGCATAATACCCGGCCCAGTCGATGCCGCCTCCGCCGTCGATCAGATCGGCACCGGCGTCTCCGCGCAGGTCATCGTTGCCTGCGCCGCCATTGACGGTATCGTCGCCGTCGCCAGCATTGATCGTATCATTGCCCGCCCGTCCTTTGATGACCTCGGCATCGGCGGTGCCGTCGATCGTTTCGCTCGCCGATGTTCCCCTGATGACGGGCAGCGGTGGTGGCAGGAGTTCGTTTATCGCGAAGGTGCCGTCGGTGAATTGCAGGAATTCAACGCTTCCAAGGATATCCGTTTCGTCGTCGCCATCCGGGTTTTCACGAAAGACGGTAAATGTGCCGTTCGAATTTTTCGTAACGGCATACTGATCGCTGGCTGCGGTGTAGACCGCAATATCTGCGTCTCCGGTTCCGCCCTGGATCTCGTCGCTGCCAGTGCCGCCGTCGAGAAGATCGTCACCGCCGCCGCCGCTAAGCATGTCATCGCCATCGCCGCCCCGGAGAATATCGTTCCCGAAATTGCCGTTCAGATCATCTGCGCCGCGGCTGCCCTCCAGAATATCATCGCCATCGCCGCCATTCAGCGTGTCGTCACCGGCGGCACCGCGCAGGGTATCGTCGCCAAGCCCGCCGACTATCCGGTCATCACCGCCGCGACCATTGAGCAAGTCATCGCCCGCCCTGCCCTCCAGCAAGTTATCGTCGCCGTCCCCACGCAGACGATCATTGCCCGCCGACCCGCGCAGGCCTTCGACACCCACGAAGGTATCGCCGCGCGCGTCTCCGGTGTTCTCCACGACGCCCGCCAGATCGACCCACAGGCCGTCGCTGCCGCCATATTGTGCGCGGTCAAAGCCAGTGCCGCCAAACAGGTGATCCGCGCCACTTCCGCCGACCAGAAGGTCGTTCCCCGATTGGCCGACCAGTCTGTCATCGCCACTGCCGCCGTAAAGACCGTCATCGCCGGCCTGTCCGAAGAGATCATCGTCGCCCGAGCGCCCGAACAAGCGGTCATCGCCGTCCCCGCCGAAAATCGTATCCGGCCCGGACGTTCCGCGTTGGTCGTCGGCAGCATCGGTGCCTTCGAACAGAACATCGCTGTCGTCGGTTATGAAGACCCGCTCTATCGTGCCGCCGAGTCGTCCATTATAGAAGTTGTCGCTCGCCAGCACGAATGACCCGTCTTCGGCTTGAAAGCCAAGGCCGACAACGCGGGACAGGGCCAGGGGGTCGCCTTGGGCAACACCGTCCGCGTCAAATGTCCGCAGGGCGGTGTAACTCGGACGGTCGTCTATGAAAATGTCGCTCATGACGACAAACCCGCCCTCATCGAGCGGGACAACGTCGATGGAACCGATGGTATCTTCTGTTTCGGGCGAAAGGCCCGCCAGAAGAAACTCATCGCCTGACGGTTGCCCGGCAGCATCGAGAAAACGCCCGTAATGGATAACGGGGGCCGCCTCGTCGGCGGTGTCGGTGCTCGCCCAGACCACAACGAATGTTCCGTCCGCGAGGCGCGTGATCGCTGGTTCCCGTTGATCCAGTGCCGTGGTCACGTTCACTTGGGCATCCGCGCCAAGGGCGGTGCCGTCCGCATCGAAGCCGCGCACGAAGATGCCCTGCCCGTCGCCGTCCAGCCCCCCGGCATCAACCGCGAGCGACAGAAAGCCCCCTGTTTCGGTCGCCACTGTTTCGATGGCGCCCTGTCTACCAACAGTCAGTTCGTGCAACAGAATTGGTGATCCGATTTCCGTCCCGTCCGGTGCGATGATCTGGGCGTAGCTGTCTACCGAGAATTCCGGAAAGAGGAATAATCGCGTGCCTTGCTCGTTCCATGAAACAAGCGCATTGCCGTTGCTCAACGCGATGACGGGCACCGCCTCAACGATTGCATGTTCCTCGATCCTAAGAAAGCTCTCGTCCTCCAGCGAAACGCCTTGGGGCAAGACGGAAACAAGTGTCAGGTCTGGCCCGGAAAGGTAATTGGGCTGGTAATTGACGATGATCTCCCCGCCCTCCAGAGAGGCGACGCTGACATTCCGATGACCGGCTCCAGACGCCCGTATCGCGTCCTCGTTCGCCTCGCCTGTCCGCGGGTCGAAAGACTGAAGCGTCGTGACACCGCCAAACGACGAGAAAAATCCGACGGTGGTGAAGAGTATCGTATCATCGTTCGCCGTATAGAATTGCCCCGGAGACGTCGGATACGGACGTGTTTCCAGTATTTCCGTTTCATCGTAAATAATGAACATCATATGATCCAGAGCTATGAGATGACCGTCGAGCCTGCACTTCTAGGCAACGAATAGAAAGTAAGCAATAGGTACTTGATAAGCCCATCAACGCACTGTCACTCCGAATCGTTGCAATTCAAGGGCTGTCGATTTCTATTGACCTGCCGCGCACTACTTTGAATGGGTGTCCGCGTTTCAGGTTTCACCGAAGACGTGTCTGCCCGCCGGTGGCTTTCCGTCAAAGCCGGGAAACCCGCAGTCGTGCCGTTTCAGAGCCGTCTTGAACGCGTTCAAGATCGGGCCGTGGGGTCGAGCGCCCTGCCCCGCGCCGTGCCGCCGGTGCACCTGCGGGTCACTGCACCAGATCATCCCCATAGATTTCGAGGGTCCACCGGGGCAGCTGCGGGCGTACGAAGACCGCGCGTCCATTCGTGAAGGACAGCACCCGTTCCGGCGGGGTGTTCAGGCCCGAGTTGTCGAACACATGGCCGAGATCAGCGAGCAGCACGGCCTGGCGGATCAGCCCGCCGCCCCGTGCATAGCGGGCGCGGATCTTGTCTTCGGGCACGGGATGACCGCCCTCCTCCACCCGCCCGGCGACCCGCGCCACCGACAGCGCGGCGCTGTCCACGCCGACATGAAACACCATCACGCGAAAGCCCCGCGCCCGGGCATCCTCGACGAGGGCCAGCTTTGACGGATGGGAAAAAACGGTTTCGGTCGCAAAGTTGGTGCCGCGCTCCAGATGCGCGCTGCGGCGCTCGTCGGCGATCCGGGCGGCGTCATAGGCGGCGGCGATGTCGGGGTTTTTCAGCTCGTCCCGCTGGATCACGTCGGCATTGATGAAGGGAATGTCGAGCATCGGCGCGACGCGCTGTTCGAACAGCGTCGACTTGCCCGCGCCGTTGGGACCGGCGAGCAGCACGAGCGTGGGGCGCGGGGGTACGCTCACCCTTTCGGGGTCGCCTTTCGGGTGATGAGCGTCCCGTCATCGTCGAGGCCGACCCCCCTGCCCAGCCGGTGCCGCTCGGCATGAAACGCCCTCTCCCCGGCGGCGGGCACGGTCATCTGTTCGGCAAATTCCGCGGCCCAGATTTCCTGCTCTTCGCCGCTGAGGCTGTCGGGCGAGCGCGATGCGCTCAGCGCCTGCCGCACGCGGGCATAATCGAAGGACGGCGAGCGCTCGATCGCGCGGCCAATATTCAGCCAGTGCACGATCTGGCCCGCAATCGACCGGCTTTGCATTTCGGACTCGCGGCGCACCGCATCCATGACATCATCCGCAAGCTTGACCGATTGTCCCATGGCAGCGCCTCCGTTGACCAAGGTGGCATTTTACCACCCTGCCCTGAATATGGAAATAACGGGCGGGAAAGTCCAGCCGCTTTCTACGCGCTGCGGTCCGGCCCCCTGCCCTGCCCCACCGTGACCTCACCCGCTGGTCCTGTCATGGATTTTGGCTCTATACGGACAAATCACACGCCTATCGCACCGATCAGGAAGGTATTGGCACCGTCACCCTGCCCTGTCGTGGCTGTATCCCGCAAAGGCGCATGAAAATGATGCGATAGGTGGAAAATCATGCTACTGAGAGGTAACGAGCAGGAAGATTCGGACGACTCGGGAGACATCGAGCGCCGATTATAGACGGATTGCGGCATGGCAAAAGGCCGACTTGAACAATATCTGACGGATCTCAGCCGAGGTCTGGAGCGGGCGCGCCTCACCGCCAACCAGGATTTGTTGCTGAAGGCGCGGCCCACGCGCAGCTATTCGATGCGCCAATGCGCCCGGTATCTGAATGTCAGCTATCAATACCTGACCAAGTTCGCGGCCCAGACCGCCGGGTTTCCGCCGGGACAGGCCAAGGGCCGCGAGCGGGTGTTCAATACCCGCGAGCTGATGACCATTCGGATGCTGATGGCGATCCATGCCAAGCGCCCCCGGGATTATCTCGCGTGGCGCGCGCCCCTCGACCCGTTGCCGGTGATCTCGTTCGCCTCGCAAAAGGGCGGCACGGCCAAGAGCCTCAGCGCGGCGCATTTCGCCCAGTATCTCAGCCTCAATTTCGGGATGCGCGTTGGCCTGATGGATGCCGATCCCCAACATACGCTGACGCTGTATTTCGCGGGCGGGGAAGAGGGCGTCGGCCTGCCTGATCCCGGTACGCCGACGATGGTGGATTTCGCGGGCTTGTATCCGAACGGTGATCTGCCCTATACCGAGAACAATGGAGAAACACTCGATTCGTTTTTCCAGCCGACCGGCTGGCCCGGTATGCGGATCGTGCCGGCCCACTCAGAGACCTCCGAGGGCGAGATTCAGATTGCGCGGCTGTTGCGGGCCAACCCGCCTGGCAAACGCTTTTATCGCTATCTGCGCGATGCCATCGACATATGGTCGGCGGCGCATCCGCCGCGTACCGAACCGGGCGATTTTCGCGCAAGCGCCGGAACGGGGCAGGGCGGGCCGCTCGATCTTGAACGCGTTCAAGACGCGCTGACCGAGACCCTCGACGTCATCATCATCGACTATCAGCCCGCGCTGACGCTGTTCCAGCTTAACAACGTCATCGCCTCCAGCAGTCTGGTGATCCCGCAGACGATGAAGGGTTTTGACCTCGCGACCCTCGCGACCTTTACCAACGGCCTGCTCGGAATGCTTCAGCATATCCTCGCCCATGACCGCATCGAGATCGGCGCGGGGGAGCATATGTTGCTGCCCACCATCGTCCAGCGGTCCAACGCCCAGGACATCGCGCAACTGACGATGCTGATGGAAAATTGCCCCGGTGAAATTTTACCCGTGTTCTATTTACGTTCTGATGCTATAGCGAATGCCGCAGACGTCTATCAAAGCGCCTATGAGTACGAGCCGGAAACGCGGGGGAGGAGAAAAGGCATGGACCGTTTTGTCGATAATGCCGATGCCGTGGGCGACGCCATCGCCGCGCGTCTCTGGCCGCATCTCGCGCGGGGGCACGCCGATGCGTGGATGGAGGCGATCTATGCCGCAGAGGATGACGACAACCGGGAGGCCGCCGAATGAAACGCGTGATTTCCCGCTCGGTTCTCGAGCAGATGAAGGCCAAGCGCGCCGAGGCCGAGCCGGGCGAACCGGCACCGGAAGAAGGGCAGGGCACGCGCGAGTCGATCCCCGGCGGGTTCGGCGGCGCATGGAAGGCGGGCGCGATGGCCCAGGTCGAGGGCGATCTGGCCGAGATGCGCGACGGGATCGTCGCGGCGGTCCTGTCCGGCAAGCGCGAGCTGTCCCTCGACCCGGCGCAGATCGACGACCCGCTGGGGTCCGACCGCCGCCCGGACTGGCACGACACCGAGGCCTTCACGTCGCTGATGGACAGCATCGGGGCCAATGGCCAGGACGTGCCGGTTCAGGTCTGGCCCGCCGATCCGGCATGGCAGCCCGACCCCCGCGATCCGCTCAACGCCACCGGCGCGCGGTTCCACCTGCTCAGTGGCCGCCGCCGCCGCGCCGCCTGCGCCGCGCTCGGGCTTCCGGTGCGAGCGGTCATCATGCCGCCGCCCGAGGGCGCCTCCGCTGCCGAAAACCGGTTCGCGATGCTGTTCCACCGGTTCCGCGAAAACGAGGCCCGCGAAGACCTCAGCCCCTTTGAACGCCTGCTCTCCATCGGCGAGATTTACGAGGCGCTGGCGGAGACCGAAAAGACCCCGCCCACGGCGGTCGCCTTTGCCGCGCGTATCGGGGTGCATGAGAGCATCGTCAGCCGCGCCCGCGCCGTCCTGCGCCACCGGGATGCGATCTTGAACGCGTTCAAGACGCCCTACGACCTCAGCTTCCGCGCCTTGCAGGACGCGCTGGCCGAGATCGAGGGCAAGGGCAAAAAGCCTGCGAAAAAACCCGCCAGGGCAAAATCGCTCAAGGCTGAAATCTCGCAGGGCGGTCGCACGCTCAAGGCGACGATGACCGACAAGACCGTCACCATCCGCTTGTCCCATGGCGACGCGGATGCAGACGATCTGCAAAAGGCGCTGGCAAAATTCGCCGCTGCCTTGCCGAACCGGAATACGAAAAAGAAGGGAGGCCCGATCGTGGATTAGATCATCCCCGACAGGATCGAGGGGCTTTTTGACGAAGGCCTTGAAACGTAAAACGCCGATCCGATCAGACGACAGACCCGTTGACGCGGGAGAGCGCAAGACCGAACCGGCGGCAGTGATGTGACGCCAGTCTTACCGATCTTTCCCGTCCGAATCAATCACGCATCCTTTGCGTGACCGGGAAAACTGCGTCTTGTCCTTGTGCTGACGATCGGCTCCGACCAGGAGACTGACCATGGCCCTCAATCGCGAGGCGTCCGTGACCGCCACTCTCATGTCCGCTTGCGAAGCGTTCACGGGGTTGCCGGAGGGCGCAGATAACAAGTTTTCCCTCATCCGCATGGCCGAAAGGGCAGGGCGGCATTTCGGCCTCAGCTTCGCCGACCTGCGCCTGCTGACCCTTTATGTCAGCTATACGCGGGCCGAGGACTGGGAGGAGGGCGGTCGCCCGATCTATACCCGCCCGGTCTTTCGCACGGCCTCGGATCTGGGGATTTCGGCGCGGCAGGTGAACCGCTCGGAACGAAAGCTGGAGGCCCTTGGGCTGATTTTCCGCGATACCCGTGCCGATGGGGGCCGGGGCTTTGTGCGCGGGCGTGCCGAGGTGACGGAGGAGGGCGCGATTGCCTTTTGCGTCGACCTGCGGCCCCTCGCGGTGGCATGGCCTGCGCTCAAACGTTCGGCGGATGCGGTGCGCGCCCGCGAGGAGGCCATCGACGCCGCCCGCGCCGCGATCTCGCGTGGATTGCGCCAGGCGGCACAGCTCTTCGCCGAGGCATTCGCCCTCAACCCGCGCCGAATTTGTGCCGAAGGGCTGGACGGTCTTTATGCCGATCTGCCCCAGCGCACACCGCGCCACCGGGATCTGCCGCGTTTGGTGACGGCCCAGCGGGATCTGGAGGCATTTATCGAGCGGACCCGGGCGCTCTTCACTGAGATGATGCACGCCAATCCTGATAAAGTGTCTGACGCGGAGTCCGTTTTGGTCTCCCATAGATACAATACAAAACCGGACTCTGAATCTTGTAAAAATCGGCCAGTCGCTAACGCGCCTGAGTCTGGTCCTGTCCCGCCTAACGGCGGGAATTGCTTAGAAAAAAGTATGGAAGAGGCCGGTGGCGGGACAAAACCAATTTTACCCCCCGAGCGAAACAATCTCACCGCGCTGTTCGGTCTCGATATCGGCGATGAGGCCCAGGTCGAAACCGGTCTTGATCGCTTGCGGACGACCCAGGTGATCAGCGCCATGCCCGAGGCGTGGGCGTTCGAAATGCAGGGTTTTGGCCGGTTTTCGTGGCGGGCTTTTTGTATGGTTGCCGAAAGCCGCCTCGTGCATCTGGGGGTCGGCAGCCACGCGTGGAAGCGCCTTTGCCTCGTGACGGGCAGGCGGGCGGCGGCGGTGGCGCTTATGGCGCTGGAGGCGAACCGGTTTCACCCGACCAAGCCGGTCAGGAACCCCGGCGGTGCGGTGTTCCGCTTTGCGGATATTGCCAAATCCGGCGGCCTGCGCCTCGATGCGATGGTGTTGGGTATTCTGGCGCGTATGGAGGCCCCAGTGACGTGATCAGTGACGCAATCAGTGATGCGTCAGGCCTCGCCGCGCGCCAGAAAACGCTCGAGGGCGGTATTAAAGGTTGCGGGGTCTTCCAAATGCGCGGCATGGGAGCATCCGGGCATCACCACCAACGCGCAATTCGGGATATGCCGAACCAGCGTGTCGATCTGGCTGCGCGGATAGGAACGGTCATGCTCGCCCCAGATCACGAGCGTAGGACAGGCAATATCGGACAGCGCCGCCTCGCCGTTCCAACCCTCCCAGGCATCGAGGCTGGCGAGCGCCGCCTGCTCGGTCGCCTTCGCCCCGTCGTTCAGGCACGCCGCATAGCCCGGCGAGGCCGCGCCGTCGACGAACCATGTCGCCGCGATCCGGCGCATCGTGGCCTCGGTTCCGTCCTCGCGAATGCGGTGGCGCGATTGGTCCAGCGTCTCGAACCGCCCCGGCAGGCTGCCGACCGGGCCGGTGCCATAGGCCACCAGCCGCGCCACCCGTCCCGGTTGCATCGCCGTCATCTGCTGCACGACCATGCCGCCCATGGAATGGCCGAGCAGGAAAATCTCGCCGACCCCAAGGTCATCGAGGATTTGCCAGACCAGCGCCGCATGGCCCTCGATGCTGTGCGGCGCGCTCAGATGCGCGCTGTCCCCAAACCCGGCGAGGCTGGGCGCGATGACATCGTAATCACCGCTGAAATGGGCGAGCTGATCGGTCCAGTGGCCTGCGCCGCCGAAATATCCGTGAACGAAAACAAGCGGTTGCCCCGTGCCCGCGCGGGTGACGGAAAGGGTCGGTGTCATCGCGCTCATCCCCGCCTCACAACTGATCGGCATACGCGAAGAGGCCCGGTTGCCCGCCCGTATGCCAGAACAGCACCCGCTCGCCCGCCAACTGGCCGCGCTCCGCCAGCATCATCAGCCCCGCCATCACCTTGCCGGTATAGGTCGGGTCCAGAAACAGGCCCTCGCGCCCGGCGGTCTGGCGAATGGCCGCCGCCGTCGCCTCGTTCAGCTTGCCGTAGCCCGGCGCCAGCGAGCCGTCGAAGACCCGCACATCCTCCGCCGCCACGGTGCCGCTCGTCCCGAGCAGATCATCAATATCGCGCACCCGCCCCTCGACCCGCGGTTTTTGCAGGGCGGCGTTGCGGCGCACGCAGATGCCGGTCACCGGGGTCTCGATGCCGAGCGCGCGCAGGCCGAACAGCAACCCGGCATGGGTCGAGGCACTGCCGGACCCGACGATGATCTCGTCAAAGGGCGGCGCGCCGTCGCATTGTTCGGCAAATTCGAGGGCCGCGCGCACATATCCCAGCGCCCCCAGCGGCGGGTGATCGGTGCCGAGGGTAATCACATAGGGCCGCCGCCCCGCCCCGCGCAATTCGTCGGCAAGCTCATACAGTGCCTTGTCCGCCCCCGCCGGATCTTCGCCCACCGGAAAGGTGCGGATGCTCGCGCCGAGCAGGCGATCGAGCAAGACATTGCCATTGGTGCGATAGAGGTCTCCCGCCCCGGCCACCCGTTCCTCCAGTTGAATGTGACATTCCATATCGAACCGGCGGGCCATGGCGGCGGCAGTACGAACGAAGTTCGACTGCACCGCGCCGGTGATCAGCACCGTATCCGCGCCCTCGGCCCGCGCCGCGCCGATATAGTATTCGAGCTGCCGCACTTTATTCCCGCCAAGGGCGAACCCGGTACAGTCGTCGCGCTTGACGGACAGCGACAGGCCGAGGTCGCCGCCAAGATTGCCGAGCGC
>CALGNO010000239.1 GCA_937958625.1 uncultured Neomegalonema sp.
TCCGACAGGATGCCGAGGTGCTCCGCTTCGACCAGCACAACATCCTTGCGCGGGTGAGCATCGGTAAAACCCGCCGTTGCGCTGGCGCGCAGGACGGTCCCGTCGCCGTCGCCATTGGCGCCGATGCTGACCTGACCGCCCTCGGGCGGCACGGCGATACGTTCGGGGGTATCCATGCCAACCCCGGCAATGACGGTAATGCGCAGGCCCTCGGGCGGGTCGATGGGGCGGTCCATGGCCTTGTGATAGGCCAGCCCGCGCTTGATCAGGGCGGCTTGACGGGCAAGGGCAATTGCGGGTCCGTCAGGCGCGCCGCGTGTCAGGATCTCTACATTGCGCCGCTCGCCCGCATCGGCCAGCCCCCAACCGAACCGCTCCCACGTCGTGGCATCGAGGGGCGCAGCATCGGTGCCGTCCAGCACATTGCCGCGCGGCATCAGCTCGAAGCTCGACGGATGGCTCGCCAGCATCGTCGGCGGAAAGGTCGGCACCAGCGGCCCGCCCAGCTTGTTGCCATTGACGGTGTTGCGAATGGCGATGGCTGACCCTTGCAGGGGCGAGCCGAGCAAGATCGCCTCGTTCACATGCGCCGCGCCCGCCCAGTTCAGGGTCGGCGGCGTGCCGTCCGGGTCAAGGCCCTGGGTGCCGTACATCAGATACCAAAGCGCAACCAGCCCACCCATCGAATGCGCGACCAACTGCACCTTTTCGGCCCCGTCATCGCGGCCCTCCAGCGTCTCGCCCAACGCGCGCGCGCCATCCACGATCGAGCGCCGCCAGTCATAGGGAAACGGCGTGATGCTTGGTCCCATTGCCGGAATGGCGAGCGGCGCAGTCTCTCGCAAACCCGCCTCGGTCATCGCCATCAGCATATCGTCGTAGATGCCAAGGGAAACCGGAATGCCCATCACGGTCTCGTTGGCCCGGCGCAGCACATCCCTCGCGCGAACCGTGTCGGGCGTGCCGGCAACGATGCCGGAGACCGGGTCGAGGGGCAGGGAGAGCAGGCGCAGGCCTTCGGGCGTGCGCGGGTCCATGGCAAGGGCGTCGCTGCGCCCCCAGACCATCTCGCCGGTCGCGCTGTCTTGCAGGGTGGAGGCGAGCGTTCCGGGCACGAAAACGACGACAGGCCGCCGGTCCTCGACCTCTGGCGCTTTGCTCTGGGCAATGTCACTCAGGGAGGGGCCACCGGCACAGCCGTAGAGAAATCCGCCGCATAAGACGAGAGCGGCGACGAATAAGGCAGGTTTCTTCACGGCATCATCCTTACGCTCATCTGCTCCGGTAATGCGCGACGTGGCAGAATGTGCCGCGAAAAAAACCGCCTAGTCCGGAACGGCGATCAGCGTGCCGTGATAAACCACCTCGCCGGTCGGGGCACCGGTGGGAGAGCCGCCCTCGGGTTCGACGCTGACGGCAAAGGCATCGCCGGGGTCGGCCATCACGTCGAACACCTGAACCGCATCGGGATCGAGCAGGCCGACGGGGCGCGGGGCGGCGTCGGGTTCGGCGGTCCAGACTTGCAGGGTCTTTCCCTCGGGGACCGTAACGCCGACCGGGCGGATGCTGGCGGTTCCGGCCTCCAGATCGACCTCGACGATGACCGCGCTGGTGGCGTCCTCGGGGGTGACCACGGCGACATATTTGCGCTGGGTCGCCTCGGTCGGGGCCGTATCGAGGGTCGAGGTCACGACGAAGGCGGCGAGTCCGGCGGCGGCGGCGGCAAAGAACAGGCTGGCAAACCGCCAGCGCCACAGGCCGCCGCGCATCCGCTTGATCGTCTTGCGATCCTCGGCGCGGTCAAGGCTGGCCTGAATGCGATACCAAACGTCATCGGGGGGCTGTACCTCGGGCAGCGCAAGGCCGAGCGGGGCGAAATACCGCTCCCACTGGCGGCGCAGGTCCGCCTCGGCACG
Organism: uncultured Neomegalonema sp.; assembly: GCA_937958625.1. Lineage (GTDB taxonomy): Bacteria > Pseudomonadota > Alphaproteobacteria > Rhodobacterales > Rhodobacteraceae > JAHDDY01. The sequence continues at coordinate 1,917 of CALGNO010000239.1, forward strand.
GGTTTCCGCACCGATAGGATCGAGGCCGAGCGCCTTTTCGGCGGCTTTTGCATGGGCGGTCTTGCTTGGCATCAGCCCGCCCTCTCTAAACAGGTGCGCAGTTTTGCGAGGCCGCGTCGCAGGCGCGTCTTGACCGTATTGACCGGCATTTCAAAGCGCCGGGACAGTTCTTCGCGCGTCCAGCCCTCGTAATAGGCCAGCAGCACCGTCTCGCGCTGGGCCTCGTCAAGCTGATCGAGGCAGTGGAGCAGGGCGTCGAGTTCGGCATAATCCGCCCGCGCCCCGGCCAGGTCTGGAATCTGCGTCGTGTCTTCCTGATAAGTACCGGTTTGCAACCGTGCATCCTTTTGCCGACGGCGCAAGGCATCGATGGACCGGTTCCGCGCAATCGCCGACATCCAGACCATCCCCGTCGCCTTACGCGGATCGTAGGCAGAGGCACGTCGCCAGACGGATGTGAAGGTCTCCTGCAACGCATCCTCCGCAAGGCTCCTGTCACGGCATATGCGTAGGGTAATGGCAAAAAGTTTCGGCGAGCCAAGCTTATACAGCCGACGAAAGGCATCGCTGTCCCGTCGGGCCACGGCAGCGAGCAGGCGTTCGGGCGTGTATTCCTCATCCATAGGGGGGCTTTTACCGTGTCAGGAATTGCGAGGGAATTGTTTTCGGGCGCATGGATTGTCTCATGGCAAGAAAAACCCCGATATGCGGCGCATACCGGGGCTTCTGCATGTTTTTCCCGGATGATCCGGGCGGGGGCGCCTATGCCTTGACCGAGGCTTCCAGTTCCTCGTCGAGGGTCTTGCGCACGCAATCGACGATCTCGTCGATATGGCTGCGTTCCGAGATGAACATCGGGGCCACGACGGCATTGTCGCCGGTGAACTTTATGTGACAGCCGTTCCAGAACAGCGCCTTTTGCAGATGCGTGCCCCGGCGGCCCGGCACGCCGTCATGGTGAACCTCGACCGCGCCCATCATGCCGATACCGCGCAGATCCTTGACCAACTCGTGGCCTTTCAGGGACCACAGCGCGTCGAGGAAGTATTCCGACATCGCGTCGGCCTTTTCGAACAGGCCCTCGTCGTCCATGATTTTCTGGGTTGCAAGACCCGCAGCACAGGCGGCGGGGTGGCCGGAATAGGTATAGCCATGGAAGAACTCGATGGCGTTTTCCGGCGCGCTGTTCGTGATGGTCTCGTAGATTTCGTCCTTCGCCGACACGGCACCCATGGGGATACAGCCGTTGGTCAGCGCCTTGGCCATCGTGATAATGTCCGGCGTCACGCCGAATTTATGGGCGGCAAAGGGCGTGCCCATGCGGCCAAAACCGGTGATGACCTCGTCGAAGACCAAGATGATGCCATGGTCGTCGCAGATCTCGCGAATGCGCTCCAGATAGCCCTTGGGCGGAACCAGCGTGCCCGTCGATCCGGCAACCGGCTCGACATAAACGGCGGCGATGGTCGACCCGCCATAGGTCTCGCAGTGGCGTTGCAGGTCGTCGGCAAGCTCACGGCCATGCTCGGGCTGGCCCTTCACAAAAGTATCCTGTCCGGTCCATGTGTGGCGCATGGTGACGACATTCGGCATCACATGGGGGAAGGTCTCGCGGTTCTTGACCATCCCGGCCAGCGACACACCGCCGATATTGACACCGTGATAGGCACGCTCGCGGCTGACATAACGCACGCGATGCGCCTCGCCCCGCGCCCGGTGATACGCCATGACCATCTTCAGCGAGGTGTCGATGGCTTCGGAACCGGAATTGACGAAAAAGACATGGTTAAACGGCTCGGGCAGTTTGCGCGCAACAACCTCGGCCAGCTCGAACGAGCCAAGCTGTCCGGTCTGGAACGGCGAGACATAATCATTCTGCATCATCTGCGCATGGACCGCGTCGGCAATCTCCCGGCGGCCATGGCCAAGGGGCACGCAAAACAGGCCCGATGAGCCGTCGATCAGCTTGTTGCCCTTGTGGTCATGCAGATAGACGCCCTGACTTTCGGTGATCAGGCGCGGCTCGGCCTTGAAATCGCGGTTGCCGCTGAAGGGCATCCAGTGACTTTCGAGGGAGTTCGTCGAGAAGCTCGGTGCTGATCCGTCCATTGTTCATTCTCCAGGCAGGGCCGCGATTTCCGCAGGGGTGGCGGCACACTTCGATGGCGCAGCCTAGCGCAACTCGCGGTTTCCCATTAGCGCCAATTCGGGCTATAGGTAGGGCCAGATTGCTTCCCCAGCCCCAGAATTGGACCCATGAAGGACGCGCTTTTCCATCTGAACCCCCTCGATGGCGTCGGCCTGCAAGCGCAGGTGCGCGAGATGCTGGTCTCCGCGATCCTGTCCCGGCGTCTGACCCCCGGCGAGCCGGTGCCGTCAAGTCGCGGCATGGCGATGCAGCTGGGCGTGTCCCGCAATACGGTGACTTTGGCCTATCAGGCGCTTGTGGCCGATGGCTATCTGGAGGGGCGCGACCGCAGCGGATATTTCGTCGGCACCCATGCCCCGGCGGGCGAGGTCGGCCTCGATGAACCGCCCGAGGATGACAGCGTCGTTGACTGGGCCGCGCGGATCGGCGAGTGGTCGCCAGACGGCCCGCGCGTCGAAAAGCCGCTGAACTGGCGCGAGTATCGCTTTCCCTTTGTCTATGGTCAGGCCGACCCGAAACTTTTCAGCCATTCAGAATGGCGCGATTGCGCGCGGCAGGCGCTGGGCCTGCGCAATTTCGAGGCGATGGCGGGGGATAAAGGCCGCGCCGATGATCCGCTGCTGGTCGACTATATCCGTGCGCGCTCGCTGCCCCGCCGGGGCGTGATGGCACGA
>CALGNO010000240.1 GCA_937958625.1 uncultured Neomegalonema sp.
GAACTCCCGGCACCGACGCCGCGGGCAAGAAAGGTAACGCATGGCTCTGGATAACGCGACGCGCGAGAAACTGTTGGCGGTCAGTACCGCAACGATCTGTACCGCCCTGTTCAAGCGCGGCCTGCGCAATCAGATGATTCAGGGCGTGATGCCGCTGGGCGCGTCGTCGCGTATGGTCGGCGAAGCGTTTACCCTGCGCTATATGCCCGCCCGCGAAGACCGTAATCCCGTCAGCGTGTTCCAGAACCCGGAACATCCCCAGCGCAAGGCGGTCGAGGACTGCCCGCCCGGTGCCGTCATGGTGATCGACAGCCGCAAAGATCCGCGCGCGGCCTCCGCCGGGTCGATCCTCGTCAGCCGCATGATGGTGCGCGGCTGTGCCGGGATCGTTACCGATGGCGGGTTCCGGGACAGCCCCGAAATCGCCGAGATGGCCATGCCCGCCTATCACGCCCGCCCCTCTGCGCCGACAAACCTGACGGTGCACGAGGCCATCGGCATCAACGAGCCTATTGGCTGCGGCGACGCGCCGGTATTCCCCGGTGATGTGATCGTCGGCGATGGCGAGGGCGTCGTGGTCATCCCTGCCGAAATCGCGGCGGAAATCGCCGATGAGGCAACCGAAATGACGGTGTTCGAGGACTTCGTGGCCGAGCGCGTGCTGGCGGGCGAAACGATCATCGGCCTCTATCCCGCCACCCGCGACGACACCGTCGCCGCCTTCGCCGCCTGGCGAGAGCAGAACGGGCGGTAACACGCAAGCGCATCCTTCGAGACGCGGGCTTCGCCCGCTCCTCAGGATGAGGCCAACTTGCGAACCTCACCCTGAGGAGGCCCAACGGGCCGTCTCGAAGGGTTACGGGTGTGTAGTACGAAAAACGCCGCCCCGTTTCAGGGGCGGCGCTTCAAATCGTCAGCGATATGACCGGATCAGAACGCGGCGAAAGTCGCGATTACTTCACCGGACCCGTCGAGCAGTTGCAGCTCGCGCAGGCCGGGGGTGGTCCGATAGCCGGATGCCCCTTCAAGCGCGACGATGTAATCACGCTCCAGCGCGAAGTGCTCGCACTTGGTTTCGGTGCTGAAGATATTCCCCATATCGAAATCGCCCTTGAGCGTTTCGGAGAACTCGCCGCCATAGTTATTGCAGATGCCCTGACCGCCAGCAAAGCCACTGTTGCCGTCGAAGTGCAGTTCTGCCGTTGCGGGCACGTCCTTGCCATTCAGTCTCTCCAAACGCCAGGAGGTGCCGGAGAGTTCTTTCAGGTCACCCAGATCCGAGGCGATCTCGACCGTTGGCGCGGCGTCTTCGATGATCGGCGCGGACAGCTTCGACGTGTCGATTGACGCCATCTGCTGCGACAGGTCCGACGGCTCGACGACGGCGGTCTCGATGCTTTCAGCCGTTTCGGCAACTTCCGCAACCATCTCGGCCTTCTCAGCGGCCACCGGCTCCGGAAGCTCGACCTCGATCTCCACCGGGGCAGGCATTTCGACTGGCTCCAGCGCGGCGGTTTCGATCTCGGCACGCGCCATTGCATAGGTATCGACGGCCTCGCCCTCGATCTCCATTGCTGCAATGTCGGCAACGCCCGCCTGGGTTTCTTCGGGCAGTTCATCGACGAAGACAGCCTCGACCTCGATCATCTGCGGCGCCTCGGTCAGCGGCGGCGCATCGGTGATGGCCCGACCCGAAATCGACGCATATTGCGCGGGTCGCAGGGACGGCAGAGGCGTCTTCAATGGGTTGTTGGCTTGCACAGCCGGGGCTTTTGCAACAATTGTCGGCGCAGCCTTGGCCATCGTTTCGGCAATCGGAGAGACGCCGAGATCAGAGGGCCGGGCACGCGGCATCGGCGCAAAACTGCCACCAAGCGAGGCAAGCTCTACGGTATCAATGCTTCCGCCGGTATCCGCCACCGCAAATCCGGTTGCAGAAATCTCGGTTTCGATCATCTCGACCGGCATCGAGTATTGCGGCTCGGAATATTGAAGCGGCGCATATTGAGGCTGGTCGATGCTCTCGTATGTCTGCGGCACAGGGGTCGACATCGGCAACGCCGCGATGGGAATACCCACCGAGGTCATCGTTTCTGCCGGGGCCGTGTAGCGATGGCTGGCCGTCGAGCCATAGGGTACGCTCTGCAATGACAGCGGATCGCTTTGGCCGACAACCGCCGACGCATCGCTGAAGATGGTTGTGGGAAGCGCGCCAACCTGTGGCGCAGGGCTGCGCAGGACAGGCGCGGCTTCACCGATTACCGGGACGGCAGGCTGCGCGAGGGGCACTGGCTGCTGAATGACGGGCTGCGCGGGGCGCGGAACTGGCATCGGCGTCGTGGTGTAGGTCACCGTATCGACAGCAATCGACTGCGAGGTGTAATCGACCGGCTCGCCAATCACGGGCGAAAGCGGCACGTCGTTGATCGGCGCAGAGGCAATCGACCGATCCTGATACACCGAGCGCGCATAGGTCTGGTTCTGGGCAACCGACTGACCGGTCCCCGCGATAGGATCGCCATAGACCTCTTGGTACTGGCGCTGGTTCTCGATCCGCGAACCGTCGTTATAGACCGGATTACCCGGTGCCGCAGGGGCGGGGGACCGCTGCGCCATATCCGTCGGAGTGTCGAAAGACACCGGCGCGAACATCTGCTCCGCCGCCCGACCGAAGCGCCCGTCACAGGCCGCAAGTGACCCGGAGAGTGCCGTAGCCGCAGCGAGACGCCCGGCCATTTTCATGCTTTTGCCCATCGTCGCCATCAACCGTCTCCTTAGTTTCATATCCGGCTTTTTGCCGGTTAGGTCGTTATCGTTCGCCAGATCACGGACAGGCCGTCCGCCATTCCGGCGTTAGTCCAGTTTTTGCCGCCCAAGCGAGAGGAACTTCTCGCGCCGTTCCAGACGGATGTCTTTTGCGTCCATGCCATCGTATCCCTCGAGCGCCGCTTCGATTGCATTGCCCAAGGATTTCACTGTCAGGTCTCGATTTCTGTGGGCACCGCCGACGGGCTCCTGCACCACGGCGTCCACCACCCCAAGGGAAAGCAAGTCTTGCGCCGTCAATCTCAGGGCCGCTGCGGCATCCTGTGCCTTTTGCGCGTCTTTCCAGAGAATGGATGCGCAGCCCTCGGGCGAGATCACGGAATAGATCGCGTTTTCAAGCATCAGCACGCGGTTTGCCGTGGCCAAAGCGATGGCCCCGCCGGACCCGCCCTCGCCGATCACAGTTGCGATAACGGGCACGGTCAGTTCCAGGCATTTCTCGGTAGAGCGCGCGATGGCCTCGGCCTGTCCGCGTTCCTCCGCGCCCTTGCCCGGATAGGCACCCGGCGTGTCGACGAAGCTCAGAACCGGCAAGTTGAACCGGTCAGCCAATTCCATCAGGCGGATCGCCTTGCGATAGCCCTCGGGTCGCGCCATGCCGAAATTACGGCGCAGGCGCTCATGGGTATCCGCGCCCTTTTCCTGGCCCAGCACGACAACAGCGCGTTCACGGAACCGGCCAAGACCGCCGATCACGGCCTCGTCCTCGGCAAAACCACGATCCCCCGCGAGCGGCGTGAAATCCTCGATCAAAGAGTTGATGATCTCGAGCGCGTGGGGCCGATTGGGATGGCGCGCGACCTGACACCGACGCCAGGGCGTCAGCTTTCCGTAGAGATCGCTGAGTTGTTTGTGGGCTTTTTCTTCCAGCTGCGCGACTTCGGTGCCGATATCCATATCGGGGTCGTCCTTGGCGAGCACGCGCAGTTCTTCTGCCTTGCCCTCCAGTTCAGCGACGCTTTTTTCGAAGTCGAGATATTGCAACATGGTTTCCGGTTCCTACACGTAAGGTATCTTAATATGAGTTAATGTGCAAAGAAAAGCTTTTAAGTTACTGACTCTGAATTAATTTCTTATGTCTCTTAACGAAACACACCTGCCCTCACACCGGTCAGATGAGATCGTTAAGTGTCTCTTTCAACAAGGCAAGTTCTCGTTCGCCGCTCATACGATGATCGCCGTCCCGGACCAGAACCAAGCGGATGTCCGGCCCGTCCATGTGGGCAAGCAGCGCGAGCGCACGCTCTTGCGGCACGTCGATATCCGCCGTTCCGTGCAATAAACGCACAGGACAGTTTAGGCGCAACGGCTGGCGAAGCACCATATACTTGCGCGAATCCTCGATCAGATGCCGGGTAATCACCAAGGGCGGGCCGTATTCGCTGGGCACCGCAATCCGGCCCGCGCGCGTCAATTCCGCCCGCTCGGCCTGCGACGCCGCTGCCCACATCGCGTCCTCGGTAAAGTCGGGCGCGGCGGCGATGCCGATCAGGCCCGCAACCCGCTCGGGCTGTTCCCGCGCCACCAACAGCGCGATCCAGCCACCCATGGACGACCCGATATAAACTTGCGGCCCCTCGGTCAAAGCATCGACGGCATCGCGCGCATCGCGAAACCAGTCGCCGATACTGCCTTGCTCGAATGTCCCGGATGACTGGCCGTGGCCGGTATAGTCAAAGCGCAGGAAGTCGAGGTCGCGTGCCGTACAGAACTCCTCAAGAAAAACCGCTTTTGTCCCGGTCATGTCCGAGGTAAATCCGCCGAAGAAAACGACCCCCGGTCTATTATCGCTTTTTTGCCTTCGCCGCCGATGATAGGCGATGTGGCGACCGTCACTGGTCGTGAGTACATCAGGATTCGACATGACGGACGTCCCCTTTCAGTCAGATCACACCGGGCTATCGCGTTCTTCGGGTGGCGGCAAGCGATGGCCCACGATCCTGCAACTAGTGCCCTCTCTGAACCAGGGCGGGGTCGAGCGCGGGACGCTGGAAATGGCGCAGGCAATCCGGGCTGCCGGCGGACGCGCACTCGTTGCCTCGAGCGGCGGACGACTGGAGGCCAAGCTGCGCGCGGTCGGGGGCGAGTTGATCAAGCTGCCAATGGATGCGAAGGGGCCGTTCGCGTTGTGGCGCAATTCTCGCCGCCTGCGCAAGATCATCCGCAGTGAAAATGTCGACCTCGTCCATGCCCGCAGCCGCGGCCCCGCCTGGAGCGGTTATTGGGCCACGCGGCGGGGCGCGTTGCCCTTCGTCACCACCTATCACGGGGCCTATAACGAAGGCTCACGGGCAAAGCGGCGCTATAACAGCATCATGGCGCGCGGAAAGCCGGTGATTGCCGTCTCTCAGTTCATCGCCGATATGGTGGCCGAGCGGCATGGTATTGATCCGTCCGGCATCGTCACGATTCCGCGCGGGGCCGATTTATCCGTCTTCGACCGCGACAAGGTCCATACCGAACGGATCGGCGAACTCGTGACAAGCTGGAATCTGGCCGAAGAAATCCGTCCGATTTTCATGCTGCCCGGACGGCTGACCCGGTGGAAGGGGCAGGAGGTCTTTATCGACGCCTGCAAGATCGTCCGGGATCGCCGGGGACCGGACGCCTTTCTTGGCCTGATCGTCGGCGATGCGAAGAAAGGCTCGGACTATCTGCGCGCGCTCGACCGACGGATTGCATCGGCGCAGACCGGTGACAGCGTCCGCATCGTCGGATCGTGCAACGACATGGCGGCGGCCTATCGGCTGGCAAGCTGTGTCGTTTCGGCCTCGACCGACCCCGAAGCCTTCGGGCGGGTCGCCGTCGAAGCGCAGGCGATGGGCTGTCCGGTCATCGCGACCAACCATGGCGGCGGGCGCGAAACCGTGGAGGATGACGTCACCGGCATCCTGGTGGAGCCGGGCAATGCCGAGGCAATGGCCAATGCGATGGAAGAAATCCTCGACCTGACCGAAGAAGAGCGCGGCTGGGTCTTCGATGCCGCCACATCCCGCGTTGCCGAACATTTCTCGACCGAGCGGATGCAACAAGCGACCCTCGATGTTTACGAGTCGGTGCTGGGCCGGGGCTTTCCCGGGCGATAAACGGCACAACCGGGAAATCTCGGCAACCAAATTCAGGTCAGCGCGTTTGCCGCACGAGAGTGTTCCCAGTATCGTCGCACCCTCGCAGTGAATGAGGTTAAGACGTGAGCGAAGATCAGGAACATCGCGCGGAGGCAGTTTCGGGCGATCCGGCGGTGGAAACAGTTCACTTGCTGCGCGCGATCCGCTCTCGCATGACCGTCATTCTGATAATCCTGGTCGCCATCGTTCTCTATTTCGCCAAGGATCTGTTCCTTCCGATTATCCTTGGGACGCTCATGGCCCTGACACTCAGCCCCATCGTTCGGGCGCTGGCGCGCCTTGGGATACCGAATGTGCTTGGCTCGATCATCGTCGTCTTCGGTCTGACATTTTCGGTCACGTCGGTCGGATACGTCATGAGCGGCCCCGTCACCGGCTGGATCAACAAGGCGCCGGAACTGGGCCGGACGCTGGAATATAAGCTGCGCAGCCTGACCCAGACCGTCAAGGACGTTCAGGAAGCCACTCAGAAGATGGATGAGTTGGCAGAGACCGGTGGAACCGACAATGTTCAAAAAGTGTCGATTGAGACCCCCGGCTTGCTCAACTCGGCGGTGAATACCCTCACGAATATCGCGGCTTCGGCGGCGGTGGCCTTGGTACTGGCGCTGTTTCTCCTGGCCTCGAACGAGATGTTTTATCGCAAGCTGGTCGCGAGTTTTCCTCGCTTCGAGGAAAAGAAAAAGGCGCTCGGTGCCGTCTATGACATCGAACGCAAGGTGTCGCGATACCTGCTGACCATCACGATCATCAATGCGACCCTTGGGCTGTGTATCGGCATCGGCCTTTATATGATCGGGATGGAGGATGCGTATATCTGGGGCGTGTTCGCGTTCCTGCTCAACTTCTTGCCCTATATCGGCATGATCGCCGGGGCGTCCCTGGTGACGCTGTTCGCGATTGTCCAGTTCGACACCATTTCCTATGCCCTGCTCGCGCCGCTGATCTATCTGTTCTTCAACGCGTTGGAAGGCCAGTTCGTCACGCCGACCACCGTTGGCCGACGGCTGGAGCTGAATACGGTGTCGGTCTTTCTGACCGTCGTCTTCTGGGGCTGGCTCTGGGGTATTCCGGGCGCGTTGATGGCGGTGCCGTTTCTGGTCCTGGTCAAAGTGGTCTGCGACAATGTCGAGGGCCTGTCCACGCTGGGGCGCTTTCTGGGTTCAGACGACGAGACTTTCCAAGACCAAAAGACAGCCACAACGTAAAAAGGCCCCGGCGGAAATCCGCACGGGGCCTAATCTGTTCAGGGCAGTAAAAGAAAGTCAGGCGGCGGCTTCGGCGGCCTTCATGACGTCTTTTTTGACCTTCAGCGCGGCGGGCGACAGTTCGGTGTCGCGGGCCTTCATCAGATAGGCGTCGAGCCCACCGCGATGATCGACCGTGCGCAGGGTGCTGGCGGCAATCTTGAAGCTGAACGACCGCCCGAGGCTCTCGCTGACCAGCGTGACGTTGTTCAGGTTGGGCAGAAAACGACGGCGCGTGCGGTTCTTCGCATGGCTGACATTGTTGCCAGTCATGACGCCCTTGCCGGAAAGATCGCAACGACGAGCCATATCGAGTATCCTCTGGAGTATTGAAAACGCTGTAGCGGTCAACAAAGCCCGCTGGAAGCGCGGTGTTTAGCCATCCGGGGCCATGCCGTCAAGGGTTGCAACGCATGTTTCGGCCTACACCCATGGCCGCTTGTGGATTCGCATGGTAAAATAACGACGATCTCACGCCGATGCCTGCAAAACACCCGAAGGGGACGCCTCCATGGCGAAGAAGCCCGCCCGAGCCAAAACCGCGAAAAAATCCAAAGTTTCCAAGGAGAAAGCCGCCGCCCTGCGCCGCTTTATCCGCGCGCGGGGGGCGGAGTACCTGCGGGATCCGAACGTTACTTCAATCGGTGTGGGCTTCAAGAATGATGACGGCGATCTCGCCATCGTTTTTTCGGTGGCGTCCAAGGCCGATGATACGGTCCTGCCCGAGATGGGCACCGTGCGCCTGCCCGACACCATAACCGTCGAGGGCGTTGATTATCCCACGGATGTGATTCAGCGCAGCTATCGCCCCTCCTTCGACATTGTCGCGCCCGAGGGACCGAACATGCGCAAGTCGCGCCTTGACCCGATTTTACCGGGGATCAGCGTCGCAAATGTGCGCGGCGATGCAGGGACGCTGGGGATGATCGTGTTCGACGCGGTGGACGGCACGCCCTGTATCTTGTCCAACTGGCATATCCTGCACGGCCCGACCGGTGTCATCGGCGATGCGATTGCGCAGCCGGGACCGCGAGATAACAACAATACCGCCGGAAACGGCTGCGGCACCCTCTTGCGCAGCCATCTCGGCCCCGCCGGAGATTGTGCTTTGGCGCGGGTGCAGGGCCGCGGGTTGCGGCGCGAGTTGCACGGTCTGAACGTGATTCCAAAACGGCTCGGCAATGTCGAGTTGGGAGACCGGGTGGTCAAATCGGGCCGGTCCACAGGAGTGACCTATGGCATCGTCCGGCGTCATGACGTGATCGTCAGCGTCAATTACGGCGGCACGATCGGGGCCAAGGACATTGGCGGCTTCGAGATTGGTGTCGACCCCCAGCGCCCACCCCATGACGGCGAAATCAGCAAGAGCGGCGATTCCGGCTCGGTCTGGATGATAGCCGAGGGCGACAAGGCGACGGACATTATCGCCGGTCTGCATTTCGGCGGCGAGATTGATGGCAATGACGACGAACACGCCCTCGCCTGCTATCCGCTTTCAATCAAAAAGAAGCTGAATTTCGTTCTCGAACCGCCCGCGCCGCTGGTGATGGACAGCGAGGAAGAGGCAGAGGGCCTGACCCGCACCGGCTTTGACCCCGATTTCCTTGGGGTCGCCGCACCGATGCCCGTCCTGTCCCTCAGCTTGAAGCGTGATGCCGCCAATTTCGGGCGCGCTCAGACCATTCCCTATACGCATTTCTCGGTTTGCCAGAGCCGCAAGCGCCGCCTGCCCCGCTTCGTCGCGTGGAATATCGACGGCGCGAGGCGGGTGGTTCTGCCCGTGCATGACTTCAAGCTGGACGAGCGGCTCGATGCCGTCGATCAGGTGGGTGATCCACTCTATGAGAGCAACAATCTGGAACGTCGCCAGATCGCCCTCGGCTCTGACCTCGCATGGGGAGCGGTTGAGGAGGCCAAGCAGGCCAATCTCGACTCGTTTTTCTATACCAACGCCCTGCCCCGCCATGACCGCTTCGGCGAGTCCTATCGCGGCGGCATGTGGGACGGGTTGGAAAATCTGGTGCTGGGCCATGGCGGTGCCGAGGACATTCGGGTCTCGGTTCTCGGCGGGCCGGTCTTTGGCGATGCCGATCCTGAATATCGCGGTATTCAACTCCCGACACGGTTCTGGAAGCTGATCGCCTATCGCGCGGCGGATGGCGGGCTGACATCGGCGGCGTTCTTGCTGTCCCAGAGCGATTTGATCGACGAGATCGAGAGCCTCGATACCGATCCGCTGCGGCTGTTTCAGGTATCGCTGTCGGTTTTGGCCGAGCGTACCGGGCTTGGTTTCGACGCCTATGCCGGATCGAATGTGATGGATGCCCCCGCCCGCGCGATGCAACAGCCCATCGCCACCGAGGGCCTCGAACGCGGCGAGGGAATGCGCGAGGTTCTCGACGTCTGGAACATCGCCTTCTGACGCCGTGACGCCGCCCCATGCCCCCGTATTGAGCGGCGCAGCGGAAGCGCGCGTCTTGACCTTGGGTTCGCTGTGCCCTCACACTCCCGGTCATAACAAACAAAACGGGAGGACTAACCATGACGGAACAGAGCATCTCACGGCGCAAGGTACTCGGCGGCGCGGCGGTTGCCGGGGCCGGGGCACTGGCGGCACCGAACCTCGCGACGGCGGCGGGCCATACCAAGACCTGGAAAATCCAGACGTCGCACGCGGGCGGAATCGGCCTGCAAATCTTCAAGGACTGGTGCGGCACCATCGAGGAAAAATCCGGCGGCGAACTGGCGTTTCAGCCCTTCGGCGCAAAGGATGTCGTCGGCGACTTTCAGCTTTATGACGCGGTCAAGAACGGCGTGCTTCAGGCCGTAAACCCCTTCACCATCTATGCCCAGAGCATCATTCCGGCGGCGGTTTTCCTGACGTCCTATCCCCTCGGCCTGCGCAATCCGCACGAGTTCGACACGTTCTTCTACGGTCTGGGCGGATTGGAGATGGCGCGCGAGCTTTATGCCGCCCAAGGGATGCATTTCGTCGGCCCGGTGCATCACGGCCCGAACATCATTCACTCGAAAGTGCCGATCCGTTCTGTCGATGATTTCCGGGGCCGCAAGATGCGCGCACCGGGCGGCATGGTCGCGGAACTCTTCTCGGAATTGGGCGCTGAAACCACGCTTTTGCCGGGTTCCGAAATCTTCCCAGCGCTGGAAAAGGGCACAATCGACGTGGCCGATTATGTCGGCCCCGCCGTGAACTATGCTCTCGGGTTTTCTCAGGTGACGGATTACATCTCGATGGGGCCTCCGGGCTTCATGTCGGTGTATCAGCCCGTCGATCTGATGGACATCACGGTTGGTCAGGCGGCATGGGACGACCTGTCGGACGCGATGAAACTGTTCGTCGAGCAAGAAACCAAGAGCTATTCCATCGAGCACCACGCCAAGGTGCAAAAGGCCGACCAAGAGGCGTGGAAAAAGTTTGAGGAAGACGGCACCGAGGTCACGCGCCTCAGCCAAGATGACGTCGACATCATGACCGAAGTCGCCGTGCCGCTGTGGTTCAAGTATGCCAACCGCGACAAGAATGCCGCCAAGGTATTCAAGGTACAGCTCGATTACATGATGTCCGGCTCGCTGGGCTACGTGACGCCGGACATGATCGAGGGTCTTGAACTCGATCTTTGATGGACTGCTGCCCCGGACGCAAGAGCGATCCGGGGCCTCTATTATTCTTGCGCCGACCATCGAGTTAGCCCCCCCAGCCGAGGCTCCGGATCAAATCCGGGGCCGCGGATTCTGGTTTTCAAGGATAACCCATGCCCGATCTGACCTTCGAGTTACCCCACTGGGCCTATTGGGCCGGGTTGATCCTGTTTCCGTTGATCGCCATGGTGATGGCGCGGCGCTCTGTGACGCTGGGCGAGCATGACCGGACCCTGCCCATCGCCTATTTCGTGTGGCTGACGGGCGGCATCCTCGGGTTTCACCGCTATTACCTGCGCAATATCTGGGGCATTCTCTATCTGCCGCTGTTTATCGCGATCCTCTATGCCAATGGCGAGCAGAGCATCGCACGCGAGGATTTCTCGGAACAAGCGAATATCGTGCGTCTGGCCGAGGGCGATCTGGAACGTGCCGCGCGGACCCTCAAGAACGAAGATAGCGACCTTGCCGCCCTGCGCGCCGAATTCGAGGCGACCGAAGAAGGCGACCTGCGCCGCCGTCTGGCAGAGAGAAAGCTGCAACGGGCCGAAAAGCGCTTTTCCGACATGCGCGACCGCCAAGAGCGCGCCAATACCAACCTTGAAACCGCCCGCCCCGCGCTGGAGGCGGCTCAGGGCAACCGGGATTACTGGTCAAGCATCTCACGCTATGCCTTTTTCGGCATCCTCGCTTTCATGGCCGTCGATTTTCTGCTGATGCCGCTGCTGAAGAAATGGGCCGATGCAAAGGCCCCGCAGACCAGTCATGCCGAAGCCGACGCGGCGCTCGCCGAACATGGCGTCGGCGAGACGACCATCGACGACGACAAGCATATCTCGCCGCACTGGAACGGGATACTCGACCGGTTGAGCTTTTATGCCGGAGAGTTCGTGTCCTATTGGGCCGTGATTGCGGTCTTCGTCTATTATTTCGAGGTCGTGTCCCGCTACGTCTTCAATTCGCCGACCAACTGGGCGCACGAGGGCATGTTCCTGATGTTCGGGATGCAATATCTGATCGCGGGCAGCTATGCGATGATGACCGAGAGCCATGTGCGGGTGGATATTTTCTACGCCAAGTTCGGCCCGCGCCGCAAAGCGATCATCGACATCCTGACCTCGGTTTTCTTTTTCATCTTCGCGGGCGTGCTGTTCTGGACAAGCTGGATTTTTGCCAGCGACGCGACCGCCGTCTTGCCCAATGGCGAGATTTCGACCTCGGAATGGGCGATTTCGATCTGGCCGATCAAATGGATGATGGTGGTCGGTGCCGTCTTGCTGATCCTGCAAGGCGTGTCGAAACTGGCCGAGGACATTCGCACCTTGGCCACGGGGGACGATGGCACCGGCGGCACGCGCGGTGCCGCCGCCGAAATGCGGGGGGCTGCGTGATGAGTGATTTATCTGCGCTTCCGCAAATCGCCGACGTACCCTTCGAGACGCTCGCTTTGCTCGCTCCTCAGGGCGAGGGAACTCAGCACTGGCTTCATCCTGAGGAGGACCGAAGGTCTGTCTCGAAGGATATGTTGAAGCGCACCGGCTTCGCTCAATATCCCGCCGCGCACGAAGGAAGCCTCTGATGGGTCTCGATATTTCAATCGGATGGCTGACGCTGCTCATGTTTGGCAGTCTGCTGATGCTGTTGATGGCCGGTTTGCCGCTGGCCTTCGTCACCGGCGGGCTGGCCTGTGTCTTTCTATTCCTGATCGGGGATAGCTGGCAGATCTTGAATATCGTGCCGAGCCGCATCTTTCCGTTGATGACCGACTATCAGCTATCAGCAATTCCGCTGTTCATCTTCATGGCCGCAATGCTGGAGCGGGCGGGCCTGATCAACCAGATGTTCGACGCGATCTACAAGCTGCTTGGCGGGGTGAAGGGCGGGCTGGCATCGGCCACCATCATCGCCTCGACGGTACTGGCGGCGATGGTGGGCGTGATCGGAGCGGCGGTTGTCACCATGGGCATTATCGCCCTGCCCGCGATGCTGCGCCGGAACTACGACACCAAGATCGCCATGGGGTCGATCATGGCCGGGGGGACGCTCGGCATCCTGATCCCGCCCTCGATCCTCGCGATCATCTATGCCGTGGTGGCCGAGCAATCGGTGGGCGAATTGTTCATCGGAGCAGTGATCCCGGGCCTGATGCTGTCGAGCCTCTACATCGCCTACGTCACCATCATGTGCTATATCGACCCGGAAAAAGGCCCCGCCATCCCCGAAGACGAGCGCATTACCATGCGCGAGAAATTCTCGCTGATGGGCGAGTTGGCGGCACCGATCATCCTGATCATCACCGTGCTGGGCGTGATTTTCTCGGGCGCGGCGACGCCGGTTGAGGCCGCCGGGATCGGCACGTTCGGGTCGTTCATCGTTGCGGCGCTGCACGGGCGACTGACATGGCCAGTTGTGCGCGCGGCCTGTGTCACCACGCTGAAGGCCAGCGCGATGGTCATCTGGATCATGTTCGGCGCGACTATCTTCGTGGGCCTTTACGTGCTCGAGGGCGGGCAACAGTTTGTCACCGATGCCCTGACCGACTCGGGTCTGGGACCGTGGGGCATCTTGATCCTGATGCAGGTGATCCTCGTGTTCCTCGGAATGTTTCTCGACTGGGTCGGCATCCTGCTGCTCTGCGTGCCGATCTTTGTGCCGATCATCAAGGGGCTGGGCGCGGCGTTCTTTGGGCTGGACAGCCCCGACGATCTGGCCCTGTGGTTCGGAGTGCTCTATCTGGTGAACATGCAGATGAGCTTTCTGTCACCACCCTTTGGCTATGCGCTGTTTTACCTGCGCGGGGTGGCCCCGGCTGAGATCCCGATGACGGATATCTTCAAATCTGCCCTGCCGTTTCTGGCGTTGCAGATTGTGGGGCTGGCCCTCTGTATGTGGTTCCCGGAAATCGTGATCTGGTTGCCGAGACAGGTTTACGGATAAGCGCCGCTCCCAATCGGAGAAGGCTATTCCCTCGCCGCGATAAACCGGCCCACCGCCGCCTGCGCCGCTGCGTCGGGGGTCAAGGTTCCGGCCTCGACCTCGGCCCGCAGGCCGCGCAAGTCGGTGCGGGCGCGGAAGGCGGCCATCAGGTTTGAGTCCAGCGCCGCCTCGAACCATTGCAACGCCTGCGCCCGCCGCCGCCGGTCATGCAAGCCGCTGGCATGGCGGCCCTCGTCGAGCCGCACCAACGCCTCCCAAACGCCGTCCAACCCCTCTTCCTCAAGGGCCGAGGCGGTCAGGGCCAGCGGATAGCCCTCGGCCTCACCGTCACGGGCGCGGAACAGGCGCAGGGCCGAGGCATAGTCGGCACGGGTGCGGGCGGCGGCGTCCTTCAAGGCCCCATCGGCCTTGTTGATGACGACCACGTCGGCCAGTTCCATGACCCCGCGTTTGACCCCCTGCAACTCGTCGCCCCCCGCCGGGGCGAGCAGCAGCAGGAACATATCGGTCATCTGCGCCACTGCGGTTTCGGATTGGCCGACGCCGACGGTCTCGACCAGCACCGTGTCAAAGCCCGCCGCCTCGCACAGCAAAATCGCCTCGCGCGTGCGCCGCGCCACACCGCCCAATTCACCGCCCGAGGGCGAGGGGCGGATGAAGGCATCGCGCTCGCGTACCAGCCGCTCCATCCGCGTCTTGTCGCCGAGGATTGCACCCCCCGCCACGGTCGAGGACGGATCAACGGCCAGCACGGCCACCCGCCGCCCCTGTCCGATCAGCTTCATGCCGAAACTTTCGATAAAGGTCGACTTACCGACCCCCGGCGTTCCCGACAGGCCAATGCGCATAGCCCCGCCGGTTGCCTCGGCCAGCGACCCGAGCAATTCTCCCGCCTGTTCGCGGTCGTGGGGCCGGGTGGATTCGACCAGCGTTATCGCCCGCGCAAGGGCGCGTCTTTGGCCATCCACCAAGTCATCACGCAAACGTTTGGTTCGGTCGCTAAGGGTCATGGCGCCACTTAAATTCGAAATTAACCACCTTTGCCCAAGGTGATTGCACCGCTTTCTATACACCGCCGCGAGTATGCGACAACCGCAACGACCCGGCCTCACCGCGAAAACATCCGAAAAGACAATGCCCCTCGCCAAACCCCTTTCCGTTTTCTTTTGTGTCGGCCTGTCGATCACGGGGTCGATAGCAGATGCACGAAACGCAGATGAAGCGTCGACGGAATTTCAGGCCGAGTACCAAGTCTATCTCAGCGGGCTAAAGATTGCCGATGCAACGGTCGGCGGATCGCTCGACATACTGACCTACGAGATCGAGACCGCGTTCGAGACCCGCGGCATGGTCCATATGCTGCAAAACAAAGCGCAAATGACCGCACGGACGCAGGGCGAGAACCGGGGACGCGGACGGCTCGCACCGACGCGCTATCGCACCGAATTCGCACGGGATGAAGACACCGGGACACTGACCATCACCTATGACGGCCACACACCATCGGTCGTTACAGTTCCGCCGATTCTGACAGCTTCACCGAGCACTTACGACCCGTCTTTGTCGGAGGCGCTGGACCCGCTATCGGCCCTTTTATCGGCGATGTGGGCCGATAACGAAACGGACATCTGTAACCGGACAATCCCCGTTTTCGATGGCACACGGCGCTATGACATCTTCTTGCTGCCCGAGGACCGGCATCCCGACCCGAAGGCATTCAAGGACTTGTCCCTCGACGGCCCAATTCTGCGGTGTTTCGGGGTCTATGATCGCATTTCAGGCTTCGACGATCCGGGTCAGAGCGGCAAACGATACTATCCATTCGACATCTGGTTCGAGGTTTCCGCGACCGGCCTGCACCGGATTGCCCGGATCGCCGGGCAGACGAAACTGGGGCATGTTGTGGTATTGTTGCGACCATGACGGGTAAGCCGCACTGATTCTGTCGCTCTCATTCATGTGTCCATAGGGAAATGCCTAAAACCGTTATTAAACTTATCGTCCTATACTGCGTCTTGTTCAGGGGCGGGTACAGACCTGCGGGGGCCGATGCCGCCCTGAACGGGGAACCGATTATGCAGGGGACGGTATGAAGGGTTTCAAGAGGCTGAGGTCGGGCATCGGGGCCATCACGGCTATGGCCCTTTTCAGCGCGCCTGCCATGGCATCATCCGAACGGACGCCCTTTAACGCCGAGTATGATTTTTATATCGGCGGCCTGCCCATTGCCGAACTGTCACTGCGCGGGACGGTCGGCGATCTGGGTTATGACGCGCGGTCCATCGTTCAGACCCGGGGCCTGCTGAACTTGTTGGCGGGCGGGGTGGTCACAGCCGCCGCCGAAGGATACCGCCACGCCGCAGGATACCTGACGCCGGATGCCTATGACACCGCGATCCAGAGCAGCGGCGACGAAAGCCGCATTACGATCTTCTATGATGACGAAATCGCCGATGTGTCGGTCATGCCCCTTGAGGATGCCGAACCGACGGACGCCGAGGCACATGCCTATCCCGGCACGCTCGACCCGGTGACCGCCGCCGTCACCATGATGAGCCCCAAGCCGGGCAACGGCCTCTGCAATCGCACGATCCCGGTCTTCGACGGCAAGCGCCGTTTCGACATCATCCTGCTGCCCGCGGACCAGCGCGGCGGAATGGAGATGCCGGCACAGCCCGATACTGACGTGCCGACCACGCAATGTTTCGGTGTCTATGAGCGGATCGACGGCTTCGATCCCAGCTTACAGGCGGATCAACGCTTCTATCCCTTCGACATCTGGTTCGAGCGGGACAGCGATACGTCGTTCCACCGGATCATCCGGCTTTCGGGAAAGACCAACCTTGGATACGCGGTGGGCAGGCTGCGCACGCCGTGACGGTGCCCGCAGGCTAAATCGGCTCGCCCAGCACCGACTTGCGCAGGCGCTCCAGCCCATCTTCGGCACCCTCGACGTTGGGATGGATTTCTTTTGCGGCCTTATAGGCGGCATGGGCCTCCGATTCCCGGTCCAGCCCCTCCATGATCAGCGCCATACCGATCATCGCGCCGAAATGCCGAGGCTCCAGCCGCAGCACCTCGTACAGGTCCGCCAGCGAACGCCCCAGGTCTCGATTGGCGAAATGTGCCGTCGCGCGGGCATTCCAGCCCTCGGCAAAATCGGGGCGAAAGGCGATCAGGCGCGAAAAATGAGCGATGGCTTTCTTGAAATCGCGCCCTTCAAGCGCCTTGCGGCCCCTTAGCAGCAGCAAATCGGCAGAATCACTGCCGGATTTCGACCAGCGTTCCTCGATTTCGGCCTCGATCCGTCCGGCCTCGCGCGTATCGGCGGCCCGCAGACGCTCGAACAGGCCATCGACCGTCTCGTCCGAAAGCTGTTTCTCAGCCTCGACCTCCGCCTCGGGCGTCTCGACAGCCGCGCCCTCTTCCTGGGCGTACGAAGGGGCGGTCGTCATGAGCAAGACGACGAAAGCAAAGCGAAAAGGCGCGTACATCGAAACTTCCTTCATGGTTCGCAACCTACCCTAGAGACCATATGGACCATCCTGTGGCGGTGCGCTATCCCGGTACGGGTAACGCATGAAACAGGCACTCACGGGAGAACTATGATGGATGATGCAGCACTCGCCAAGGCTGTCGAGGCCCTTCGGGAAAAAGTCGCAGGCGCGGATTCGTTCGGATCGACGGTCCTGTTCGACTTTGATGGCGACGGCGCAGTCTTTGTTGATGGCAATCAGGAGCCGCCCGTTGTCGAAGCCGCGAGCGGTCAGGAAGCGGACTGCACCATTACCGCCAGCGAAGATGTCTTTCGCGAGATGATGGAAGGCGACCTTGACCCCACCGCCGCTTATATGACCGGCAAGATGAAGATTGACGGCGATATGGGGGCGGCGATGGCGGTTGGCCGTCTGCTGGGCTGACCGACCATCCGGCATCGGACGCCCTTTACGGCGAACCGCCGGAGGGGGCGCGGGCGCGGGTTATCGAGACCGCTGACGGGATCGGCCTGCGCTTTGCCTTCTGGCCTGCCGAGGGCACGGCACAGGGGGCGATTTTGCTCGCCTCGGGCCGCACGGAATATATCGAGAAGGCGTATCCGTGGATTGCGCTTTTCCGGGCGCGAGGCTTTGCCGTTGCGAGCTTCGACTTTCGTGGACAGGGCTTGTCCCAGCGCTTGCTCGCCAATCGACGCGCCGGGTATGTCGACGACTTCGCCGAGTATCAGCACGACTACGACGCCGCCTTCGACGCCATGAAGGACGAGGTCGGCGATATGCCGCTCTTGGTTGCCGGTCATTCCATGGGCGGCCTCGCCACCCTGCGTTTTCTGTCCCGCCGTCAGGATGAGGTCGCGGGGGCAATCATGACGGCACCGATGCTGGGGCTGGCCCTGTCGCGCTCGCTGACGACAGCCGCCTACGTTTTGTCGCGGTCCGCGACAGCGCTCGGCCTAGGGGCGCGCTATGTGCAGGGCTGCGATGACCGCTCAGGGGCCGATCGCGGGTTCGAGGACAATGTCCTGACCTCGGATGCCGACCGCTTTGCGATGCACGAGGCGATGCTGAACGAGAACCCCGACCTGACCCTTGGCGGAACGACCCATGCGTGGCTCTGGGCCGGGTTTCGCGAGATGCGCGCGATGGCCGCTCTGCCCGCAGGATGGTTGGCAAAGCCGGTGCTGGTCTTGGCCGCCGCAGAGGACCGCGTGGTCTCAAATTCCGCGATTGGCAAATTCGCCGCAGCAAACCCGCTGGCGCAGATCGTGATGCTGGACGGATCGCGCCACGAACCGATGATGGAAGTCGATGCGGTGCAGGATGCGGCGTGGACCGCGATTGACCGATGGTTGGGCGAAACGCTACGCTAGGGCATTGACGACACGATCATCGGCTGTATCCCGCTCGGCATCCAGGGTCTTTTGGTCAGCGGCATCTGCTGATAGAAGACCGCATGTTCATCCGGTTTTTCCTCACCCTGAAACTGCTCGGCGTGCCCGTCAGCCTGCGCGAATATCTGTCGCTGCTGGAGGGGCTGGACATCGGGCTGGCGCTCTATGACGTGGAGGAATTCTACTTCCTCGCCCGTACCGCCCTGGTGAAGGACGAGCGGCATCTGGACAAGTTCGACCGGGTCTTTACCGAGATTTTTCAAGGGGTCGAGGCCGTCGGCGGCGGCATCGAGGGGGTCGAGGAACAACCCATCCCCGAAGAATGGCTGCGCAAGCTGGCGGAAAAGCACCTCAGCGACGAGGAAAAGGCGCTGGTGGAGTCCCTCGGCGGCTGGGACGAATTGATGGAGACGCTGAAAAAGCGCCTCGCCGAGCAGGAAAAGCGCCATCAGGGCGGATCGAAGATGATCGGCACGGCGGGTACTTCCCCCTTCGGTGCCTATGGCTACAACCCCGAGGGCGTGCGCATCGGCCAACACGAAAGCCGCCATCGGCGGGCGGTGAAGGTGTGGGACAAGCGGCAGTTTCGCAATCTCGATGACAGCGTCGAACTCGGCACCCGCAATATCAAGGTCGCCCTGAAACGCCTGCGCGTCTGGGCGCGGTCGGGGGCGGATGAGGAACTCGACCTCAGCGGCACGATCCGTTCCACCGCCGAGCGCGGCTATCTCGACGTCGTCACGCGGCCCGAGCGGCGCAATGCGGTCAAACTGGTGATCTTTCTCGATGTGGGCGGGTCGATGGACGACCATATCCGCGTGGTCGAGGAGCTGTTCTCAGCGGCGCGGGCCGAGTTCAAGCATCTGGAATACTACTATTTCCACAACTGTCTTTACGAGGGCGTCTGGCGCGACAACCGCCGCCGGTGGACCGAGCAAATCCCCACTTGGGAAGTGCTGAACACCTACGGTCCCGACTACAAATGCCTGTTTGTCGGTGACGCGAGCATGTCCCCCTACGAGGTCGCCGTGCCCGGCGGCGCGAACGAGCACTGGAACGAGGAAGCGGGCCAAGTCTGGCTACGCCGCGCCTTCGAACAATGGCCGGGTTTTGCGTGGCTCAACCCCGTTCCCGAGGGCCACTGGCGCTATACCCACTCGATCCAGATGATCCGAGAACTGGCCGAAGACCGCATGTTCCCGCTCACCCTGACGGGCATCGAAGAGGCGATGAAGGTGTTGAGCCGGGGGTAA
>CALGNO010000241.1 GCA_937958625.1 uncultured Neomegalonema sp.
CCGCCTCTGGCGCTAGCGCTGCGACAGAATGCCCGTGATGACAGGGCTGACGGCGCACTTATATGAATTTCAGAAATTACTGAAATCACGCAAATGCATGAATTGGAGAGCGCCCAGCCATGGCCCTGACACCGCTGCAACAGGACTTCGTGCTGCATTTCGGCGAGATGGGGTCTCGCTGGGGCATCAACCGCACGGTTGGTCAGATCTATGCGCTGCTGTTTATCAGCGAGCATCCCCTCAATGCCGAGCAAATCGCCGAGCATCTCGGCTTTTCGCGCTCCAACGTGTCGATGGGCCTGAAGGAACTTCAAGCATGGAATCTCGTTCGGCTC
This sequence comes from uncultured Neomegalonema sp., assembly GCA_937958625.1. Lineage (GTDB taxonomy): Bacteria > Pseudomonadota > Alphaproteobacteria > Rhodobacterales > Rhodobacteraceae > JAHDDY01. Next base: position 336 of record CALGNO010000241.1, read on the forward strand.
AAGCATTTGCAAAACGACCGCCGCGACTACTTCACCACCCCCGATGACCTGTGGGAGATCGTCCGCACGCTGGTCGAGGAGCGCAAGAAGCGCGAAATCGACCCGACGCTCAGCAAGCTGCGCGAATTATCGATGGATGGCCAGGGCAGTGCCGACGATGCCTACGCCCATAGCCGGATCGAGGAGCTGCGCGAGCTGATCGAACTGCTCACCGGCTGGTATGACGACATGAAGGGGCTGGAGACAAAGCGTCTGGCACAAATGCTCAGCCTCGGCTCCTCCATCCACAAACTTATCGAAAAATCGGGCCGCGTCGTGTCGCTGCCCCGCCGCATGTCGGGCGGCACCAAGACCGAGGAGAAGTAACCATGGACGATCCGCTGCTTTTGTCGCGCATTCAGTTCGCGGCGAATATCTCTTTTCACATCCTGTTTCCGACGATCACCATCGCGCTTGGCTGGATGCTGCTCTTCTTCAAGCTGCGTTTCAATCGGACCGGCGATGAACGCTGGATGGAGGCCTATCGTTTCTGGGTGAAGATTTTCGCCCTCAGCTTTGGCCTTGGCGTCGTGTCGGGCATCACCATGAGCTTCCAGTTCGGGACCAACTGGCCCGGATTCATGGAGACCGTCGGCAATATCGCCGGACCGCTGCTTGCCTATGAAATCATGACGGCGTTCTTTCTGGAGGCGGCGTTTCTTGGGATCATGCTGTTCGGGGCGAGCCGTGTGCCGAACTGGGTGCATACGCTGGCGACGTTCCTCGTGGCGTTCGGCACGACCCTCAGCGCGTTCTGGATTCTTGTCCTGAACTCCTGGATGCATACCCCGGCTGGCTTCGAAATGATAGATGGCCAGGCCCATGCGACGGACTGGCTTGCCATCATCTTCAACCCGTCGATGCCCTATCGGTTGGTGCATGTATTGCTCGCGAGCGGTCTGACGGTGGCCTTTCTGTTGATGGGTGTATCGGCATTCCGGTTGCTGGTCGGTGACCGGTCGGGCGGGGCGGGCCTGACCCTCAAGGTTGGAGCGTGGCTCGGCGCGATGCTGATTCCGGTGCAGATTTTTGCCGGTGACATGCACGGCCTGAATACCCTCGAGCATCAACCGCAAAAGGTGGCGGCGATGGAGGGCAACTGGGAGACGCGCGGCGCGGTGCCGCTGGTCCTGTTCGCCCTACCCAATGAGGAACTGCGCCAGAACGACTTCGAAGTCGCCATTCCGTACGGTGCAAGCCTGATCCTCAAGCATGACCCGCAGGGCGTGGTCCCCGGCCTGAATGACTTCGTAGCCGAGGATGGCACCGTGATGCATCCCCCCGTTGCGCCGGTCTTCTGGTCGTTTCGCGTCATGGTCGGCACTGGCTTTCTGATGTTGCTGGTAAGCTGGGCGGTGGTCTGGACCCTGTGGCGGAAGGGCGGCGCGCAAGCGCTGAACCCGTGGGTGCTGCGCGGTCTGGTGGCAATGACCTTCTCGGGCTGGGTCGCGACGCTGGCCGGTTGGTACACGACCGAAATCGGGCGGCAACCGTGGGTGGTCCAGGGCGTTCTGGCCACGGAGGATGCCGTGGCGGATGTTCCCGCGCCGATGGTGGCGGGCAGTCTGACGGCCTATCTGGCGGTCTATGTCTTCCTGCTGACCGCATACATCACCGTAATGTTTGGCCTTGCGCGTAAGGCGGCGAAGGCGGATCGCGGAGCGTTCGATCTGCCGGATCGCCGCTCCGGGCGTGCCGCGCTGGCACCGGCAGAGTAGGACAGATCATGATGACGATGTTTGGCGACCCCGAAGTCTGGCTGCCGCTCGCCTTTGCGGCGCTGATGGGGTTCTCGATCCTGATCTATGTGATCCTTGACGGGTTCGACCTCGGCGTGGGCGTTTTGTCGGCCTTCGTCGAACCGGCGGAGCGTGACCGCATGATCGCGTCGATCGGGCCGTTCTGGGATGCGAACGAGACCTGGCTGGTGATGGCCATCGGCATCCTGCTGGTGGCGTTCCCCACCGCCCACGGAGCGATCCTGACCGCGCTCTATATCCCGGTCGCGGTGATGCTGATCGGGTTGATCCTGCGCGGCGTCGCGTTCGAATTTCGGGCAAAGACCACGGGCCGCGCCCACAACGCCTGGAATGCTGCGTTTTTCAGTGGCTCGCTGCTCTCCTCGCTCAGCCAGGGCTGGATGCTCGGCATCTATGTCATGGGCCTCGAGCATACCGCCGAGACCATGGCCTTCGCGGCGCTGACGGCGTTTTGTCTGACCGGCGGCTATGCCTTCATCGGGGCCTGCTGGCTGATCCTCAAGACCGAGGGCGCGTTGCAGGATAAGGCGGTGGACTGGGCCAAGGGCGGCCTGCGCCTGGCGGTGGCCGGTCTGCTCGCCATATCGGTTGCGACGCCGTTGGTCAGCCCGCGCTTGCTGGATAAGTGGTTTTCCTTCCCCGAGTTTCTGTTTCTGGCCCCGCTGCCGATCGTGTCGGCGGGAGTCGCCGGAGCCATCTGGCTGATCCTGCGCGACCCGGACCTGGCGACGGGCCGATTAGCCTGGACGCCCTTTGCCGGGGCGGCGGCGCTTTTTGCCCTTGGATTCATGGGCATGGCCTATTCGTTCTACCCCTATGTCGTGCCCGAGCAGATCACGATTTACGACGCGGCGAGTGCGCCCGAGAGCCTGCTGATCATCTTCGTCGGGGCGGTGATCGTGATGCCGGTCATCATGGCGTATACGGCGCTTGCCTATTACATTTTCCGGGGCAAGGCGCGGGCGCTGAGTTACGAATAGCGCCCCGCCTCACCTGCGCGGCAGGACGCGATAGGCGGTACACCACAGGCCGCCGAGATGGCGCATGAACAGGGTGCCGGGGCGTGCATAGCGCCCCACGAATTCCGTCATCGCCTCGCGTTCGGCGGGCCATGGAAAGCCGAAAATCACATCGAAATCAAAGAGATCAAAGCCAAGCCCGGTATCGGTCGCCACATCCTGCCTGCGCGCGTCATCCCACCCATCGGGCTTATAGCTGCCGATATGAAAGGCGGCATCCGCGCCATGGGTCTCGGCAAAATCCCGCGCGATGCCGACCAGACGCGGCTCGATCTCCAGCCCCGTCGCGTGCCAGCCGCCCTGCGCCGCCAGCGTCGTGACGATCCCCAGCCCGCTGCCCCATTCGCAAAACCGGGCGTTCTCCGGCGCGAGAGGCCGCACGGCCTCCAAAAACCGCCACGCCACCTCCGCATCCGTCGTCACCAGCCCGCCAATGCGCTCCGGCCCCGTCTCGGCGCGCAATTCAGCGGCCAGATCACGGCCAGCGCTGATGATCGCCGTGACCTCGGGCGGCGGCGGCGTATCGGGCAGCACGATGGTCAGGTCGTCCAGATGCAGCACCGCGCTCTCCTGTGCAGAATCGGGTCAGAGCATCCTAACATCATCGTGCGTCGGTCACCCTCGGGATGGCGCAGTCACCCTGGGGCTTGACCCGAGGGTCTCTCTCCCGATTGACAAGATGCTTGGATCAAGCCCGAGCGTGACAACACAAGAGCCATTTCTCAAACCCACCGTATTTCCAATATTTCACTGTAAAATAGACGCACAACCCGCCACCCCCGTCAGGACACCCGCGCAGCGAGCACCGTGCATTCCGCCAGAATATCATCGACCTCGTGAACCCGCCATTGCCGGTATCCCGGCGCAAAGCCCGGTCGCAGAGGCGATGTCCGCCGGGGCACGTCCCCCGCCGCCCGCCGCTTTGCCAACGTCCGAGCCAGCCGCCGGGCCTGTGCCGGAATATCCTCCAGCGCCGCGTGTAAGGCTTTCAGTCGCGCAATCAACCGCGCATCCGATGGCTCCTTGCAGACCCGCGCCTCAACCCGAACCGCGTCAAACCCGCTGATCCGCGGGCCAAGGCCAGCCACAAATCCCGCGCCGGTGCTCAGTTCGGCAAACCGCTTGCGCGGATCGAACAGGGCGAAACGCGGCACCGCCGCTCCCGCGCCCTTCGGGATCACCCCGACCAAAGCCCGCTCCCGACCCTGCGCAGCAACGTCCAGACCTTGCGCGGCCACAACGATCAATCGCCGCGCCGCCGATTCAGCAGGCCGCAAGACACGCAGGATCGACAGCCGCACGACCCGTGGCAAACCCACAAGAACCGCCCCCGTCGCCAACCCGGCAGAGGCCAGCAACGCCGCCACCACCCGGATCAACGCCAAAAGCTGCCCCTCAAAGATCGCCTCGTCGTTCATGCCGCCTTCCGCTAAAAACAAATCATGAACACACCTAGCGTAACAGTGACGTGATTGTAAAGCGATAATGACGGGTAAAATGATGGGTGCCCGACACGGGGAGCTTCTATACCCGCCGCCAATCCTTCGAGACGCCTCCCTTTGATCCGGATGTGGCTACGAACGGTGGTTGAGGTTTCTAACCTTTCACGGCGTATACACTAACGAACTTTTCAACGCTTCCGTATCGCTCGACGACGTGGGATTGCGACGCTCCCATCATTTTAGCGCCGCGTTCTGGCCACCCATGGGCTTTGAACGCTGTAGTGTAGTCGCCCCAAACTCGTTTGATCGTCTCGCTGATAGCCTTGGCGTCCCAACCTGGCTCTCGTGTTTCGTCAAAGACAAGGGCGGCGAGTTGATCTGTTGTAGCCTGCTTTGGATACTTAATACTTCGAATTGAGGCGATACGGCGCAGCAGTCCTTTAGCGGCTACTCGCCGAGAGTCTTCCTGCCCGACATCCGTATATGCACGGCACCTCTTGTGCTGTGTTCCATGCCAGTAAATTCGATGGCCATCGAAGATGATACATTTCGCTGGTACTGTTTCGATGAGATTGGACATCCTTGCCACCTTGATAATAATTTTTTGATGATGCTAAATTATACAAAGAGTATAATTTAGCAATAGCATTTTTATACAAGCATCACGATTCTGATTTGAGTCAGCATAAAAAAGATGGCGCTATCACTTCGACCATTCCCGGCCACAAATACCATCCCACCCACTTCCCGCCCCCCACTCAACTCCCCCCTTGCATTCCCCGCCAAACCCCCCTAAACGACGCGCTCACTTCACAGATGCGCTTTCGGGCGGGGCGGGGAGACATCCCGTTTTCGTCCTACCGGTGCCGCAAGGCTCAATGGGTGCATCGAGGATCAACCGGTAAGACGGAGAACAGGCAATGGCATTGCCCGAATTCACCATGCGTCAGCTGCTCGAAGCTGGCGTTCACTTCGGACACCAGACTCACCGCTGGAACCCCCGCATGGGGACGTATATCTACGGTGATCGCAACGGCGTCCACATCATGGACCTGACCCAGACCGTGCCCCTGCTGCACACCGCCCTCGTGGCCGTGCGCGATCAGGTCGCCAAGGGGGGCCGCATCCTTTTCGTCGGCACCAAGCGTCAGGCCCAGACCCCGGTCGCCGAGGCCGCCGAGCGTTGCGCCCAGTATTACATGAACCACCGTTGGCTCGGCGGCACGCTGACCAACTGGACCACCGTGTCGAAGTCGATCTCGCAGCTCAAGTCCCTCGAGGGCGAGTTCGAGAAAGAGCAGACCGGCTACACGAAGCGTGAAATGCTCTCCCGCCAGCGCCAGAAGGACAAGCTGTCCCTCGCCCTCGGCGGCATCAAAGAAATGGGCGGCGTGCCGGACATGCTGTTCGTCGTCGACACCAACAAGGAAGAGCTGGCGGTCAAAGAGGCCAACAAGCTCAAGATCCCCGTGGTCGCGGTCCTCGACACCAACTCGAACCCCGAAGGCGTGGACTTCCCGATCCCCGGCAACGACGACGCCAGCCGCGCCATCGCGCTTTACTGCGATCTGGTTGCCGCGGCGGCCCTCGATGGCATCAGCCAGGCCCAAGGTGCCTCGGGCGTCGACATCGGTGCCATGGACGAGCCGATGGCCGAAGCCGCGGTTGCGGAATAAACCACCGCTTCCTAAATGAGCGTGAGCGCGCAACAGGGCGCGCTCCCTCCATCCAGTCAATTATACGGCACGGCTGCGGCATCGCGCCTGCCCCAAAGCAAGGAGACGCATCATGTCGATTACCGCTGCGATGGTGAAGGAACTGCGCGACAAGACCGGCGCAGGCATGATGGACAGCAAAAAGGCGCTGACCGAGAACGACGGCGACATGGAAGCCGCCGTTGACTGGCTGCGCGCCAAAGGCATCGCCAAGGCCGACAAGAAAGCCGGACGCACCGCTGCCGAGGGCCTCGTGGGCGTTGCGGCCTCGGGTACGTCGGGCGCGGCAGTCGAGGTGAACTCGGAAACGGACTTCGTTGCCCGTAACGCCGACTTCCAGAAGATGGTCGGCGAGATCGCGACCGTCGCCAACGGCATCGACGCCACCGGCAATGACGTGATCGCGCAGGTCAACGCCGCGACGCTGCCCTCGGCTGGCAAATCGGTCGAGGACCACATCAAGGATGCCGTGGGCACCATCGGCGAGAACATGAACGCCCGCCGTGCCGCGCGCCTCAGCGTCGGCAGCGGTGTTGTTGCGTCCTACGTTCACAACGCCACGGCGACGGATATGGGCAAGATCGGCGTGCTGATCGCGCTCGAGTCCACCGGTGATACCGAAAAGCTGAACGAGTTTGGCCGCAAGGTCGCGATGCACGTCGCCGCCAACGCGCCCGCCTCGCTCGACGTCGATGATCTGGACCCGGCCCTGGTCGACCGCGAGAAATCGGTTCTGACCGAGCAGGCCCGCGAATCCGGCAAGCCCGACAACGTCATCGAAAAGATGATCGTGGGCCGGATGAACAAGTTCTATCAGGAAGTTTGCCTGATGAAGCAGGCCTTCGTGATGGACCCGGACATCACGGTCGAGAAAGCCGTCGAGAACGCCGCCGCCGAAGTCGGCGCGCCGGTAAAACTCGTCGCCTATGCCCGCCTCGCCGTGGGTGAAGGCATCGAAAAAGAAGAAGAAGACTTCGCCGCCGAAGTGGCGAAAACCATGGGCGGCTAAGCCGTCCCGCGACTTCCAGGACTATCAACGCCTCGCAAAATTCTATGCGGGGCGTTGACACCGCTGACAAACCTAACACCCTTCGAGACACGCGCTTCGCTCGTTCCTCAGGGTCAGGTAAGCTCTTGATTTTCCTCATCCTGAGGAGGCGCGCAGCGCCGTCTCGAAGGATTTTTTCATCAGGCGACGGGTTTGCCGTCAATCTGGACGCCTCGCAGAACCCTCTGCGGGGCGTTTTTCGTGAGAATGAGCGCGGATTAACACCGACGGGCCTTTGACCTGTCGCCCCGGCGGTATACCTCACCGTTCAGGAACACGCTGCGGTGCAGCGCGTTAACCCGTGGAATGAAATCGACCAACGAGAGGGGCTAGACCATGGCTTTCACACTTCCCGATCTTCCCTATGCCCACGATGCCCTTGCATCCAGCGGCATGTCCGAAGAAACCCTGACCATCCACCATGACCGTCACCACAAGGCCTATATCGACAAGGCGAACGAGCTGACCGCCGGTACGGATATGGAGGGCAAGTCCCTCGAAGAACTCATCACGATGACCTATGAGGACGAGGGCAAGCAGGGCCTCTTCAATCAGGTGTCCCAGGCGTGGAACCACAATCAGTTCTGGGAAATGATGAAGCCCAATGGCGGCGGCGCGATCCCGTCCGAACTCGAAAGCCGTCTGGTCGCCGATTTCGGCTCGGTCGAGGGTTTCAAAGAGGCGTTTTCCCAGGGCGGCGCGGGCCAGTTCGGCTCCGGCTGGGTCTGGCTGACCGAAGAAGACGGCAAGCTGAAGGTGATCTCGACACCCAACGGCGTGAACCCGCTCTGCATTGGCCGCAATACGCTCCTCGGCTGCGATGTGTGGGAGCACAGCTATTACATCGACTATCGCAACAAGCGCCCGGATTACCTCAAGAACTTCCTTGAGAATCTCGTGAACTGGGAAAACGTCGCGAGCCGCCTCGCCACCTCCTAGGCAGCATACTGCCGCCGAGTCTGCGATCAGGGCGTGGGTCGCTCGCGCCCCTGACAAATCAAACCCCGGCCCCCGTGGCCGGGGTTTTTCATTGGCGCGGCGGGGCCGGTGGGGATATGGCGGAGGCATGACGGATACCCGACCATGACCTCCGCCGCCTTTGGCATTTCCAGCATTGTCGCGGCGACGCTGATCTGGGGGTTTTCACCGCTCTATTACGCGGCCATGAGCCATATTCCGCCCTTCGAGGTGGTGGTGCATCGCATCCTGTGGTCCCTGCCGCCCATCGTCATCTATGCGCTCTGGACCGGTCGCGGGCCGCGGTTTATCGAGGCGGGGCGCGACCGGCGCAAGCTGGCGGCGATGGCGCTCTCGACGGCGGCGATTTCGGTCAACTGGGTCGCCTTTATCTACGCCATCCAGATCGGCGAGACGGCACAGGCGAGTTTCGGCTATTACATCTACCCCCTCGCCGTGTTGCTGATCGGTGTGATCGTGTTCCGCGAGGGCATCACCGCCCTGCAATGGATCGCGGCGGCGATTGCCGGTTTCGGCGTACTCTGGATCGGCTGGCGGCTTGGAGAGATGCCGTGGCTGGCGCTGCTCGTCATGGCAACCTTTGCGCTCTATGGCACCGTGCGAAAGGCGGCGCAGATCAGCCCGATGATCGGTGTGTTGTGGGAGCTGTTGCTGGTGACCCCCGTCCTGCTTGCCTATCTCGTTTGGATCGGCGGCGGGCGCTTCTTCGTCGATTTCTCCGATGCCCTGTGGCTGATCGGCGGATCGCTGTTCACCGGTATTCCGCTGATCATGTTCGTGGAATCGGCGAAGCGTCTGCGGTTTTCCACCGTGGGCGTGCTGTTCTACATCAACCCGACCCTGCAATTCGTGTCAGCGATTATCCTTGGCGAGCCGTTCAGCGCCGACCGGCTGATCGGCTTCGGCCTGATCTGGGTTGCCGTCGCGCTCTATTGCGTCGAACTGATCCGGCAGGATCGCGGCACCCGGTCTAAATCAGGCGGGTGACGTTAGTGGGCAGGTCGGCGGTGGGCAGGTCGGCGGTGGACAAGACTGGCTCGGGCAGGCGGTCGCCCGGACTGTCGATTTCAAGCTCACAGGCGGAAATCCGCGGCACCATGAGGCTCCTCGCCCGCGCCGCCTCCAGCCGCCCGGCGGCGATGGCGTCAAGAATCAGACCGGCAACGATGAACAGCAGGCAAGCGAGCGCCATGATCCATGACGGCGACAGCGCGGCCTGACCGGACCCGCCGACCCCGGTGGCCGCCAGCACACCGCCCAAGGCCAGCGATCCTGCCGCCAGACTGGTAAACAAAAGAAGGGGCCGGACATCCTTCAACAGCCCTAAGGCCGAGGACACGGACATCGACCCATGCGTTGCGTGCCGCCGAGTGCCGATTTCCGGCGGTCGCGCGCGGCGCGACACCTCGATCCTCTCGACCGGCAGGCGCAGGGTATGGGCGTGGATATTCAGCTCGGTTTCCACCGCCAGCCCTCGGGCAAGGGCGGGAAAACTGCGGCTGAAACGGCGGCTGAACACGCGATAGCCCGATCTGGTATTGCTGAAGCCCTCCCCGAGGGCCAGTCGATACACGCGATCATCAATCCTGCGACCGGCGCGCTCGGAATAGTCGGTGGCCATGCTCGTCCCGATCACCATGTCGCGGCGGCCCACGATCAATCGCTCGATCAGCTTCGCCATCTCCCGTGGATCATCCCGGGCGTCGCCATCGAGCATCACCAGCACATCGGCGTCGATTTCCGCGAACATGCGGGCCACGGCATCGCTTTTGTCTGGCCCCGCCACCGGGATCACCTCGGCCCCCGCGCCCTCGGCGCGGCGGACGGTTTCATCGCTGGAGCCTCGGTCCATCACGAAAATACGGGCGGTCGGCAAGGCTTCGTCCACACGATCCACGAGGTCGGCAACCGTCAGTTCATCGTTCCGGCAATGGAGTGCGACGGCGATGTCGAGGTCAGCAAGATCGATGCTTCTCATTGCCTTAACCTCAATTTCGTATCCCGTAGATGCGGGCCAGTTCCTTTTTTCGGCGCGCAGTGTGAATAAAGACTGAAGGCACGATGGACCGACGCGCCAAAGCCCCCGCCGCGCCCGCGCTTGCCCTGAAACCGTGGCAACGGCCCTTGCTCGGCATTGGCCTGTGCGCCCTGTGGTTGCTGCTGTGCGGATTACAGGTGGTTTTGCACGATAACGACGCGCTGCGGCTGGTGCAGGTGCGGGATTTGCTCGCCGGACAGGCCTGGTTCGACATGGCCCAGCCGCGACTCGGGCTGGAGGGCGGTACGACGATGCAAGGGTCGCGTCTCGTCGATGCGCCGCTTGCCGGACTTCTTCTGCTCTTTACGCCGCTGGTGGGGCAGGGCGGGGCCGAGGCAGCCCTTCTGATCCTCTGGCCCGCCATGCTGTTCGGCGCATCGGTTCTGGCGTTGTCCGCCCTCTGTCGCAAGCTGGGCGGAGCGCGCGCCGGTCTGGCGGGGGGATTTTTCGCCGCCGTGATGCTGGCCTGGGGCGGCATGTTCGATCCCGGCTCGTTGGGCGCTTACACGATCCAGATTTTGCTGCTGGCGGGCGGCCTTGCCGGATTCGTCTGCCGTAACGACCACCGCCGAAACGCGGCGATGGCCGGTTTGGCCTTGGGTCTCAGCCTCGGCGTCGGGGTAGAGAGTGTGCCTCTGGTCGGCGTGATCTTCCTCGCCTTTGCCATCAGTTGGGGCCTGCGCGGCGATGTCGAGCGCGATGCGGCGGTGTCGTTCAGCACGGCGCTCGCGGCATCGCTGGCGCTGATCTTCCTTCTGATCGTTCCGGCGCAGACATGGGCAGGTGGGTTCTGCGATGCCCTGTCACGCGATCTGGCCCTGCCCGTCCTTCTCGGATGCGGCGGCCTTGCGGCGGCGGCGGCGTGCCTGCCAGGCCAATCCCGCACGGTGCGCTTGGCGGCGCTTGCCTGCCTCGCGGCGGGGATCACGCTCGCCGCCCTGCGCTATGCGCCAGCCTGCCTCAGTATCCCCCAGGGTGTTCCGGCCTCCGTGTTCGGAGAAAACTGGCTTTTGCAACAGGCTGACACCCTGTCCTTGATCGACGCCCCCGCTGCCCGAAAGGGCTTTTTCTCCGGCGGCGTCATCGGCTTTCTGATTGCCGTGTCTTTCGCGCTTCGCGGGCCCGCGAGACCCGAGTGGCTGACCCTCTCCGCCATCCTCGGCACAGCGCTGGCCATGGCCGCGATCCAGACCCGTGATCTTGCCCTCGTCGGCGCGGTCGGAGTCATCCCGGCGGCGGTTCTGACCTCACGATTGATGGAGGGGAGGGTGACGCGCGCGCCCCTTGTCGCGGCTGCGGCGGTGGTGCTGTCGGTGCCGATCGTACCATCGACGCTGGCCCAGATGGGCCTCTCGCCCGTGAAAACCGGCATCGCGGCCCCGGTCTCGGCGGTTCAGGCCCTAGGCGCCCGCCCGACCGCAAACGCACCGTGCAGCGCCGCGCCAGACCTGCACAGCCTTGCCGACCTGCCACCGGGAACGGTCGCGGCCCCGCCGTTTCTCGGCGCGCACATCCTGCTCCACACACCGCATCGCGTTCTCGCGGCACACGCGCCCCGCAATCGCCTCGGCCTTCTGGCCCAGCATGACCTCGCCACAGCGCCGCCGGAACAGACCTTGAGGTTTATCCAGACCTACGGCGTCGATTACATCGTGCGCTGTGCCGAAAACCGACGCTTCGAGCAAGACTATCCCGCGCTTGCCGCCCATATGACCCCCGGGCGGATTGCGAGTTTCCTGAAACCTGTGCCTGCCGCCGGGCCGCTCTCCATCTACCGGACCATCACGTCAGAAGAGATGACCGCGGCGCTGCGACCATCCTGCACTCGACAGCCTCAGCACTCGCCAAACTGACGACAGGTGCCGCGTGCCTGGGCGGCTTCGCTCAGCCGCGACAGGGCAACGACATAGGCGGCCTCGCGCAAGCTGCCCGCCTCCTCGTGCCGGTCCAGCACCGCATCGCACGCGGCGACGATGCGCTGCTCCAACCGCTCTTGCACGGTATCGAGCGACCAGACATCGCCGCTGCGATTCTGCACCCACTCGAAATAGGAAACGATCACCCCGCCGCCATTGGCGAGAATATCCGGCGCGACTTCGATACCGCGTTCCTTCAGGATCGCATCGGCATCGCTGACGACAGGCCCGTTGGCGATTTCGAGGATCGCGGCGGCGTCGGTTTCTTTGGCGACGTCCTCGTCGATCACCCCGCCGATCGAGGCAGGGACCAGCAGATCGACCTCGGCACGCAGCAGGGCGTCGCCGTCGATGGCTTCCTCGCCATCATGGGCAGAGACCGAGCCTTCGGCCTCCTTGGCCTTGATAACCGCCTCGATGTCCAGGCCGTCACCGTTGAAAACACCGCCGCTGGAATCCGAGACGGCGACGATCTTCATCCCGTCTTCCGTTGCCAGCTTGGCATAGGCTTGGGCCGCATTGCCGAACCCGTGCAGGGCGATGGTCGCGCCCTCATCGGGAAGGCCGAGTGCCTTTGTCAGATGCCGGGTCGTATGATAGGCACCGCGCCCGGTCGCCGTATCGCGCCCCTTGCTGCCGCCCAGCGAGACCGGTTTGCCCGTAAAGGCACCGGGTTCCTTGCGCCCGCGCAGGATCTCCAGCTCATCGGTCATCCAGGCCATGGTCATCGGGCCAGTATACATATCCGGGGCCGGAATATCGCGATCCGCGCCAATCATCTTGGAGAACGCCCGTACCCATCCGCGCGCCAGCCGTTCCACCTCCATCTCCGACAGGTCTTTGGTATCGACGCTGACACCGCCCTTGCCCCCACCAAAGGGAAGATCGGCAACGGCGCATTTCATGGTCATCCAGAAGGACAGCGTCATCACCTCATCCATCGTGACCGACGGGTGAAACCGGATGCCGCCCTTGGTCGGGCCGAGCAGGTCTGAATGCCGCGCACGCCAACCCTTGAAGAAGGTCAGGCTGCCGTCATCCCGCCGAACGGGGATCGAGGCGGCCAGCGTTTCCATCGGGTATTCGAGGCGCGCCAGAACCTCGTCCGGGCAATCCACATGCTGCGCGGCGGCGTTCAGGCGTTTTCGGGCATCGGCGAGGGTACTGGACATGGGCTCTCTCGATTTATATTCGAAAAGCCAATGCAGACCGCGCGCGTTGCGTTCCGTATCCGGTCAGAGCATGTCGGCAATGGTGCCCAGCGCGGCATCGGGCGTCGGCGCAACCTCGTAAAAGCCCTTGAAGCCCGCGCCGGTGAACCCGCGCTCGACCATATGGTCCATCAGCGCCAGAAACGGCTGCCAATAGCCGTCCTGATCCAGCAAAACCAACGGCTTTTCGTGCAGGCCGAGTTGCCGCCAGGTCAGGGTCTCGATGGTCTCGTCCAGCGTTCCTGCGCCGCCGGGCAGGACGATGAAGGCGTCGGCGGTCGAAAACATCACCTTCTTGCGCTCGTGCATCGTTTCGGTGCGGATCAGGGCCGTCAGGCCCATCGTCTCCTTCTCGATCTCGCGCAGGTGATGCGGGATCACCCCGATGACCTCGCCCCCCGCCGCGAGGCACGCCCGCGCGGTGCCGCCCATCAGGCCCAGATCCCCCGCGCCATAGATCAACCGCCATCCCTGCCGCGCAATCCCCGCGCCAATGGCCTCCGCCGCTGCCAGATAGGCCGGATCAGCGCCGGGGGAGGAGCCGCAATAGACACAGATCGTGGGTTTGGACGTCATCGGAAATCCTCGGGGCGGGAACAGGGTGCCGTTTCACCATGGCCCATGAAAAAACCCCGGCGCAAGCGCCGGGGCTGTGAAATCATCGCCTCAGGGACAGATCAGGCCGCGTTCCGCTTTGGCTCGGCGTCGTCGTCATCGGCGGGCGTGCTGGTGATCGTGGGGATCGGGATCAGCATAAAGGCAGGCATATGGTCGCCAAGACCTTTGACCCGAGGTCCGCGATCGTCGCGCCCCCGTCCGCCGTCACGGCCACCGCCATCGCGCCTGCGCCCCCGCGAGTCGTCGGCGCGCTCTTCGTTGCGGCGCGGGGCCGGTTGATCCTGACGCGGGGCCCGTTTTTCGGCCCGCGCTTCCTCTTTAACAGGCTCGGCCTGCTGCTCGGGCTTCGATGGTGCCTCAGACGCCCCGGACTCCTTGTCGCCCCGAGAGGATTTGGGGCGCGAGCCCCGGCGGGTACGGCTGGCCTTGGGCTTTTCTTCTTCGGCGGGCGCTGGCTTTGCGACCGTCTCGGCGGGCATCCCCGGCATATCCAGCTTGGGAATTTCCGTCTTCAGCATCGCTTCGATCTGCTCGACGTATTTCCCCTCGGCAGCAGAGGCGAGGGTATAGGCCTTGCCCGAGCGCCCGGCGCGGCCCGTGCGACCGATCCGGTGCACATAGTCCTCGGCATGGGTCGGCACGTCGAAGTTGAAGACATGGCTGACCGCCGGAATATCAAGCCCGCGCGCCGCAACATCGGACGCCACGAGCAGGGTAATCCGGTTCTCGCGAAAATCATCGAGGGTCGCCATGCGCACCCGCTGATCCAGATCGCCATGGAGCGAGCCGACCGAGAAACCATGCTTTTTCAGCGACTTCTCGACAACGCCAATATCCCGCTTGCGGTTGCAGAAGATAATCGCGTTCGTGACCGCATCGCCCTCGTCCTTGAGGATGGTGCGCAGCGCCTCTCGCTTGGCGTTCGGCAGCTTGTCCTTACGCTCGGCACTGACCGAAACCAGCCCTTGGGTGATGGTTTCGCTGGCCGACGAGGCCCGCGCGACCTCGACCCGTTTCGGATTGGACAGAAACTCTTGGGTCAGGCGCGTGATCTCCGGCGGCATCGTGGCCGAGAAGAACAGGGTCTGGCGCGTGAACGGCGTCATCTTGAAGATGCGCTCGATGTCCGGGATAAAGCCCATATCGAGCATCCGGTCGGCCTCGTCCACCACCATGATCTCGATGCCGGACAGCATCAGCTTCCCGCGTTCGACATGGTCGAGCAGGCGTCCCGGCGTCGCGATCAGCACATCGACACCCCGGTCGATCTTCTGGTCCTGATCCTTGAACGAGACCCCCCCGATCAACAGGGCCATCGAAAGCTTCACATGCTTCGAGTAGGTCTCGAAGTTCTCTGCAACCTGAGCGGCAAGTTCCCGCGTCGGTGCCAGGACCAGCGTGCGCGGCATCCGCGCCCGCGCCCGGCCCTTGACCAGCCGATTGATCATCGGAATCGAGAACGCAGCGGTCTTTCCCGTGCCGGTCTGGGCAATGCCGAGGACGTCCTGTCCCTCGAGCGCCGGGGGAATCCCCTCGGCCTGAATCGGGGTCGGCGTGGTGTAGCCGGTTTCGGCAATCGCCTTGAGAATCCTCGGATCGAGGTTCAGTTCGTCAAAAGTCATCAATACCTTCAAAAGGTTAGGGGGAGAAGGCTGATAAACTGAACCCACCCTCTCGAATGATCGTATCGTCACGATCCATTTCGTGGGTCGCAAAGTATGTATCTGACGTGAATTGTCAATTAAGCGTGACAATTTTATAAAGAATTCCCGTCACTTGTTGCGCCGCACCACAAGTGCCTGCTCGAAGAATCCGACGATCTCCTGAAAATTGACCGAGCGGATGCCCGACCCCAATGGATCATTATACAGCAGAGTCGCGCCCAGCCTGCGGTTCGGCAACGGGTTCCACTCGATCCCGCGCACCACGATCATGTGGCGAATACCGGCGGCCTCGTCATGGGGGGCAGGGCGCAGGCGAATGAGCAGGGTTTGGCCCTTGCTGACGATATTGTAGATCTCTTTCGGGTCGCGCGGCACCGTCGCCAACTCATAGGCTTCGCCGCCGAACAGCGATACGAGCCTGCCGATGGCCGGGATCTCGCCGGTCTTGGCACAAACCCCCTCGCGATCCCCGCAACAGGTCTTGACGTCGATGCCATGGGCGAGGGCGACGATGGCGCATTGGGTCGGGGCATAGCCTCGATTGACCCAGCCGATGGCCTGCTGCGCCGCTGCGGCCCAGCACCAGAGCGGCTCTTCCTGGGGCAGGTGCGGGATATTGTACTCGATGGTCGGCGGAATCCCGACGCTTTGCGGATGGGTGATCAAGTCAGAGCCGATATTCCCGACCCCCACATGATAGAGCGCCAGCTTTCCCGTCGGGCCGAGGCCGGTGGCGGTCTCGGAATACGGAAACACATTCGTCGCGCTGCGCTGCTCATACTGCGGAACTGCGGGAGCCGTCGCCGTGCTGTTGAGGCTCGGCGCGCCGGGCATCCGCGCCTCGAACTCGCGCTGGCGGCGGGCAATCTCTTCGTCGCTCAGGTCGGCCACCTGATAGGCATAGCGGTCACCGAGGAACCCATTATCAAACGAGGCTGGCACCTCTCCACCCGACAGCGGGGCATGACCCTCCACGGCACAAGCCGCCGTGTCGGCGCGCGCATCGCGCCCCTCGTCCCGGTCGACCAAGGCGAAGGCGGCGGGCATGGCCCAGAACAGGCCGGTTGCGGCAAGGGCGAGGATCGACGGTTTAAAGATCACGGTATCGTCCTGGAATAAGGGTCATGGGGTGGATATGCAGCGCTGAACCATAATCGAACGATCATTGCGATGCGCCCCTGGTGCGCTGACATTCTCGTCAACGCAAGTGTTGCGCCATGACCATACAGAGGCTTTTCTGGGGCAAGCAAAAATAAGGGGCTGCCGATGTTTATTGCCATGAACCGTTTCAAGGTCATCCGGGGACAGGAAGCCCGGTTCGAAGAAATCTGGCGAAACCGCGATTCGCGTCTGGGCGAAGTGCCGGGTTTCGACGATTTCAAGATGCTGCGGGGCGCGGAGACCGACGCGCATGTCCTCTACGTGTCGCACTCGCGATGGGCGAGCAAGCAGGCGTTTCAGGACTGGACCCGCTCAGACGCCTTCCGCGCCAGCCACAAGGGCGCGGGCGATCACAGCGCGGTTTACGCCGAGGCCCCGGTGCTGGAAACCTTCGAGGCCGTCGAGGGTATCTGACCCACCGAACTGCGCGGCGAGACAGGACGCAGGGGCGCAATTTTCGCAAGGATCACAGCCGAACGCGCTCTTCTGCCGATCCCGCAGAATTCTCGCCGAAAACTGCTTGATTTCTTAACCTTTGGCCAATATCCCCGTCGGCGGAGAGGTGGCCGAGTGGCTTAAGGCACACCCTTGCTAAGGGTGCGTGCGGGAGACCGTACCGTGGGTTCGAATCCCATCCTCTCCGCCACTCCATTTCATTTTGTCCAATTAAATCAATATCTTAAAAAAATATTGCTTCTTCGTGCCCCACAGTATGCCCCACGAATGCCTGAGCTAGTTGGTACATCACCAGATTGGTGGAGCTCAATGAATTTCATTTTTTTTGCGGTCAGTGACAATTACTGCTTTTTCAGGGAGGCCTTTTTTTCAGCTTTCTTTAGAGCGTCTGGTTTCGTTTCCTCCAACGCCGCATCGTATCGATCCATCTGAATTTTCATAAGTGAACCCGGGAGCGAAAATGATGCGAGAAACACGAACGTAGCGAGGCCCAAAAATACTGACTGAAACCATCCCAATAGCGCTGGAAAATTGCTGGGCGTCAGGAACATCGCGAGCGCGAGACCGAGAGTGATCAAGTAGAGAAAAAAGAGAAGTTTCTGACGTAGCAATTGGCGGCGGATCGTCGCCTTCATGAGCTGTAGCTCTTTCCAATCGGTCGCCTGTTTTAAAATCGGCTCCGCGATGAGCGTTATGACAGCAATCAAAAAGCCAGCAAGTATTGAGAAAATCGTCACTACTGTGTTTACAGCATTTGAATTGCCTGCGATCAGTGGCTGAAATCGATATCCGACAAAGCACGACACAATGATCGCGAGCAGAATCTTCGCAACCCTACTCCAATCTGAACGCACAAATTTAGCTTCGGTGTGCATTGCTAAGTTTCGATCTGACCTGACTCGTTTAGTTCAACCATATATCGGCACATTTCAGTCCAAGCTTCCTGAATGCTGACTGAGCTCGCTACTGATTCAAGCCTAACTTGCTTCCGAACTGAGATCTCGTCGGGCTTAATTGTTTGCGAGTTTCTGAGACGGATTGTGAAATTGTCAGCGTCGTCGTCTTCCGCCACGGCTTCTGCAAATTCATCCAAGCCAGTCTTTGCGGTTGCGAGATCACGCTTTGGCACGTCAATCGAGACTGTCACCGTCCCTCTCTCCGCTGCTGAAAGCTGGCTGAACTCATCGTCCAGTCCAATTAAAGCTTGGTATTGTTCTTTGACCGAACGTCGAAAAGTTGCCCAAACTCCATCACCTTCTGCTGCGTCAGCAACACCAACGGCAGACGCCTCGGCAACGCTGACTTTCAAATCGATTGATTTGACGCCAACGCTTTCGATCATCGCCAGCCTGTCGAGATTCGCGATCCGAACCAAATCAAACTGACCAGCCTCATCTTCAAAATCGGCTTTACGAAAAAGTCGATACAGAAAGTCCTTGAGAGCTCCCGCGTTCCGACCGGTATTCATTGTAACAACATCATTGCCGCAGAACAGTGCGGCAAAATCGGAAGTCATGAAGTTTTCATTTCGGGGAGGAGCGCGCTCCCCGACGTCGGCATTTTCGGCGGGCGTCATCGGAATCGTACCAATACTCTGTTGGTCGGTAAATCGGGCACAATGAATTGTGAAACCATTTCGACCAACGTCGTCGGATTTCAGACCAGTAATTGAAGAGTCGTCCCGTCGGATTACAGTTCGTTCGATCTGGGTGTCAAAATGTGCCCACGCCTCTCGAACCAAATTCTCCAAATTTTGCGCGTCGGAAAACCACTCCGCCC
>CALGNO010000242.1 GCA_937958625.1 uncultured Neomegalonema sp.
GGCTATTTGATCGTGTGGCGGCCATAGCGCGAGGTATACACCCGATCCCATCCCGAACTCGACCGTTAAGACCCGCTGCGCCCATGATACTGTGTCTCAAGACACGGGAAAGTCGGTCACCGCCACACTATCAAATAGCCCCAGCCGCAAGATAAGTTGCTCTCCGTTCGATTATAATTCCTCCCATCACATAGACAGACCCGCCAACGATCTTCCGTCGCGCGTCCTCAAGCCTTTGTCACGTGCGCGCCAGGACCATCAGGTAGCCCGTGACGTCCGCGCTGACCTCACGCCGGAGAACAACAGGCTTTATCGAGATACCCGTCAATCCCGCTGCTTCCGCTGTCGCAGTGATATAGCTCTGGCTGTGTTTGAAACGCCCCGTCCGATCCACCGCGTAATGTGACGGGTGTTCATCGACCATCGCCTCGGCGGTTCCGATAAACAGCCCATCCTCGCGCAACACGCGCGCGACTCCCGCAAAAGTCTGGTCCAGAGCGCCGAGATAAACCAGCGTATCGACGCATAAAGCTACATCGACGCTCTCAGGAGCGCTCGCTTCCAGAAAAGCCTGTAATTCGGCAACGCGCAGGGCGTCATAGCAGCCGCGCAACTCGGCCCGCTTCAGCATCTCCGGCGACAGATCAATCCCGACCATACGGTTCTTGAATGGCGTGACCAGCGGCCCGCACAGGCCCGTACCGCAGCCAATGTCGAGAATATCAAGCGACCCGTCGGGCGGCCCCTTTTGCTCAGCAAGCGCTTCAGCGACCAGTGCCGGAGCGCGGTAGTCGAGGTTTTCCAGTGTTGAATCGAAAGATGCCGCAAAGCTGTTGAAGACCGAGGTGACATAGGTATCCGGTGCCCGCTCTACATCCTCCCCACTCAGGGCTGAGAGATAATAGCGGGCGGTTTCATCGTCAGGCCGCTGCGTCAGATGTTCGGTGAGGATCGCTTTGGCCTCGGCGGTTGCGCCACGCCCGTTCAGGACCTTCGCGACATAAAGTGGATCAGCCCATTCTCCCGCCAGTTCCATCGCTTCGCGGAAGGCAGCGATAGCCTCGTCCAGCCGTTCCATCGACACAAGGGTTCGCCCGAGATTCTGGTGCAACTCGGCCATGTCGGGCGCGAGAGTAATCGCGTGTTCGAGGGTATTTACCGATGCCTCAAAGGCTCCCGCATTTCGCTGCACGACGGCGTAATTGTTGAGGCAGGCGACATTCAAAGGGTCTTCCGTCAGCGCGCGCTCATAACTGGCGACGGCCTCGGCGTCACGACCGCTTTCCTTGTAGACATTGCCGAGGTTGTTGTGGGTTCCGGCATTTTCCGGGTCGAGGCTTGCCGCGCGCATCAGTCGTCGGATCGCCTTGTCGCTGTTGCCGAGCTTATGCGCCACGGCACCGGATAAGGCGAGGGCGTCGATATTGCCGGGGTCGGCTTTCAGCACGGCCTCGAACAGAGAAGCGGCGCGTTTCATCTCGCCCTTCTGTGCGGCGCGGATTCCTTTTTGCAGCTTCGCGGCGCTCACCGGACAGTCCTATAGCGACCAACCGCCGTCGATCACGCTTTCGGTGCCGGTCGTGAAGCCGCTTTCATCCGAGGCTAGATAGACCGCGAGCATGGCGATTTCTTCGGGTTCGGCAATTCGACCCATGGGTTGTCGGGCGACAAAGGCCGCGCGGTTTTCGTCATAGGTGCCGGGCATCGCCTTGATGCGGTCTTCCAGCGAGGGCGACTGGACCGTGCCGGGACAAATGCAGTTCGAGCGGATGCCTTGCTTCACGAAATCCACGGCGACTGACTTCGTCAGCGCGGCCACCGCCGCCTTGGTCGAGGCATAAAGGGCGCGGTTCGGGGCGGCCTTGATCGTCTGAGCCGCCGACGACATGTTGACGATTGAGCCGCCGCCTCTTTCGATCATGCCAGGCAGAAACGCGCGCAGAACCCGCCACAGCGACTTGCAGTTCAGATCGAAGCTGAGATCCCAATCCTGTTCCGACGTCTCCAGAATAGTCCCGTGGTGCACGAACCCGGCACAGTTGAACAACACGTCGACCGCGCCGACTTGCTGAGCGGCGGCATTGACCGACGCGGTATCGCGCGCATCGACGACGAGGGTCGTGATGCCGGGGGCCTCGGCGCTCAACTTGTCCATCAGCGCCGCGTTCACGTCGCTGGCGAAGACCTTCGCGCCTTCGCGGTGAAAGGCGAGGGCGGTGGCGTGGCCGATGCCTTGCCCGGCAGCGGTGAGAAAGGCGGTTTTACCGGCAAGGCGTCCGTGAGACATCGTCGCTCTCCTGAAATCAGCCTGCTCAGATTGCAGGGCATTCCAGAGAGCGCAAGCGATTCAGCGCCTTTCCAGCGAAATTGATCTCGCCAGTCCTTGGTAGCGGGAGATCGGCTTTCCTCACGGTTACTCGCCCATCGCCGTGCCTTCGCGGCGGGGATCGGCGGCGCCCGTTAGAGTGTCGCCGTCGATCAGGATCGTGTGCAAACCTGAATTCAGGTCGCGCACGTTCACATCATGGCCAAGGCTCTCCAATCCGGCGGCGAGGCCGTCCGCTCCGGTTTCAACGTCGGTCGAGCCATTGCGGTTGGTAACATGGGGCATCGACAGGGCGACGGCGGGGCTCATGCCCCAGTCGAGAATCGCCACCAGATTCTGCGCCACGTAATTGATGATGCGCGACCCGCCGGGCGAGCCGGTCAGCAGATAGGGCGCGCCGTCCCGCATCACGATGGTCGGAGCCATGGAGGAGCGGGGCCGCTTGCCAGCCTCAACCCGGTTTGCAATCGGGCGGCCCAAGTCATCGGCGGGGGCGCGGGAAAAATCGGTCAGCTCGTTATTGAGCAAAAACCCGCGCACCATGACGCGGCTGCCGAAGCCGGTCTCGATGGTCGTCGTCATCGAGGCGGCATTGCCGAAGCTGTCACGCACCACGATATGAGACGTGCCGGGGCGCTCCGGGTCGGTATCCGGCGCGCGCAGTTCCGCCTCGCGCCAGGGCGGATTCCCCGCCTCGGCCTCCTCTGCAGCCCGTGTCTGGCTAATAAGCTGCGCCCGACTGGTCATATAGGCCGGGTCGAGCAGGCCGCGCACCGGCATCCGCACGAAATCGCTGTCCGCCATGTAAAGCGCCCGGTCGGCATAGGCGAGCCGCGCCGCTTCGGCAAACAGATGCCGCGCCTCGACCTCGCGGCCCGCAGCGGGGGAGAGTCCCGGCATATCGAAATGGCCGAGCAGGGACATGATCTGTCCAACGGTCAACCCGCCCGACGTCGGCGGCCCCATCCCGCAAATCTCGTAGGCGCGATAGGGCACGCAGATCGGTGCGCGCTCGATGACCTCATATCCCGACAGATCGGCGAGGGTCAGTTCCCCCGCATTGGTCTCGGTCTTCACCGCCGCGACGATGTCCTCGGCAATGACGCCGGAGTAAAACGCACGCGGGCCGTATTCCGCGATCCGTTCCAGCGTATCGGCGAATTCCGGGTTTTTCAGCAGCGTTCCGGCGGCAAGCGGCGCACCGCCGTCATCGAAGAAATACGCCCGCGCTGCCGTAAAATCGGCGAGTCCTTTTTCCGCCGCCCCTGCAATCGAATTGGCCATACGCGGCGAGACGGCAAAGCCATCGCGGGCTTGCCGAGCAGCGGGCCGGATGGCATCGGCCCATTGGCCCTTTCCCCAACGCTCGTGCGCCTCGTGCAGCAAGGCGAGGGTGCCCGGAACACCGACTGAGCGCCCGCCTTTGACGGCATCCCACCAACCGACGGGCGTGCCGTCTTCGCCCAACCAATAGTCCGGCGTGGCAGAGGCCGGGGCCTTTTCGCGGCCATCGAGGGTGGTCAGCGTGCCGCTCTCGGCATCCCAATAGAGCAGGAAGGCTCCGCCGCCGATGCCAGAGCTTTGCGGCTCGACGAGGTTGAGCATCATCTGCACGGCGACCAGCGCATCCGCCGCCGTCCCCCCGTTTGCAAGCACATCGTAACCCGCCTGCACCGCGAGCGGGTTAGCGGCGGCGACCATGAACTCCCGAGCCGTCACATCCTCGGCGGGTTGCAGGGCAAAGGTCTGTTCGGGTTGCACAGGTTCTTGCGCAAGCGCCGGGGCCGCAAGGGCGCTGGCGAGCAGGGCGGTCAGGACGATTCTCATGGCAGGCTCTCCTTGAAGGGAGCGGTGCCGATCAAGACGGGGCGAAGGCACCACTTTCCGCATCGTAATGATGCAGCGTTCCCTCGCCAATGTCGAACCACGCGCCGTGCAAGTGCAGCCGGTCCTCCGCGACCGCCGCCGCGACGAAGGGAAAAGTCATCAGGTTTTCCAGCGATTGCAGTATCGCGGCATGTTCAAACGCACGCGATCGGGCTTCGGAATCGTTGATTGCCGGAATGCGGTCATAGACCGGGTCGAGCAGTTTCATCCATGTGCCGATAAACTCCCCGCCGATCTCGCGCTCCGGGTCATCCTTCATTGTCACGAACGCATTGACCCCGCCGCATTTGGCGTGGCCGAGCACGATCAGATTGGTAATGCCGAGGTCGCGCACGGCGAACTCTATCGCCGCCGATGTCCCGTGAGGTTCGTTGTCCGACTGATAGGGCGGCACCAGATTGGCGACGTTCCGAAGCATGAACAATTCGCCCGGCTCGGCCCCAAATAGCGCAATGGCATCGACGCGGCTGTCGCAACAGCCGACGACCATGGCGCGGGGGCGCTGTCCCTCCTTTGCGAGGCGCTGATACCATGCCTTGTTCGCGTCATAGGTGGTGGCGCGCCATCCCTTGTACCGCTCGATCAGATAGCGGGGCAGGGCCTGGATGCCGCGCGTCATCACGCGGCCTTCTTCAGCTTGGCGAGAATCGCGTCTCCCATCTCGGTGGTGCCGACCAGCTTCATGCCATCCTGCATGATGTCGCCGGTGCGATAGCCCTCGGCCAGCACATCCTCGACCGCTTTCTCGACCGCGCTCGCCTCTTCGGGGCGATCAAAGCTATAGCGCAGGGCCATGGCGAGGCTGAGGATACAGGCAATCGGATTGGCCTTGCCCTCACCCGCGATATCCGGGGCCGAGCCGTGCACCGGTTCATACATGGCGCGGCGTTTCTTGTTCTCGTCTTCTGCGCCCAGCGAGGCCGAGGGCAGCATCCCGAGCGAGCCGGTCAGCATGGCGGCACAATCCGACAGCAGGTCGCCGAACAGATTATCGGTGACGATCACATCGAACTGTTTCGGCTGGCGCACCAACTGCATCGCGCAGTTATCGGCGTACATGTGGCTGAGTTCCACATCGGGATATTCCGGGGCGAGTTTCGTGACTTCCTCGCGCCACAGCACGCCGGACTCCATCACATTGGCCTTTTCCACCGAGCAAAGCCGCCCGCCGCGTTTCTGCGCCAGTTCAAAGGCGGCGCGGGCGACCCGGATAATCTCATGGGTGTCATAGACTTGCGTATTCACCCCGCGCCGCTCGCCATTGGGCAGGTCGGAGATACCGCGCGGCTCGCCGAAATACGTACCGCCCGTCAACTCGCGCACGATCATGATATCGAGGCCCGCGACCAGCTCGCGCTTCAGCGACGACGCATCGGCCAGCGCGTCAAAGCACATGGCGGGGCGCAGATTCGCGAACAGCTCCATTTCCTTGCGCAGGCGCAACAGGCCGCGTTCCGGCTTGATCGAGAAATCGAGGTTATCCCATTTCGGCCCGCCCACTGCGCCGAGCAGCACGGCATCGAAATCGAACGCCTTTTTCATGGTGTCGTCATGCAGCGGTGTGCCATGGGCGTCGATTGCCGCGCCGCCGACCAGATCGGTATCGGTGGTGAAGGGAGTGCCGGACGCGCCCGAAACCCAGTCAACCACCCGGCTGACCTCGACCATGACTTCTGCGCCGATCCCGTCACCGGGAAGAATGAGCATGGTAGGGGCGTTCGACATGGTTCGGCTCTCCGGCAAGATTAATTCTTGCCGAGGCGTACCGGATTGCGAAGGGCGGGTAAAGATAGCGGTGGTGGCTCAATCGCGCCTCGTGCCCCCTGACACGAGGCCCCGACGAAACATACGAGCCGCACGGGTCGTTCTGATCGTGGTGCCCTTTCCAGCGAAAAGGCGAGACTCTTCAGCCCTCGAACATATCGTCGTCCGGCAGGGTCAGCGAGTCGTCATCGTAATCCACATCGAAATCGCCAACCAGGGCGTCAACGTCGAAGTGATCGGTTCCGAATTCCATATCCATGAGATCTGTCCCTCTTTCGCATTGTGTACGAGGAACACTGTCCGGCATTCGCGTTAACAAACTTCTGCCGAAGTACGTAAATGCGACCACAGGATTTCACGGATTGAAAGGATAAACTCCCTCAAATTGAGAGCATTTCAAGTCTTTGAAATCGAATGATATTTCTTGTGATTGCCGGGGCTGAACGAGGCCGATCACGCCAAAAAAGAATTTGCGTCGATAATGAATCGCGCCGGTTTTCGGCGTCGGAATATCGACAATTGCACTCAGACCGAATCGCTTCGATAGCGAAAACCGCCATCCAGTGATTGCGGAGCGATACTTGTGAACAGCCCGGACCCGGTCCCTGTGACCAGGGGATTCAGCTCCATCAATCGCGGGCTGAGCGCTCCCTGCACACGCATGAAATAGACATCGGCAACGACGTTTTCGATCGGCAGGTCGTCGATGAACGCGCCGACGAAGTCTCGCAGCTCCAGCTCGATCGCCCGCGCATCCGCGACGAGGGCCGGAAAGACCTGTGCCGGGTCTGCCTGGGAAATGCCGACCAGATCGCCGTTTCTGAAAAAGCACCGAAATTCCAGATGCGGTTCGATTTCGCGCCAGGGGTGCAGTTCCAGTTGCGGCGTGACCCCGTCGCGGCGAAGCGCGGCAAGACTCCAGCGCATCCGAGGCGAAAGCTCCCGCACCATCAGGCGCAGGGATTCGACATCGTCGATCCGGCCTTCGGTAAGGTGAAACACCGGCATGTCATGAAAGCTGAAGCCCGCGACCTTCAAAAAGAACGGCGCGTTTTCCGCCAGTTCAGGCTCCAGCGGGCCGCATAGGCCAAAGCCAAGGGGCAGGTCGATCAGCGCATCGACCAGCTCCCTGTCCATGTCGATCAGTTTCGGGGGCCGCCCGCCATGCAGGCTGAGCACATCGGGCCAGTTCGCGCGCAAACAGGCGATATGGGCGGCGCGTGGATCGAGGGGCGCGATCACCAATCCTCCGGCACAGGCAGCAGGCGGTTGTTGAGAAAGTCGGTGAAACTGTCCGCAACGCGGCCAATATTGGCATTGCCGCCGGTGCCCCACGGCTCGTTCACGTTGGTGAACCAGACCCAGACGCTCTCATCCTCCATATCGATCCAATAGACCGCGCCGCCGGTATCGTGGGCAATCGGCAAAAAGCGCGTCGGAATCACGTTTCCATTGACGCTGGCGCGGCGGACCGTCTCGATTTCGTCGAGCACTTGCGCCGCTGGCCACAGGCCGGAGAAAAGATAGAGGGTCTCGAACTCGGCGGCCTCGGCCTTATCGAGCGGTTGTCCGTCGATCCGCTGCCACACGGCCTCGACGACCCGGTCATCATCGGCGGCGAATGCGGCGCCATGCTGCGTGACGAACTCCGCATAGTCGTGGGGAAGGGGATGCCCGAGCGCCCGTGCAATCGCCTCAAGATCGGTGGCCGAAAACGGAGCGCGCGCTTCGAAACCCGCTGGCAGGTCAACCATGGGACTCTCCTTCAATAGTTCGGCCTTCAATAGTTCGGCCAGCTAAGCCAACTTCGGCTGCCGACATGGGACGGCCCGCCATTGGTAATGTTATGCAGGGCCTTGGGAACCAGTTGCATCCCCTGATCCGTATGGTGCCAGACATTGGTATCCTTCAATTGTTGCAACGCGGCGCGGGACAATCCGTTGCCCTCGGCATCCAGCATATCGCCATATTGCTTCCACGCATTGCGCAGGTCTCTGGCACCGCCCGACATCTCCATCGGCATGGTTCGGATGCCGCCCGGCAATTCCCGGGCAAACGCAGAATAGTCCGGCATCCCTTCGATGAAGGGCACGCCGCCGTTGCGGTTGATCTGGTCCTTGATCGAATCGGACAGGTTGGTCGCGTCGTTCGGAAACCACCGACTGTTACCGCGCACAACGCTGAAGGTGCCGTGGGTCGGCAGTTTCACCTTGCTGGCGGCGACCCGGCAAAGCTGGCAATTATCGCCGCGCAGGCTGCGTTGATAATAGTCCCACATCTCAGAGCGGGTGCGTTGCAGGGCTTTTGTCTGCGACAGAACGGCGATCTTGCGCTTCAGGCCGGTATATTCATGAATGAATTTCACCAGCCGTCCGTATTTCGGCGCGGTCACGGCACGCTTGGCCCATTTACCGACTTTGCCCAGATCGCCGACATAGGGGACAATCCCGAGCAGCGAGGTGCCGACCGACAGCCAGTCCCAGCGCAGGATGCCGATTACCGCCCCCGCAATGTCGGAAAACGGTGTCGGCTCGAACATGCCCGTAATGTCCGTGACCATCTGCGCGCCCTCAAGGCCGCTGAAATTGTTGCGCACGAAGTCGCGGGCCTGTCCCGGCAGATTATCGAGCTGTCGCTTGAGGTTCTTGTATTCGAGGGTTTGATCGATATTGCGGCGAACGTCGTCGAAGGTTCTACTCATTGCTGCCGCCCGTCGCTTCCTCCGTCAGAATATCGATCCAGCGACCCTCGTCGCGTTTCTTGTCTGCCAGCGTCCAAAGTGCTTCGGGCACCTTCGTATAAAGCTGTTCGATCTTTTCTTCCTGATCGCGCGGCGCGGCGAGGATCTTGCGGATTTTCGGGATGTCGTCGAAGTTCGGGCCGTAGAGCCACATGAGGTTCGCAAAGGCGCAGACCTGCGGCTGTCCGGTGATGTTATACCGTCCGGCGAGGGCAATGGCGGCCTCGGCCATCACCGTCAGATGATCCATGGTGAAATCGAACAAGGCTTCGGGGAAGTTGTCGCCCCACCATTTGATGACCGCCGCGACCAACAATTTGGGGTCGTTCTGAAACGGTTCATCCAACTGATCTTGAGAAATTCTGATCGCCACGACTGATACTCCTGTCACACTACTCTGATCGCGTTTTTCAGGCTGTTTCCTGCTTTCCCCCGAAGCGCTCTTCCCACGCGATGCGCTCGTCATCGCCGATCTTGCGGAAAAGATTTTCCGGCACTGAAAATGCCTGTCCCGGGCGAAGCGCGTCAAGCGCCGCGTCCGCGCTGTCGGGCCATGCCGTATCGCATCCCAGCGCCTCTCGAATCGCGGCGGCGGCATCGGGGATAAACGGGCTGGAGATCGTACCATAAAGCGCCATCAGGTTCAGCGCGGTGCGGATCACCATGGCGGCTTGCTCCGGGTCGGTCTTGAAGGCGGCCCAGGGCGCGGCGCGTTGCAGGTATTCGTTTCCGGCGACCCACAACCCGCGCAACTCGGCGGCGGCCTTGCGAATCTCCATTGCCTCCATCGCCGCACCATAGGCCGCGAGGCGCGTGTCGAGTTCGGTGGCCAGCGCGGCTTCCTCCTCGCCCGGTGTTCCGCCAGCGGGGACTTCTTCACCGAACTTGCTGCGGCAGAATTTCGTGACCCGGCTGACGAAATTACCCAGCACGTCGTTCAGGTCTTTGTTGCAGCCGGCCTGAAATCCCTCCCACGTAAAGGCGGTATCGCTCGACTCGGGCGCATTCGACAACAGCCACCAGCGCCAGTAATCGCTCGGCAACAGGTCCAGCGCCTGATCCATGAAGATGCCGCGCTGTTTCGAGGTCGAGAACTG
>CALGNO010000243.1 GCA_937958625.1 uncultured Neomegalonema sp.
AAGAATTAAAACAGGACTCTACAGAAGAAGAGCAAGATGATTTACTTAAAGGTATTTACGTCATCAGACAGTTTTGCATTGACCGCAAAACGAATATTTTCTTGGTGAGAGAGAAAGATCTACAACAGAATTCTGAATTTCGCGCCTTGGTTTATCGGTTGATGGATTACCGCATTGTGCATGGTTGTGCCAATGCTCTTACCCACAAGTCATCAGACGGGACGTTTCAAGCATTTGCAGTTGACATCGGAAGCTACGCTCACCTCCGAAAGCTCAAAGACAAATTCACTGAAATTGACGTGTCAGGGAGTGCCGCAAAAGAAAAAATGCGATCAGCAGCCATCCTAGAATTGAAGAACTTTTCACACTACGTCGAAAATATTCCAGAAAATGTCGAAGCCGCAATTTTAAGCGACGACGTCACTGATTAACTATCCATCTTCAACGCATTGATAAACGCTTCCTGCGGAATATCCACCTTCCCGAACTGCCGCATCTTCTTCTTGCCGGCCTTTTGCTTGTCGAGCAGCTTGCGCTTGCGGCTTACGTCGCCGCCGTAGCATTTGGCGGTAACGTCTTTGCGCAGCGCCGAAATTGTCTCTCGCGCGATGATGCGGCCTCCGATGGCGGCCTGGATCGGCACCTTGAACATGTGCTGGGGGATCAGCTCCTTGAGCTTTTCGCACATGCTGCGCCCGCGCGGGTCGGCCTTGTCGCGGTGGACGATGACGGACAGGGCATCGACCGGTTCGTCGTTGACCAAGATGCTCATCTTGACCAGATCGCCCGGCTCGTAACCCGAGATCGCGTAGTCGAAAGACGCATAGCCCTTCGTCACCGATTTTAGCCGGTCATAGAAGTCGAAAACCACCTCATTAAGCGGCAGTTTATACACCACCATTGCCCTCGTGCCGGCATAGGTGAGGTCGATCTGCACGCCGCGCCGCTCCTGACAAAGCTTCAGCACGTCGCCGAGATATTCGTCGGGAACGAGGATCGTCGCCTTGATCCACGGCTCCTCGATATGCTCGATTTTCATCGGATCGGGCATGTCGGCGGGGTTGTGCATCTCAAGCTCTTCGCCGCCCTTCAACTGCACCTTATAGACCACCGACGGCGCGGTCGTGATCAGCGAAATGTCGTATTCCCGCTCCAGCCGCTCGGTGATGATCTCCAGATGCAAAAGGCCCAGAAACCCGCACCGAAAGCCAAAGCCCAGCGCGGCGGAGGTCTCGACCTCATGGCTGAACGACGCATCGTTCAGGGCCAGCTTATCGACGGCAGCGCGCAGGTCTTCGAACTCGGCGGCATCCACCGGGAAAATCCCGCAGAACACCACCGGCACCGAGGGTTTATAGCCCGGAAGAGGCTCGCTCGCCCCGGCGCGCTCTGTCGTGATCGTGTCACCGACATTGGTATCGCGGACCTGTTTGATCGAGGCGGTGAGAAAGCCAAGCTCTCCCGGCCCCAATTCGTCCACCTGCACCATCTTGGGCGTAAAAACGCCAACGCGATCAACGGGATAGGTCGCCCCGGCGCGCATCATGGTGATTTTCTGGCCCTTTTTCAGGGTGCCGTCCATGATCCGTACCAGCACGACGACGCCGAGATAGGCATCGTACCAGCTATCGACCAGCAGCGCCTTGAGCGGCGCATCGCGGTCGCCCTTGGGCGCGGGCAGGCGGGTGACGATGGCCTCCAGCACATCCTCCATGCCGAGGCCGGATTTCGCTGAGGTATGAATGGCTTCCGAAGCGTCGATGCCGATGACATCCTCGATCTGCTCGCAAATGCGTTCGGGTTCGGCGGCGGGCAGGTCGATCTTGTTGAGGACCGGCACGATCTCATGATCCGCCTCGATGGCCTGATAGACATTGGCCAGCGTCTGGGCCTCAACGCCTTGCGAGGCATCGACCACAAGCAGTGACCCTTCAACGGCTTGCATCGATTTGCTGACCTCATAGGCGAAGTCCACATGCCCCGGCGTGTCGATCAGGTTGAGGATGTATTCCTCACCATCCTGCGCCGTATAGTTGAGGCGCACGGTCTGGGCCTTGATCGTGATGCCGCGCTCTTTCTCGATGTCCATCGAGTCAAGCACCTGCTCGGTCATCTCGCGTTCGGTTAGGCCCCCGGTCATCTGAATCAGACGGTCGGCGAGCGTGGATTTACCGTGGTCGATATGGGCCACGATCGAGAAATTTCGGATATGCGCGGTGTCTGTCATGGGTGCAGCTTATGAGGCCGCCTGCGGAGCCGGTCAAGCACCAGAAAAGCCGCGCGTTTGCACGGCCCGCTCCGCTCTCGGTCAGCGCGGCATCAGACCGCGGCTGTCCATGGTCATGCGGCTGAAATCAACACCGAAGGAGGCGAGGCTCTCCTGACGCGCCATTTTCTGCAGTTCTGCGATCGCGCTGGGGTCGCGGGTCTCGATGACCTTGGAGGCGAGGACCGATACCATCAGCGCCGAAAGATAGAGCTGATCAGAGGCTTCCTGCATCGACACACCGCGCGGACGCCCGCCCATCGACATAAGCAGTGCCCGCGCCTGACGCTTCACCGCCGCCGTCTGTCCCGGCGATGTCTCCGCATCCGAGGCATTGGCCGCATCCCAAAGTGCAATCAGCATAAAGGCGAGCGCGTCGTCGATCTGGCTATCACGGATGCTGTGCTGCGACAGCGCAGGCCCAAACGTCCCGAAAGGATCACTACCCATCGCCGAGGCGAGCGAGCGGTCATTGCGCGCGATGTCCGCCATCACGTTATTCGTGACCGCCGTGCGCAGGGCCGGGTCCGGGTAGAACGAAAACTGCGAGGCCGGGGCCTGATAGGCACCGCGCAGGGCGGCATTGAAGTCGATTCGCCCGCCATAGGACGACGCGCCCAGCGTATCGCCGATCATGCCGCCGCCTGCGCCTTGGGCCTCTGCCGGAGAGGTCAGAGCCAGCACCGCCACCACGAATCCTGCAAATCTGCGCATCACGATCGCCTCCCGCCGCCTTTGGTTTTCAAATAGTCGCCTGTCAGAAGACCGCAACGGGGTTAACGACAGGTGAATTCGCGCCCGCGCGTCAGAATAGAGCGAATTTCGCACTTGCATCGCGGCGGCGGCTTTTCTATACGAAGCCTCACCACGCGCCCTTCGTCTAGTGGTTAGGACGCCGCCCTTTCACGGCGGTAACACGGGTTCGAATCCCGTAGGGCGTACCAATAGAAAAACCGTTCCGTTTCGGAGCGGTTTTTTTTTGCCGCACACATCATCCGCAAGGCCGGAGGTTCCCATGAACTGGTTTGAGATCAATACCCTGCGCCGGGATTGGCTGGGGAATATCCGCGCCGATGCCCTCGCCGGTCTCGTGGT
>CALGNO010000244.1 GCA_937958625.1 uncultured Neomegalonema sp.
TCGACCGAGGAATCGCCCGTCCGCGTGATCGTGAAGACGAGGTCGGTGTCGTTCTCGAGAATACGCTGGCCGGAAACAGTGATGGCCGGTGGGCGGTCATCGGTATCGATTCGACCGAATGCCGCCGATTCGATGATCTGCGCCGGATCATCACCGGCGGCTTGCAGATTGGAGATCGTGACCTCGAAGTCCTCGCCCGGTTCGATCACCGTATCGCCCGCAACGTCGATGGTAATCGTTGTGGACGCTTCGCCCGAGGCGAACGAGACCGTGCCGCTGGGCAGGATGCCGCCCGCGAAATCGCTTGCGTCGGCCTGGAACAGACCGGCGCCCGTGACGGCGAAGTCGACGGATACATCGCGGGTCAGGTCGCCCGTGCGGCTGACGGTGAATTCGATCTGCGCCGTGCCGCTGTCGCCCTCAAGCGCGCGGCTGAGTTGGAAATTGTCGATGGAAACATCGGTCGGCACACCGGCGATGATGCTGGCATCGAGGTTGGCGATGGAGATGGTGTTATCGTCCGAGCCGTCCGCGTTGTCGGCAAGCTCCAGCAGCGTCTCACCGCCATAGACGATATATCCGGCACCGAAATCGCCCGCGCCCGCATTGCCGATGATGAAATCACCGAAGCCGTCATCGTTGATGTCGCCCGCCGCCGAGATTGCCTCGCCGAAGGAGAAGGTGCGCTCGAAGCCCTGGATCACGTATCCGAAGGCATCGACTTCTTCCGGTGACAGCGCGTCGGTGTCGATGAAACGGTCGAAGCCCGAGGCGTTGCCGAAGACAACCGTGACTTCGCCCGCATTGGTCGCCTCGCCGATGTCCCGGTCGGAATTGCCGATGGCGAAGTCGTCGATGCCGTCGCCGTTGATGTCGCCGAGACCGGCAACTTCTTCGCCGAATCGTTCGAAATTGTCGGGGTTGCCGCTATCGAAGATCGAAAACCCTTCGCTGACATCGGAGACACCCGCGCCGGACACGGAGGTCACGGGGCCGTTCGCGCTGCCATAGACAATGTTGACGATGCCGTGCTCGACCTGAATTGACTCGGAGGCTTCCGGGTCGAAGACACTGTTGCGGCC
Organism: uncultured Neomegalonema sp.; assembly: GCA_937958625.1. Taxonomy (GTDB): domain Bacteria; phylum Pseudomonadota; class Alphaproteobacteria; order Rhodobacterales; family Rhodobacteraceae; genus JAHDDY01. The sequence goes on from CALGNO010000244.1 coordinate 1,083, forward strand.
CGGATCGGTCAGGGCGAAATCGTCGAAACCGTCGCCGTTTACGTCGCCGATGGCCACGGTCGCGGCGGAATAGGAATATTGGCCGACCGCCGTGTAATCCACCGCCTGACCATTGGCGTCGCCCGCACTGGGATCAACGATTTCTGGGAAACCGGCATCGGTGCCGTAGACGATATACTGGCTGCCGCCATTCGAAGGGCCTTCGATTTCGGCGTAGCCGCCAGCATTTTCGACGAAGATATCGCCGAAACCATCGCCGTTCACATCGCCCAGAGCCGTGATCGAGCCGCCTGCCGGACCAATCTCACCGTAAAAACCGCCGCCTCCGGCCTCGGCCAAAATGCCGAAACCGTTGCTGCCGTCGAGGTCGAGCACGGAGACCGAGCCATCGGCCCCGTCGGCATCCAGATTGGCCCCGCCGAACAGAACGTAGCCCAGATAATCCTCATCGGGAGAGAGGCCGACCGCAAGGGCCACATCGCCCCCGTCAAGCGACGTTGCAACGATGGGCGGGCCGTATCCGCCTCCAGCGGGACTTTGCGAAATTCCGATGTCGTTGACGCCGTCGCCGTTTACATCGCCGAGGTTGGAAAGGCCCTGGAGGCGACCGTCGATACCGTCGATCTGAAAACCGTTCGATCCGTCGAGTGCGCCGACCTGAAGTTCGGCGCCGAAACCAGCGGTCGAGCCGTAGATCACATAGGCAAAAGAATTGATCGTCGGGTCAATGGTGTCGAAATCATAGCCGCTGCGCGCGGCAATCGCGAGGTCGTCTAGCCCGTCGCCATTGATGTCGCCGAGCGACGTGACGAACGCGCCAAATCCGAAAGCATTGCCCGGCCCGTCGCTGTCCGAGATGACAAAGCCGTTCGTGCCGTCGAGATCATCGATGGACAATGTGTCGGGCAGATCGTCACTGCCAAAAACAACATAACTTTCATCGGTCGACGTATCGGCAATCAGCGCATCATCAATGCCGTCGCCGTTCAGGTCGCCTGCGGATGTGACCGACGTGCCCAAGCGGCCAAATTGATTGGTACTCGTGAGCGTAAAACCTGCAAAATCAGACATGGAACTCTATCCCTCTTAAATCTACCCGGCTGTAGCTTTATGGTACAGGCGAGAGGTGATCAACCGGAAATGGAAAATGCAGCCTTGGCGGCGGGAATATGCAAAGCTTTCCTGTCGGCTCGCACTTGGCTAAAGGGCGGGCTGGTATCAAACCACGGGAACTGGGTGAGGGGCGATGGCAATGCAAAGCGCGGGATCGACGCCCTCTGAGATGCAGCTATCGCCCAGCCGAACCTTCGCGGCGTGGTTGTCGGATAAAGGGGCCAGCCTCGCGTTCACGACGTATCAGGCGAACAAGCTGTTTCTGATCGGCGCTGACCCCGCCACCGGAAGACTGTCGGTCTTCGAGCGCAGTTTCGAGCGGTGCATGGGGCTTGGCTATGCCCATGGCCGTTTCTGGCTGGCGTCGCTGTATCAGCTTTGGCGGTTCGAGAATTTTCTTGCCGATGGCGAAACGAAGGACGGTTACGACGCCGCCTTCGTGCCGATTGAAGGGCGCACGACCGGGGATGTCGATGTTCACGACGTCCACCATGTTCCCGGTCACGACTCGCCGATCTTCGTCGTCACGCGCTTTAACTGCCTCGCGCGGCTCGACACGGTGCACAGTTTCGCGCCGCTGTGGACGCCGCCCTTCATCGACAGGATTGCCGCCGAGGACCGGTGCCACCTCAATGGCCTCGCCATGCGCGATGGCAAGGCGGCCTATGTCACCTGCGTCTCGCAGTCGAATATCGCCGGGGGCTGGCGCGAGCATCGCCGGGATGGCGGGGTGATCATCGACGTCCCGACGAACGAGATCATCACGTCGGGCCTGTCGATGCCCCATTCGCCGCGTTGGCACGACGGCGCGCTCTATGCCCTGCAATCGGGGACGGGCGAGTTCGGCAGGATTGATCTTGCCAGCGGGGCGTTCGAGCCGATCTGCTTTCTTCCCGGCTTTGCCCGCGGTGTTTCGTTTCTGGGGCGTCATGCGATCATCGGTGTCTCGCGCCCGCGGGAGAAGACGTTCGAGGGGCTTGCGCTCGACGCGCGACTGTCGACGGCGGGGGTGTCGCCGCGCTGTCAGTTGGCGGTCATCAATCTTGATACCGGCGATATAGAGCATACCCTGAATGTCGAGGGTCCGGTGCAAGAGCTGTACGACGTTGCCGCGATTGAGGGGTATCGCAAGCCGATGGCGCTGGGCTTCAAGACCAACGAAATCCGCTTTCAAATCCGCCCCGCGCCTTTTCCGAGTTAGCGGCCATGCCCAAACGCATCCTCTTTGCCTGGGAAACGGGGACGAATTACGGTCATGCGGCAAAGATCGCGGCGGTGGCTGGGGCGTTGTCCGGGTGCGAGGTCGTTATTGCGGCCCGCGATGTCTCCGCCGTGCGCCAGTTTTGCGGCGAGCTTCCGATAACACTGCTGCCCGCGCCGCTGCCGCCGGATCTGAGCCATATTCCGCCGGGGTGGAGCTATGCCCATAACCTTCAGAAGATCGGTTATTGCGATGCGGGCATCCTCGGGGCGCTCTACGAATCATGGCGGGCGTTGTTCGACCTGATCTCGCCCGATGTCATCGTCACGCAATCGGCCCCGACCGCTTTGCTCGCCTCGAATGGGCTGGGCGTGCCGGTGGTGAATATCGGCACCGGATTCGACATTCCGCCGCCCGTCTCGCCCTTGCCGCCGTTCCTTTTTTGGAGCGGCGAGCGCCGTGCCGAGGCCGAGGCAGGGGAGCGCGCCGTTTTGGGCGTCATAAACGACATGTTTGCCGCGCAGTGCCGCCCCCGACTCGATGCCATGGCCGATGCCTGGGCCGCCGATCAGACCATCCTCGCCACGGTGCCGGAGCTCGATCACTACGATGCCTCGATGCGTGAGGCGTCTGAGGTCGATTATGTCGGTGCGTTGATCTCTCGGCAGGTCGGTGCCGCGATGGGCTGGACCCGCGATATGCCGCGCCTTTTCGCGTATCTGCGCGGCGGCACGGCCTCGACCGATGCGCTGTTATCGGTGTTGGGGGCGTTGAGTGGGACTTGCGAGATTATCCTGTCTTTTCCGGGGCTTGCGACGGAGAAAGCCGCACCGCTGCAAGCGCGCGGTGTCCGCTGGGTCGATGGACCGGTACGCCTAGACGGGCTGTTGGACGAGGCGTCGCTCTGTCTCTCCCACGGCTCGTTCGGCGTGGTTGCGGCGGCTCTTTATGCCGGGGTTCCGCAAGTGACGCTGCCGACGCAGATCGAGCAGGTGATGCTGTCGCGCGCCCTGGCCGAAAGCGGCGCGGGCCTTGCGCTTGGCCCGAACTCACCGGAAGCGGCACTCCGAAGCGTGATTCGCAAGGCCCTGGACCATGCGCCGTTGAAGACAGCGGCGACCCGCCTCAGCGAGCGCCATGCGGGCAATCAGCCGGAGGTCGTTGCGGCCCGAATTGCGCAACGAATACAAGGCTTTCGCTGAAAACAAATCGGCGGATCAGGATGACCGCAAACCGCGTCAGACAATCCCGCCGCCCGCGCCGCTGACCGCCGGGCGCTGGGCCGACACTGCCGCGCGGTAGCCGGAGGCGCGATAGGCGGCGACCGGGTCGATTGCTCCGCCGCCCTCGGCTCGCGCCATCGCGAGGATCGGTTCCACATCGGTGCGGAAGCCGTGTTTCAGCGTGGTCGTGGCCATCAGCGCATCGTTGCTGTCCTGAAATCCGGCCAACGCGGTGCGGTCGATCAGCAAGGCCTGGGCGTAGGCGCGCTGTACCTCCATCGCCGAAACCATCAGGCTTTCAATGGGATCGGTGACATTGTGGCTCTGGTCGAGCATGTGCATGGGCGCGAAATCCGGGTCCGCCTCGGCCTCGACCAATTCGTTGAAGACCAGGAACAGGCGATAGGGGTCGATGCTGCCGGTATCAAGATCGTCGTCGCCATACTTGCTGTCGTTGAAGTGAAAACCGCCCAGCTTGCCGAACTGGGTCAGGCGGGCGACGATCATCTCGATATTCACATTGGGCGCGTGGTGGCCCAGATCGACGAGGCACTTTGCCTGGTCGCCCATCTCCTGCGCGATGAGCAGGTTCGTGCCCCAGTCCTGCACGACCGTCGAATAGAATGCGGGCTCGTACATCTTGTGTTCGGTCAGCAGGGTCCAGTCGCCGGGCAGGGCCGCGTAGACTTGCTTTGCGGCGTCCAGATAGCGCTCGAATTGCCGGGTAAAGTTGGTCTGGCCGGGAAAGTTCGATCCGTCGCCGACCCAGATGGTCAGCGCCTTCGACCCGATCTTCTCGCCGAGTTCGATGCAGGCGATGTTGTGTTCGACCGCCTGCGCCCGCGTTGCCGCATCGGTATGGGAGAGCGAGCCGAATTTATAGCTGTGCTGCTGGTCCGGCTGATCCTGAAACGTGTTGGAGTTCATGGCATCGAATGTCAGCCCGACCTCTTCGGCCTTCGACATCAGGTCGGCGGCGGGCTGGGCGTCCCACGGGATATGCAGCGAGACGGCGGGGGTGGCGCGGGTCAGGCGCTGGATCACGCCGCAATCGTCGAGCTTGTCGAAAATGTCGCGCGGTTCGCCGGTGCCCGGAAAGCGCGCAAAGCGGGTGCCGCCGGTGCCGACGCCCCAACTCGGCACGGCCACGCCATAGCCCGCGACCTTTGCCTTGATGGCCGCAATGTCCAGCCCGCGCCGGTCCAGATGTTCGGCCAGTGCGTCGTAATCGGCGCGCAGGTTGGCCATGGCCGCTTCGTTGTGCCGGTCGATGATATGGGTGTCGATCATGATAGCCCCCTTAGAGCGCATTGCGTTGATGTTGGATCGAAAGCCGCAGCAGGAATGTGCGCCTTTCGATACGCTTTCGGTGCAGCGTGAGCGCAATGTGCTTTAGCGCGTGAATGCCTGAACATTGCCGGCGTCGACATTGATGATGTTGCCGGTGGATTTTGCCGAAAGGTCCGAAGCGAGGAAGTATGCGGCCTCGGCGATGTCTTCGGGAAGAACGGATCGTTTGAGCATCGAGCGCTCGCGATACATCTCCTCCAGTCCCTCCTTGTCGGTGCCATAGGTGCCCGCGCGCTGGTCGAGCCATTCGCCTTGCCAGATTTTCGAGCCCTTCAGTACCGCATCGGGGTTGACCACATTAACCCGCACGCCCACCGGCGCCCCCTCCAGCGCCAGACAGCGCGCGAGGTGGATTTCGGAGGCTTTCGCGGTGCAGTAGGCCGATGCATTGGGCGAGGCGGCGAGGCCGTTCTTGGAGGCGACAAAGACGACCGCGCCGCCCATATCCTGCACCCGGAACAGCTTGAAGGCTTCGCGGCTGACGAGGAAATATCCCGTCGACAGGATCGCCATGTTCTTGTTCCAGAGGTCGAGCGTGGTTTCCTCGACCGGCGCAGAGCTGGCGATGCCTGCGTTAGAGACGAGAATATCGACCCCGCCGAACTCGGCAGCGATTTCCGTATAGGCCGCGGCGACGGCGGCTTCGTCCGTGACATTCATCGCCACGCTGCGCACCACATCGCCCGAATGTCGGGCGGCGAGGGCCTCGACGGTTTCTGCCAGCGCGGTCTCGTCGATATCGGCGAGCATGACGCAGGCCCCTTCGCGCAGGTATCGCTCGGCGGTGGCCGATCCGATGCCGCCTGCGCCGCCGGTGACGAGGGCCACGCGGCCCGCCATGGATTTAGGCGCGGGCATCCGTTGCAGCTTTGCCTCCTCGAGCAGCCAGTATTCGATGTCGAAGGCTTCCTGTTCGGGCAGGCCGCAATATTCGGACACCGCGTCGGACCCGCGCATCACGTTGATCGCGTTGACGTAGAATTCGCCGGAGATGCGCGCAGTGGCCTTGTCTTTGGCAAAGGTGATCATGCCGACGCCGGGCACGAGATAAACCACGGCATTCGGGTCGCGAATCGCCGGGCTGTCAGCGCGTTTGCAGCGGTCGTAATAGGCCTGATACCCTTCGCGATAGTCTGCGACCGCAGCCTCGAGGCCCGCGAGCGTGGCATCGACATCGGGTGTGGCGGGATCGAAATCGACCACGAGCGGGCGGATTTTCGTGCGCAGGAAGTGGTCGGGGCAGGACGTGCCGAGCGCCGCCAGACGCTCCATTTCATGGGCGTTGACGAATTCCAGCACCGCATCGCCGTCGGTGAAATGACCGACCATGTGCTGCTGGCCCGACACCATGCCCCGGATCGCGGGCATGAGCCTGGCGGCGACGGCGCGGCGCTCGTCGGCGGGCAGGCTTTGGTGTTTGGCACCGCCGAAGGCGGGTTTTCCGGCGGTTTCGCCCTCGAACCAGTCCATCGCCGTCTGGATGACTTCGAGGGTCAGGTCATAGCAGGCGCGAGCGTCGTCATCCCAGGTAAAGAGGCCGTGGCTTTCCAGTACGACGCCCTTTGCGTTCGGGTTCTTCGCGCAGAAATCCGAGAGCCAAAGGCCCAGCTCGTAACCCGGTTTTTTCCAGGGCAACCAACCGATCCGGTCGCCGAAGATTTTTTGCGTCAGGGCCTTGCTGTCCTTGCTTGCGGCAATGGCGATGATCGCGTCGGGATGCATGTGATCGACATGCTTGGCGGGGACGTAGGCGTGGAGCGGCGTGTCGATGCTGGCCGCGCGGGGATTGAGGTTGAAGGTGCAGTGCGGCAGGTAGCCGACCATCTCGTCCTCGTGCTCCAGCCCGCGATAGAGGGCGCGCAGGGCGTTGAGCTTGTCCATGTAGAGCGTCGAGAAACCGTCCATCTTGATCGACCCGACATCGCCGCCCGATCCCTTGACCCACAGCACCTCGACCGTTTCGCCGGTCAATGGATCATCTTGCATCACCTTGGCCGAGGTATTGCCGCCGCCATAGTTCGTGATTCGCTTGTCAGAGCCGAGCAGATTGGACCGATAGAGCAGTTTTTCCGGCTCGCTCATCTCACGGGCGCGGGCAGTGTCCCATTTGTTTTCAAGACGTTGGCGGGTTGTTGAAAGGGTCATCGGATGCTCCGTCGGCAGCAGGAAAGAGGGTTCTGAACTGAGAACCAACCTGACCAACGTGCCGATTGAAGTCAATCATATTCCGTCATAATCAATCATTGTGCAGTGCAATATGAAGGAATTTGATAATTATTGATTGACAGATTGCGCCGATTCGCGCCACGGTGAGAGCATGAAAGACCCGCACCATGCATGAAAAAGATCGCCATCGCGTCATCTGCTCGGCCTTGCAGGATCGCTCGCTGGCCACGGTCGGCGACCTGTGCGCCCTGACCGGGGCGTCCGAGGCGACGGTGCGGCGGGACATCAACACCCTCGACGCGCAAAAGCGCCTGCGCCGGGTGCGCGGCGGGGCAGAGGCGCTGGCCGCCGCGCCCTTTGCCGGATTGTCGGGGCGCTCGTTCTCGGTCAACGAGACGATGCATATTGCCGAGAAACAAGCCATCGCCGCCGCCGCCGTCGACCTGTGTCAGGACGGCGAGCCGATCATCATCAATGGCGGCACGACGACTTTTCAGATGGTGCACCCGCTCGCCTCGCGCCGGATGCAGGTCTTCACCAACTCATTCCCCATCGCCGAGCATCTGCTGAAGAATTCCCAGAACACGATCATGCTGTCGGGCGGGATTATCTACCGCGAACAGAACATCGTCCTGTCGCCCTTCGATAATGACGTCACCAGCAACTTCTATGCGCGGCGCATGTTCATGGGCGCGCAGGGCATCGGCCCGCTTGGCCTGATGGAACAAGACCCGCTGCTGATTCAGGCGGAGCAAAAACTGATCGGGCAGGCGGACGAGTTGATCGTTCTGGTCGACAGTTCGAAATTCGCCAACCGGTCCAGCCTGGTGCTGTGCCCGCTCGACCGGATCGACACAATCATCACCGACGAGGGCATCGATGACCGCAATGCGGCCATGCTTGACGCCGCAGATGTAACGCTGATCGTGGTGCCCGCAGGCACCGCGCAGAAAGAGGAGGCGGCGTCGTAACGACCCGGCACCGCCAATCAACAAGAAGATACCAAATGGAGGACACCCAATGAATATTCTGACCAAGGCCCTGACAACCGCCGCGATGGCCGCCGCCCTGTTCGCGGCCCCGGCCAATGCCGCCGATGATGTGCGTATCGCCCTCGTCGTGAAGGCCCTCGGCATCGGTTTCTTCGAGGCCGCCGCCAAGGGCGCGGAAGAGGCCGCCGAAGAGCTTGGCAATGTCGAGATCATCTATACCGGCCCAACCGATACCACCGCCGAAGGCCAGATCGAAGTGATCAACTCGCTGATTGCCCAGCGTGTCGACGCCATCGCGATTTCGTCCAACGACACCGATGCGCTGGTCCCGGCCCTGAAACGGGCGATGCAGCGCGGAATCACCGTGATCAGCTGGGATTCCGGCGTCGCGCCCGAGGGGCGGCAACTGCACCTCAACCCGTCGTCAAACGCGCTGATCGGGAATATGATCGTGAAGCTGGCCGCCGACCACCTGCCCGATGGCGGTGACGTCGCGCTGCTGTCGGCCACCACCACCTCTACGAACCAGAATATCTGGATGGAGGAGATGAACAAGGTTCTCGGCGATTATCCCGGTATCAACGTGGTCGCCACCGTCTATGGCGATGATCTGGCCGATAAATCTTACCGCGAGGCCACGGGCCTGATGCAGTCCTATCCCGACCTCGACGCGATCATCGCGCCGACCTCTGTCGGTATTGTCGCCGCGGCGCAGGCTGTGGTCGATGCGGGCAAGGTGGGGCAGGTGAATGTGACCGGTCTTGGTCTGCCGTCCGAAATGGCGGGCGCGATCGAGAGCGGCGCGTCGAAGTCCTTTGCGATCTGGAACCCCATTGACCTGGGTTATTCCGCCACCATGCTGGCCTATGAGCTGAGCCAGAACGGTATCGAAGCCGAAGAAGGCGCGGAAATTCCCATGGGCCGCATGGGCACGCTGACCCTTGATGACAAGAACGAGGGCGCAATGGCCGACCCGTTCATCTACGACGCCAGCAATATCGACGATTTCAAGTCGGTCTTCTGAGCCTGCTCGCGGCCCGGTGATTGCGCCGGGCCGCACCCCCACCCTTCATTCGAGAGAGCAACGACATGAACGAGCGCATCGCGCCCGCAAATACGGCTGTCGTCTCGATGGACGACATCACCAAGACATTCCCCGGCGTCAAGGCGCTGGACCGCGTGCGGCTCGACCTCTACCCCGGTCAGGTCACGGCGCTGGTGGGTGAAAACGGAGCGGGCAAATCCACCACGGTGAAAATCCTCACCGGCATCTACAAGCCCGACGGCGGCACGATCCGCATCGATGGCGAGGCGGTGAAGTTCACCAGCCCCAACGATGCATCCGATGCGGGCATTACCGCGATCCATCAGGAAACCGTGCTGTTTGACGAGTTGTCCGTCGCCGAGAATATCTTTATCGGCCACGCCCCCCGCACGAAAATGGGCCTGATCGACAAGGGCGCGATGCACCGCGCGGCGCGCACTTTGCTTGAAGAAATCGGCGCGCCCTTCAGCAGTCACACGCCCCTGCGCGACCTCGGTATCGCGAGCAAGCATCTGGTCGCCATCGCCCGCGCGCTGTCGGTCGATGCCCGGGTCGTCATCATGGATGAGCCGACTGCCGCGCTGTCCCACAAGGAAATCGAAGAGCTTTACGCGCTGGTCGAAACCCTGAAAGCGCAAGGCAAGGCGATCCTGTTCATCAGCCATAAATTCGATGAAATCTTTCGCATCGCCGACCGCTACACAGTCTTTCGCGACGGGGCCTTCGTCGGCGATGGCATGATTGCCGATATAGATGAAAGCGCGCTGGTCACGATGATGGTCGGGCGCTCGATTGATCAGATTTTCCCCGTTCGCAACACCGATACCGGCGAAGAGGTGCTGCGCGTCGAGGGCTATGCGCATCCGACCGAATTCGCCGATATAGGCTTCAGCCTCAAACGCGGCGAGATCCTTGGCTTTTACGGTCTGGTCGGGGCAGGGCGCTCGGAATTCATGCAGGCCCTGTTCGGGATCACCCGCCCGAGCGCAGGCACCTGCACCATCAATGGCACCGCCCGCACGATCCACTCCCCCGCCGATGCGGTGGATGCCGGGATCGTCTACGTGCCCGAGGATCGCGGCAAGCAGGGCGCGATTATCGGTCTGCCGATTTTCCAGAACATCACGCTTCCATCGCTGGGCCGCACGTCGAGAAAAGGCTTTCTGCAACTGGCCGAGGAATTTGCGCTGGCGCGGGAGTATTCACAACGGCTCGACCTGCGTGCGGCATCGCTGGATCAGGATGTCGGCAATCTGTCGGGCGGCAACCAGCAAAAGGTGGTGATCGCCAAATGGCTGGCAACTCAGCCGCAGGTGATCATCCTGGATGAACCGACCAAGGGCATCGATATCGGCTCGAAGGCCGCCGTGCATGAGTTCATGGCCGAACTGGCCGCCCAGGGCCTCTCGGTCATCATGGTCAGCTCAGAAATACCCGAGGTGATCGGCATGTCCGACCGCGTGATCGTCATGCGCGACGGGCGCATCGTTGCCGAGATTGCGGGCGACGCCCTGACTCCCGAAACACTGGTGCGTCATGCCGCCGGTATCGGCGAGACCCGCACACTAGAGGAGGCATAAGGTATGTCGATGCGATCCATTCCGGTGCGCGAGCTGATCCTTGGCGGGGCGATCCTCGTCCTGCTGGCGCTCATCGCCGGGCGTTTTCCTGACTTCGTCGCGCCGGGCAATCTGGCCAATGTCTTCAACGACACGGCCCCGCTGATCATCCTCGCGCTGGGGCAGATGGTCGTCATCATGACCCGCTGCATCGACCTGTCGGTTGCCGCGAACCTCGCCTTGACGGGGATGGTCGTCGCGATGCTGAATGTCGCGGTGCCGTGGTTGCCGATCCCGGTGATCCTCGCCATCGCTGTCCTGCTTGGCGCATTGATGGGAGCGGTGAATGGCTTGCTGGTGTGGAAGCTGGCGATACCGCCCATCGTCGTGACACTGGGGACCATGACCATCTTTCGCGGCATCATCTTTCTGATTTCAGACGGTAAATGGGTCAACTCCCACGAGATGAGCCCCGCCTTTACCGGTTTTCCCCGTGCCGAGATTTTCGGGCTGCCGGTGCTGTCCTGGACGGCTATCGCGGCGATCCTCGTCTTTGCCGTGATGATGGCGCGCACGCCGCTGGGGCGGTCGTTCTTTGCCGTGGGCGGCAATCCGCACGCCGCCGTTTATACCGGCATTGATGTCGGAAAAACGCAGTTCCTCGCCTTTGTGCTGTCGGGGGCGCTGGCCGGGCTTACCGGGTATCTCTGGGTCGCGCGCTATGCGGTTGCCTATGTCGATATTGCGGGCGGGTTCGAGCTTGAGGTCGTCGCCGCTTGCGTCATCGGCGGGATTTCCATTGCCGGAGGCGTCGGGTCGGTGGCCGGAGCGGTGCTGGGCGCGATCTTTCTCGGTGTCGTGAAAAATGCGCTGCCGGTGGTCAATATCTCGCCGTTCTGGCAACTCGCCATATCGGGCAGCGCCATCCTTATCGCCGTGGCCTTCAATGCCCGGGCAGGCCGAGCCAAGGGCCGTATCATCCTCAAATCAGCGGAGGCGACGTCGTGACCGATACTCCTCTCCCCGCCACGGGCCGCCATGTGCCGGACCGCCTGAACAGCCGCGCGCATCGGGTCTTGCGCAGTTGGGAGGCTTTGCTGCTGACGGTGGCCATCGCCATCTTTATCGCCAACAGCCTCGCCTCGCCGTACTTTCTGGATGCGTGGAACCTGTCGGACGCGACGTTCAACTTTACCGAAAAGGCGATGATCGCCTTCGCCATGGCCCTGCTGATTATCTCTGGCGAGATCGACTTGTCGGTTGCCTCGATCATCGCGCTGGCGAGCACGATGATGGGACTGGCGGCGCAATACGGGGCCGGGACCATCGAACTGGTCGCCATCGGGCTGGTGGTTGGTCTGCTCTGCGGTGCGTTCAACGCGGTGTTCGTGACGGTGCTGGGCCTGCCGTCGATTGTTGTGACCATCGGCACCATGAGCCTCTTTCGCGGCGTCAGCTACATCATTCTCGGCGACGAGGCGTTTCGCGGGTATCCGGACAGCTTTTCGTGGTTTGGCCAGGGATATGTGTACTGGGTCTTTACCGTGGAGATGGTCCTCTTTGCGCTGATCGCGGTGATCTACGGCGTAGTGCTGCACAAGACGAATTTTGGCCGCGCGGTCTATGCCATCGGTAATAACCCGACCGGCGCGCTGTTCAGCGGGATACGGGTGCAGCGGGTGAAGTTTATCCTTTTCCTGCTGACCGGCCTCATGTCGGGCGTTGCCGCCGTCTGTCTGACCTCGCGCCTCGGTTCGACCCGGCCCAGCATTGCGAGCGGGATGGAGTTGGAGGTCGTGACGATGGTGGTCCTTGGCGGGGTCAATATCCTTGGCGGATCGGGCAGCATCCCCGGAGTCGTGATCGCGGCCTTTGTCATGGGGCTGGTGACGTTCGGCCTCGGACTGCTGAATGTGCCGGGGATCGTGATGTCGATTGTCATCGGATTGCTGCTGATCGGTGTCATCGCCTTGCCCCGCCTCGCCGCGATGGCCCTGAACCGGAGGAAGGCATCATGAGCGAGCGTTTCGTCTTTCGGATGCGCCTCAATCCCGGAATGGAGGCCGAATATCGTCGTCGCCACGATACGATCTGGCCGGAATTGTCGGCTCTGCTTCGCGAAGCCGGGGTCAGCGATTACAGCATCCATTTCGACGCGGAGACCGACCTGCTGATCGGCGTGCTGATCCGGGAAGAGGGGCATGGGATGGACGCTCTGCCGGATCATCCGGTGATGCAGCGCTGGTGGGCGCATATGGCCGATATCATGGAGACCGGGGAGGATAACGCCCCCGTCGCGGTGGCTCTGCCGCGCGTGTTTCACATGCCATGACCGCCCCCGAAACGACCCCGCGCCATATCGCCGTCATCGATATTGGCAAGACGAACGCCAAGCTGGCGCTGGTCGATCTGGTAACGCTTCAAGAGCGCGCGGTCGTCACACGCCCCAATACCGTCCTGCCCGGCCCGCCATGGCCGCATTTCGATGTGGAGGGGCATTGGGCGTTTCTGCTCGATGCGCTGGCCGATTTTCACCGCGACCATCGGGTCGACGCGATCTCGGTCACGACTCACGGGGCCTGTGCCGCGCTGCTGGACGCGAGCGGGGCGCTGGCCGCGCCGATCCTCGATTATGAGCATGAGGGACCGGATGCCGTCGCAGCGGATTATGATGCGATCCGGCCTGCCTTTGCCGAAACCGGCTCGCCGCGCCTTGCCGGGGGGCTGAATGTCGGGGCGCAGTTGCATTGGCAGTTCAGCACCGATCCCGGCCTGCGGGACCGCACGGCGCATATCGTGACGTATCCGCAATATTGGGGCCACCGCCTGACCGGGGTCGTCGCCAGCGATGTCACGTCCATCGGGTGTCATACAGACCTGTGGAACCCCCGCGAGAGTACGTTTTCGAGCTTGCCGTCGAGGCTGGGCATCGAAGACAAGATCGCCCCGGTCCGTAAATCGACCGACCTGCTGGGTTCGATCCTGCCAGAGATCGCCGCGCGAACCGGCCTGCCCACGGGCACCCCCGTTTCGGTCGGCATCCACGATTCCAACGCCTCGCTCTATCCGCATATTCTAACGCAAGAAGCGCCGTTCTCGGTCGTTTCGACGGGAACCTGGGTGATCGCGATGGCGATGGGAAGCTCGGTACAGGCCCTCGATCCGCGCCGCGACACATTGCTGAATGTCAGCGCGCGGGGCGAGCCGGTTCCGTCCGCGCGCTTCATGGGCGGACGTGAATACGAAGTGATCCGTGCCGGGCACTCGGCCCCCGCCTCCGCCGCCGATATTCTGGAGATCCTGGAGAGCCAGACGATGCTGATGCCCGCCGTCGAGCCTTTGACGGGACCATTTCAGGGGAAAGCGATGCGCTGGATTGGGCAAGAGCCTGGCCCTGGCACCGGAGCGCGGATAACCGCCCTGTCATTTTATCTCGCGATGATGACCGATGCGTGTTTGCGTCTGACCGGTGCGTCGGGACCGACGATTGTCGAAGGACCGTTTGCGAATAATGCGGAGTTCATGGGGATGCTCGAAATCGCGACCGAACGGCCCGTGCTGCGCAATCAATCGGCAACCGGAACCAGCATTGGTGCCGCGCTGTTAATCGGAAAAAGCGATGCACTGTCGACGCCAATTCCTGTCGACCATCCCGAAAACGCGACCCTGCGGCACGCCTACGCCGCAAACTGGCGTCGCCATGTGGATGATCTTCGGCAAGACAGCGCCAGACATTAGACAAGTTCAGGTTTATTCGGAATCGAAAGCCGCTGCCTCTCGCCTTTCGATGCACGTGGTTCGACGTAAACCTGAAACGCTCTAAAAATGGAATGTGGAGGAGAGAGAGGGATTCGAACCCTCGGAACCCTCGCGGGCTCAACGGTTTTCGAGACCGCCCCGTTCGACCACTCCGGCACCTCTCCACGCGCGGGTCTTAGACCAGCCAATCACCGCGTTGCAAGAGGTATTAGCCGCCAAACTTTAAGAGGACGTTTCTGTGGTGCCTTTGCTTTCCGCCGCCTTCTCCCAGCGCCCGGAATTATCCTGCCGCCAATAGGTTGCCGTGACCGCCGCCGCGGCGCGCTTCCACTGGGTTCTGGCAAAGGCGACGGCCTCCTCGTCGGCTCCGTCGAACATGACGATCGTGCGCTCGCGAGCGGTGAAATCGGCCTCGTCAGCGCCGTCGACGACGAAGAGCACATTGGCGGCGTTCGGAACCTCGTCACCATCGGTCAGGTAGACCGGCTGACGCTCCGGGGCCGCGGCGCCCTTTGCCCCGTGGGGCAGGAACGAGTCCTCGCGATAGGTCCATAGATGCGCGTCGAGGGCGGCGACCCGCTCGGCGCTGCCCGCGCGCACCACGGCGCGCCAGCCCTTTTGCAGGGTGCGTTCCAGCAGGACGGGCAGCGCGCGTTCCAGCGGCTGCGCCGTCAGGTGATAGAACAGAGCCTCAGGCACCGGCCCCGTCTTCGTAATTGTCGCGAACCAATCGGTCGAGGGTGGCCACGCCCCAGCCGCTCGCGCCCTTCGGCACCGTGGGTTTGGCGTCTTTCGAAAGCGCAACCCCGGCGATGTCGACATGCGCCCAGGGGCTGTCATCGACGAAGCGTTTCAGGAATTGCGCCGCCGTGATTGACCCCGCATGGCGGCCCCCGGTATTCTTGATATCGGCGAGGCGCGACTTGATCTGATCGTCGTAAGCCTTGCCCAGCGGCAACCGCCACAACCCTTCTTCCTCGGCATCCGCCGCCGCTTGCAGCTTGACGGACAGGTCATCGTCATTGGCGAAGAACCCGGCCTTGTCATAGCCCAGCGCGATAATCATCGCGCCGGTCAGGGTGGCGAGGTTGATCGTGGTGTGCGGCTTGAACTCTTTTTGCGAGTAATAGAGCACATCGGCCAGCACCAGCCGCCCCTCGGCATCGGTATTGATGATCTCGATGGTCGTGCCGCTCATGGCGGTGACGATGTCGCCGGGGCGGGTGGCGTTGCCGTCGGGCATGTTCTCGGTCAGGCCGACAACGCCGATGACATTCGCCTTGGCCTTGCGCATCGCGAGGGTCTTCATCAGGCCAGCAACGACGCCGGACCCGCCCATATCCATGGTCATTTCTTCCATGCCCGCAGCGGGCTTGATCGAGATACCGCCGGTGTCGAAGGTGACACCCTTGCCGATGCAGCAGAACGGGGCGGCGGATTTGTCTTCTGCGCCCATCCATTTCATGACGACGACCCGGCTTTCGCGCACGCTGCCTTGGCCGACGGCCAGCAGGGCATTCATGCCGAGGCGCGCCATATCATCTTCGTC
>CALGNO010000245.1 GCA_937958625.1 uncultured Neomegalonema sp.
TCGACGACGTAATCCGCCGTGCGGACGGCCTCCTCATCATGTTCGACCACGATGACCGTGTTGCCCTGATCGCGCAGGTTGCGGAGGGTTTCTAGCAGGCGGTCATTGTCCCGCTGGTGCAAGCCGATGCTCGGTTCATCGAGGACGTAGAGGACGCCGGTCAGGCCCGAACCGATCTGTGACGCGAGCCGGATGCGCTGGCTTTCGCCGCCCGATAGCGTGCCGGAGGTGCGTGAGAGGGTCAGGTAGTCCAGCCCGACATTGACAAGAAAACCAAGACGTTCACGGATTTCCTTGAGGATCTTATCCGCAATCTGCTGTTGTTTTGGCGTCAGGGTATCCCATAGGGTCTCTGCCCAGTCGAAGGCCGCCTGCACCGACATCTGGGTCACTTGCCCCGCGTGCTTGCCGTCGAGTTTTACCGCCAGCGCCTCGGGCCGCAACCGGTGGCCGCCGCAGGCATCGCAAGGCTTGTTGGACTGGAACCGTTCGAACTCCTCGCGCACCCAGTTGGAGTCGGTCTCGCGATAGCGCCGCTCCATGTTGGGGATCACGCCCTCGAAATTGCGGTTCACCTCGTAGACGCGGCCCCCGTCATCGAAACGGAACTTGATCTTTTCCTTGGTGCCGTGGAGCAGCGCCTTGCGCAGTTTTTCCGGCAGCTCGCGCCACGGCTCGTGGACGCTGCCCTTGAAATGCTGGGCGACGGCGTCGACGGTCTGGCGGTAATAGGGCGAGGGCTGGCCCGATTTCGACCACGGGGCCAGCGCGCCCTTGTAGAGCGACAGGTCTTCATCGGGGACAACGAGGCGCGGGTCGAAATAGAGTTCCATTCCCAGCCCGTCACATTCGGGACAGGCTCCGGTCGGCGCGTTGAAGCTGAAGAGGCGCGGCTCGATCTCCGGGATCGTGAAGCCGCTGACGGGGCAGGCGAATTTTTCCGAGAAGGTATGCCGCTCCGGCTCGCCTTCTTTCGGGGCGGTCTCGACAATGGCGATGCCGTCGGCGAGGCCGAGCGCGGTTTGCAGGCTGTCGGCGAGGCGAGTCTCCAGACCTTCTTTGATAACAAGGCGATCAACGACAACGTCAATGCTGTGACGGAACTTTTTGTCGAGGGTCGGGGCGGCGTCGATCTCGTAGAACTCACCGTCGATCTTGAGGCGCTGGAAGCCGTCCTTGCGCAGTTGGGCGATCTCTTTCTTGTACTCGCCCTTGCGGTCGCGAACGATGGGGGCGAGCAGATAAAGCCGCGTGCCATCCTCCATCGCCATCATGGTATCGACCATATCCGAGACTTGTTGGGCCGAGATCGGCTTGCCGGTCGTCGGTGAGTACGGAATGCCGACGCGGGCGAAGAGCAGGCGCAGATAATCGTAGATTTCGGTGATCGTGCCGACCGTCGAGCGCGGGTTCCGCGAGGTGGTCTTCTGTTCGATGGAAATCGCGGGGGAGAGGCCCTGAATCAGGTCCACATCCGGCTTTTGCATCATCTCCAGAAACTGCCGCGCATAGGCGGATAGCGACTCGACATAACGGCGCTGGCCCTCGGCATAGATCGTGTCGAAGGCGAGGGAGGACTTGCCCGACCCTGACAGCCCCGTAAACACCACCAGCGCGTCGCGCGGAATGTCGAGATCGACCGATTTCAGATTATGCTCTCGCGCCCCGCGCACGGAGATGTATTTCGTCTCGGCCATATCAGATCCCGCCATTGGATTGTCGTGACCATATAGGGCGCATTGCGGCGGGAGCGAAGGGAAAAGAACAAAGGTGGATTGCGCGGCTTGCCGTGGAAAGCCGCACAATCAGGCCGCGCCATTTTATTTGTTAATGGACAAAACGTCGAGAATATCGACCCCGAGCAGTCTAACGACGAGAGCGATTATCACAAGAATAATACTTACGCTGGCGAAACCGATTATACTTGATGCCACTGTTGATCTGAAAGACGTGGCTTCAGCAATTCTGCCCTCTATAGCATTGCGCTCGATCCTTGGTCGCCGTTGCTCGACAAAATCTTCTGCAAATGCGATTAATGCACTTGCAGACTCGGTCTCGTATTGATTGGAACTGGTGATCGCCGCCGTGAGAAATGTCGCGGCCTCTGTAGGCGTCGGTGATTTTCCATTGGCTTTATGATGTTCGTCTAACCACCTGAGCTCGTGCCGCTTGAAAATTGCGTATGCGAGCAAACCCTCGATATCGTCGTCATCGCTAACGAAGGTTTCATAAGCTTTGTCAAAACTCACTTACGCTTCCCTTGCGATCCCGTGCACTGGGTTAGTCCGCCGGAGCTGTTGTTGCCAAAATTCTTCAGCACTGCGCCGCCGCTCTTTAATGCGCTGTCATAGCTTTCTCGCGAAACAGTTGTAACCCGCGTACCCCCCGGCAATTTGGAAACTCGACTACCAGAGCGTGAAGTGCGCGAAGAGACGACATTGATATCTTTAGGCACTGCGCTTCTCCTTTGACTAACAATAGATATAGGGCTGAAAAGAGTACTTTTAAAGCAATACAATTGCTGACCTTTCCGCTTGTTCATCAACTGCTCTCACAAGGCCACCCATGCTTGCTTACCTGACCCTTATCTTTACGTGCCAACTCGTTGGGGAGGCGGCGGTTCGGGCTGTCGGGGTGCCGGTGCCCGGGCCTGTGGCGGGGATGGTGCTGTTGTTTTTGTTCCTGTCCTTCAAGGGCGAGGTGCCGGAGAAGCTGGCGACTGTGGGGGATACGCTGTTGCGGCACTTGTCGCTGTTGTTTGTGCCCGCCGGGGTCGGGGTGATGGCGCATCTGTCGTTGCTCAGGACGAGCTGGCTGCCGATTTCGGTGGGGCTGATCCTCAGTACCGTGCTGGCCATCATCGTCACGGCGCTGGTGATGCGGCGGTTGAGCGGGAATGTCCAATGAGCGAGACCCCCGAAACCGTCCGCGATGTCTGGGTCTATCTGGCGGCAAATCCGCTGCTGCACCTGACGCTGACGCTGATCCTGTATCAAGTCGCCGCCCTCATTTTCGAGCGGTCGGGGGGCAAGCCGCTGCTCAACCCGGTGATGCTGTCGATTTTGGCGATTGCGGCGCTGTTGATCGTGACGGAGACGTCGTACCAGACGTATTTCGAGGGCGCGCAGTTCATTCACTTTTTGCTCGGCCCTGCGACGGTGGCGCTGGCCATTCCGCTCTATCGGCAATTCGAACGGGTGAAACGCAGCGCCCTTGCGTTGTTCGCCAGTATCCTCGCCGGGTCGGTCACGGCAGCGGGCAGTGCGGTGGCGCTGGGCGCGCTGACCGGTGGGTCGGCGGATGTGCTGAGTTCGCTGGCGCCGAAATCCGTCACCGCGCCGGTGGCGATGGGGATTACGCAGGCGCTCGGCGGGCTGTCGTCGCTGACGGCGGTGCTGGTGATCCTGACCGGGGTGCTGGGGGCGATGATCGGGCCGTGGCTGCTGACCCGCATTGGCGTCGATAATCCGGCGGCGCGGGGGGTGGCGATGGGCACGGCGGGGCATGGCATCGCAACGGCGCGGGCGCTGGAAGAGAGCGAGATTACGGGCGCGTTTTCTGGGCTGGCGATGGGCCTCAACGCGTTGGCGACGGCGGTGTTGTTGCCGCTGGTGTGGAATTT
The DNA here is from genome assembly GCA_937958625.1 of uncultured Neomegalonema sp. Classification (GTDB taxonomy): domain Bacteria; phylum Pseudomonadota; class Alphaproteobacteria; order Rhodobacterales; family Rhodobacteraceae; genus JAHDDY01. The sequence continues at coordinate 3,623 of CALGNO010000245.1, forward strand.
GTTTGCGGGGTAGGGGCGTCTGTTCACATCCTTCGAGACACTCGCTGCGCTCGTTCCTCAGGATGAGGTTTGGTCTTGGTTTCAGGGCGTTGCCCTCATCTTGAGGAGATCTCGCAGAGGTCGTCTCGAAAGATGCGCGTTATGGATCGGCATGTATCCCTTACGCCAGCCATTCGCGTGCGGCGTGCGCCGCCCAGCGTCCGCTCGCGAGGCAGGCTTGCAGAAGATAGCCGCCCGTCGGGGCCTCCCAATCCAGCATCTCGCCTGCGGCGAAGACGCCGGGCATCGCGCGCAGCATCAGGCGCGAGTCGATAGCGTTGGCGGCGATTCCGCCCGCCGAGGAAATCGCGCGATCCAGACCGGTATCGGCGGTGACCGTGACCGGCGCGGCCTTGGCGAGACGTGCGAGAGTCTCGGGATCGTCCGGCAAGGGATGCGCGGCCTCGCGCAGAATGGCGATGGCGGCGGGGGAGAGGCCCGCCTTGCGCAGGGTATTGGCCAGCGAGTCGCCCTTCCGCCGCTTTGACATTTTTTGGGCGAGGTCGGGGGCGGCGCTATCGGGCCGGAAATCGATATGGAGCGTCGCCGCGCCCTCCGCCGCAATCGCCTCGCGCAGCAGGGGCGAGAGGGCATAGATCGCGCCGCCCTCGATGCCGTTTTGCGTCACCATCGCCTCGCCGCGCACGGTCTCACCGCCGAAGGAAACGGCAATCGACTTTAGCGGGGTTCCGGCATGACGGCTGCCGACATCGGCCTGCCAGCCGATAATAAATCCGCAGTTCGATGGGCGGAACGGGGCGGTATCGACACCCTTATCGCGCAGTATCTCGGCCCAGCCGCCGGTGGACCCCAGACGCGGCCAGCTTGCGCCGCCGAGGGCGAGGAGGGTCGCGTCGGGCCGCACCAGCCGCGCCCCTTCGGGTGTTTCAAAAGCCAGTGCGCCGTCCTGCCAGCCGCGCCAGTCGTGCCGCGTCTCGATGGTCACGCCCAACCCCTCCAGCCGCGCCAGCCATGCGCGCAGCAGGGGCGAAGCCTTGAAGGCCGTGGGGAAGACGCGGCCTGAACTGCCGACGAATGTTTCCTCTCCCAGCCCCTCGCACCATGCGCGCAGGTCGGTGGGGGTGAATGCCTCGATCATCGGGCGCAGATCGACGGCCCCGCGATAGCGGGCCATTAAGGGGGTCAGGTCTTCGGAGTGGGTCAGGTTGAGGCCGCCGATCCCGGCCATCAGGAACTTGCGCCCAATGCTCGGCATCCGTTCGTAGAGGGTGACGGCGCACCCGGCCTCGGCCAGCACTTCCGCCGCCATCAGACCTGCGGGACCGCCACCGAGTACCGCACAGGTCTTGTTTCGCTTCACCGCATCCTCCGCCGTTGTGAGCGGGTTCCGTATCCGCTATCGTCATCGACTTTTCAATCTCCCGCGCGAAGGATCGCTTGATGAGAACGACACCCCTTATCCTGGCTGGCCTGCTCTGCACGACCGCTGTCCGCGCCGATGTGCCGAACGTGGTCACCGATGTGGCCCCGATCCATTCGCTGGTGTCGCAGGTGATGGAAGGGGTTGGCGAGCCGACGCTGTTGGTGCCCGGTGCGCGCTCTCCCCATGGCTATTCGATGAAGGTGTCAGAGGCGCGGCGGATTTCTCGGGCTGATCTGATCGTCTGGGTCGGCGAAGGGCTGACGCCCTGGCTGGAGCGCAGTGTCAGTACCCTTGGCCAGAAGGCGACGTCGATTGAGCTGCTTGATATTAAGGGCCTGACGCTGTTGCCCTATGGCGATGACGATGCGGAACACGATGATCACGACGATCACGAAGAACATGACGATCACGCGGAGGAAGGCGAGGGCCACGATGATCATGACCACGGGGCCGTCGACCCGCATATTTGGCTCGACCCGCAAAATGCCGCTGTCATTCTGGATGCCGTCGCGCAGGCTCTGTCGGATCAAGACCCCGAGAACGCCGCTCGCTATGCCGAGAACGCCGCCAAATCCATCGCGGAAATCGAGGGGCTGACGGCGGACCTGAACGCCTTGATGCTGCCCGCGGCGGACAAACCCTATTTCGTCTACCACGACGCCTATCGTTACTTCGAAGGCCGCTTTGGCCTTGGACGCGCGATTGCGGTTGCGGGGGGGCATGGTCAGCGACCCGGTGCGCGGCGCCTGTCCGAAGTCCGTGCGCTGTTGGCAGAAACCGGCGCGCGCTGTGTCTTTTCAGAGGTTCAGTTCGGCGACCGCGCGGCGACCGCGATCATTCAGGGCACCGATGTCAGGGCGGCGATGCTCGATCCCCTCGGCGGCGAGAGTGAGCCGGGGCCGGCGCTGTATGATGCAACGCTGCGCCGCCTCGCCCGAACCCTCGCCGAGTGTCTTAGCTAGATCATCCCGATTGCTTGGTGGATGAGTCATGCTCGCGTCAAGCCCACTGCTGTCCGGCACGTTTTATGTTTCACAGCGTGCCTCCGGAAGATCGAGTTCAACCTGCCTTGGGTCGCTGTGTGTTGGCTGTGGTTGGTTGAGGGCGTTGAGGGGTCGTCTTCGCATCAATGTAGCGCGGACGGC
>CALGNO010000246.1 GCA_937958625.1 uncultured Neomegalonema sp.
CCGCGATTGACATCCTCCGCACCCAAAAGGCTCGCATCAATACGCATGGTCAACTCCCTCAACGCCGTTCGACATTGTACGGAAGTCTGCCACGCTGATGCAGTTCAGTTCTCTAGGAGGGCGCTGCCAAGTCTCTCACGAAAAGCCCACAACACAAACCGTAGACCTACGCAAACCCTACAGGAAGCTACTTAATGTCGAGACCCCGCGCGCGGCGGACGGCGAAAGCGGATTGGCGGATTATAACTGGGCGCTGGAAACGGCGCTGACCAAGTACGGCATCGAAATCCCCTTCCCCAACGCGACCTGCATATCCGGTCAGGAGAATTGCCGGTGCGGATGGATGCGACGGCGCGAGAGATTTCTTAGGCGGGGGCAGTAGTATTGGCAGGGTAAGCGTCGTAGCCGAGATGAAGCGTCGGCGCGCTGCGCCGTCGATCTGCTTTATCGGGAAACCGGTTTGAGTGATTCGCTCTGCCTGTGAACGAATTTAATTTTTTAATTTCCCCTTAAAGGTGTATCATTGTCGCCCACGGGACGGTCGGCTTTTGGCCCAGCACGCAAACCCGGCCTGCCTTTGCAGAAGTACTCACCACGCGAAATGTTCACAGAAGGAGCATGTCATGAAAGTACGCGCATTGAAATTTTTTGGCCCCGCGATTTTCAGCGGTTTGATTGTCGCGGCGCTGAGCAGTCCGGCGCAGTCGCAGGATTACATCAAACCGGTCGAGCCGACGAAATACCGCTTGTCGGACGATGTGAGAAAGAACCTCAGAGCGTCCGGCGAAGACGTGCAATTGCTGAACCGACAGTTGCTCACCTTCATCGACGGGACGTGCCCCAACCCATTCGTACCGTGTCGTTGCACGTTTGAGGGGTTCCAGGCACCGTGCAGTTTCGTTCTGTCCTGCCTCTCTAGCGGGCTTTGCGTGGCCGACAACTGACCGGAGAAACACGCCTGCCGAAAAGACGGCCCGGAACAGACCGTCTTTTCGGCCCGGCATCGGCTTAAGACTTGGCCTTTCGTGATGGTGTCGCGTTCGTAGAACAGCCATGCAACGGGGAACGCACGTTACTCCTTGGCTCATGATTTTCGCGGTTGCGACAGCGACGTCGTGACAATGCGCGCCGAGTAAATACGCGTCCGGCGCTCTTGGTAGCAAGCTGGCCTCTGTGGCTCTGCGGTCCGGCGATACCGTCCCGAACCACCGCACCCCACCTGCACATTCGACCGTTCAACCGCCCCTGCACCAAATGATGGTCGCTGCACTTCATCCGCATACCGCGCATTAACCATCCGTTCGCGAGGGGTTCCGGTTCTTAAGTATTAACGAATGATTAACATGAAGGTTTTCCCCTAGGTTATTCAAGACTCAGCGTTTTTTCGTTTCAAAAAAATTAAAAATGTCTTGCGCAATTCGTCGTGATTCGCCTATCGTTAACCCATGGTTCGGCGAGACGACCTCGCGGGACGATATGAATGCCGACGATAACCAAAAAAGCCTATCGAGCATCGGAACGTCGGCGCAGGCAAAATTGAGGAGCAGGTTCATGTCCAAATTGGCATGGGAGCGCGCGGCTGGTTCCGCCGCTCGTCTCGCAACAGTATCGGTTATCGCAGCAGTCACGGCCTCGACGGCCTTCGCCGCAGAGCCCGCAACCCCCGCACAGGCATATGGCGCCAAAGTCGCCGCATCCTATGCACAGCCCATGGCCGCACCCGCTTGGGGCCAGCCCGCTTTCGGTCAGATGCCCCGCGCCGCGTTCGGTGCCCCGGCATTCGCCCCCGCTCCTTACGGTGCGCCCGCCTTTGGCCGTGCGCCGATGGTGCAGCCTGCCACGGCGGCGACCCGCGCTCCCCTGCCTGCGAACGGCATGAAAATGCCCGCCGGTGCGCCCCATGCGGCCCACGGCCAGCTTCAGGCTCCGCAGTTCGGCCAGCGTCTGCCGATCTTCGCCAACACCCACGCCAACGGCATTACCTACGGCGCGCCCAGCTACACGCCCCCCGAAGGTTTTGACCCGAAAATGGCGTCTTCCTCGCCGTTTCCGTCCGACTGGCACCGCAATGCCTGGGGCCAGCAACAGCTTCAGGGCCGCGCGCCGATGCCGAACCTGGCCGGTGCTCCGGTTTACGGTCAGGGATGGGGACAGCAGCCCGTCGCGCCCGCTTCTGTTTCGCGCTTTGCTCCCGCCGAGCCGACTTACGCTCCGGCAGAGCCGCTGCGCCCGAGCTATTCCGCCGCGCCCGCTCCTGCCGCTCCGGCAACGTATGAGTCGGTGGATGTGACCCCGGCTGCCGCAGCGCCCGCTGCTGCGCCTGCCTATAAATACGAGATGGCTCCGGCCTCTTCGTCGCCGACCTATGTCGGTGCTTCGACAGAAATCGGTGGCGCGTATCAGGCTGCCCCCGTGGCAACTGCCGCCAACCCCTATGAAGTCGTGATCGGCCAGTCCGGCGCGGTGCAATCGGTCGATGGCAACGCCACGTACACGGCAACCGCAGCCTATCAGGAAGCTCCGGTCTATCAGGCGGCTCCGGCCTACGCTCCGGCACCGGCTTATCAGGCAGCCCCTGCCTATGAAGCAGCCCCCGCGTATCAGCCCGCCCCCGCTTACGAGGCCGCTCCGGCCTATGAAAGCAGCGCTGTTGCCCCGACCTACGAAACCCAGACCGGCGGTTACGAGATGACCACGGAAGTTCCGGCCTATACCGCCGCAACGACCTACGGCACCGAAGGCTATGCGGCGGCTCCGGCCTATCAGGCGGCCCCTGCCTACGAAGCAGCGCCTGCGTATCAAGCGGCCCTGCCCGCGCAGCAATACGGTTCGTCCTCGTTCAGCAGCGGCAACCAGCACTTTGTGCAGGTCGGCGCATTCCGCAACATCGCCCGCGCCGAGCGTCTGGTGCGCAAGCTTCAGGCTTCCGGTGAGCAGCCGATCATCACCCAGGCTGAAGTGCGCGGTAAACTGTTCCACCGTGTCCGCGTCCCCGCCATGGACAAGCGCGATGCGAAAATGGTCCAGAGCCGTATCCGCGGCCTTGGCTATTACGAAGCCCGCATGGTTCGCGGCTAAACGAAACACCGAGATAACGACGAGGGGCGGACGGTTCTCTCCCTGACCCCGCTCCCACCTCAGACGCCGCGCTCACCAGCGCGGCGTTTTTACGTTTAACGCTGTTCTGTCTGGTCCCGGCGCGCAAACGCTTTGCCTTGCCCGTCGGTGCCGCGCTATGATTCAAGCATCGCGACAGTCTGCATTCGCCAGACAGCCCGCAACCCGAGGACCGACCATGATCCGATCCCTTCTGCTCTCGCTTTTCGCCGTCCTGCTTGCCCTCGCCCCGGCGCGCGCGCAGCAGATCGAGACGGCGGCGACCAGCGCCGTCCTGCTCGACATGACGTCGGGCGCTGTTCTGATGAGCAAAAAGCCGGACATGCGCATCCCGCCCGCGTCGATGTCAAAGCTGATGACCGTTTACATGGTGTTCGAGGCGCTGTCCGAAGGGCGGCTGAAACTCGACGATGAGTTCGTGGTCAGCGAGAAAGCTTGGCGCATGGGCGGATCGAAGATGTTCGTGAAGATCGACACGCGCATCAAAATCAGCGACCTGCTGCGCGGTATCATCGTACAGTCGGGGAATGACGCCTGTGTCGTGGTCGCCGAGGGCATGGCGGGCAGCGAGGCAGCTTTCGCGCGCAAGATGACCGAGAAAGCCCGCGAACTGGGTCTGGAAAACTCGACCTTTGAAAATGCCACCGGCCTGCCGGGGGAAAATCACCTGATGAGCGTCAATGATCTGGCCAAGCTGGCCACGATCATCATCGAGCGGTTCCCGGAATATTATGAAATCTACAGCGAGCGCAGCTTTATCTGGGAAGGCATCGAACAGCGCAACCGCAACCCGCTGCTGCGCACCGATATGGGCGCGGATGGTCTGAAGACCGGCTACACCCAAGAGGCCGGGTACTGCATCGTCGGGTCCGCCGAACAGGACGAGCGCCGTCTGGTGCTGGTGGTCGCCGGACTGCCCTCGGCCCAGGCTCGCGCGGTCGAGGCGGAGCGGATTTTGAAATGGGGCTTTCGCGAGTTCGAGACCACGAAACTGCTCGCCGAGGGCGCGGTCGTGGGCCGTGCCGATGTCTGGATCGGGGCGCAATCCAAGGTGCCATTGGTGGTTGAGAAACCGATTGCGGTCACGACTGCCTTCGGGCGCGGCGATGAGACCACCGCCCGTATCCGCTATGCCGGGCCAATCCCCGCGCCCATCGCCAAGGGCGACCGTATTGCGACGCTGGTGGTCAGCGCACCGGATGTGGAGCCTATCGAGGTGCCGCTGGTCGCGGGTGAAGATGTCGCCGAGGGCAGCTTTACGACCAAGCTGATGGGTGCGGCGAGCCAGTGGATCGACAAGGGCCTCGACGCCGCCCTAGGCAACAACGCCGAATGAGCTTCATCACCATCGAGGGCGGCGAGGGGACCGGCAAGTCGACCTTGATCAAGGGGCTTGCCGGAGCGCTGTCTGCCGATGGACGTGAAGTTGTACAAACCCGTGAACCGGGTGGCTCGCCGGGGGCAGAAGACATACGGGCATTGCTTGTCACCGGCGATGCCGATCGCTGGGATGCGATGACGGAACTGTTGCTGGTGACGGCAGCACGCCGCGACCATGTAGAGCGCGTCATTCGCCCTGCCCTCGCGCGCGGCGCTACGGTGCTGTGTGATCGCTATGTGGATTCGACGCGCGCCTATCAGGGGATGCGCGGCGTGCCCCGCGACCTGATCGACCGCCTTCACCGGGACAGTATTGACCTCGACCCCGACCGGACACTGGTGCTCGACCTTGCACCCGAAGAAGGGTTGGCGCGGGCGGCGGAGCGAGGCGGCGCGGCACGGTTCGAGGGGATGGGCCTAGCCTATCATCAGAAATTGCGGGAGGCGTTTTTGGGAATCGCCAAGGCTGAGCGCGGACGTTGTCGAGTCGTTGACGCGGCAGCCCCGCCCGCCGAAGTACTGTCTCAGGCGCTTGCCGCGCTCGATAATCCATGACGGCCCACACTGAATATTCGGAGCCGCAAAGCGGCGACACGCGACCGACCGCCCCCACGGGCGGGCGCATCCCGCGCGCAGCGCGGGCCACACCAGCCCTCGGTCGGTCGCTTGGGTCTTACGCATCGCAATGACCGCGCCCCACGAAACCCCACGCCTCCATGGCCACCCCGATGCAGAGGCGACGTTTCTGGCCGCCATGCAGTCAGGGCGGATGCCCCATGCGTGGTTGCTGGCTGGTCCCGAGGGCACGGGAAAGGCGACCTTTGCGTATCTCGGCGCGCGGGCGATCCTGAGCGAAACGCCCAGCCTTGGCCACGATGACGCCCATCCCATTCATCGCCGCATTGCCGAGGATAACGAGACGGCGCTGACCCTCCTGACGCGCGGGATCAACGAGAAAACCGGCAAGCCGCGCAGCGCCATCCCTGTCGAGGATATTCGCAGCCTCAAACGCGCCATGACCCTCGCCCCGACCGAAGGCGGCTGGCGGGTCGTGATCGTGGATGCCGCTGAAGATATGAACCCGTCCGCCGCC
>CALGNO010000247.1 GCA_937958625.1 uncultured Neomegalonema sp.
GATCCTGGGCGGCGATGCGGGCGGCGCAGCCGCCGGAGCCATCGAGGACAGCTGGAATGACAGCCATACCCACATCACCTGCGCCAAGACAGCTTGCAGCCAACTACAGCGCTAAGAAAAGGGGTAAGGCAGAATGAGAGCGTTCCTCGAGGCCGTCTCGGCGGGACTGCGCGAGTTTTATGTCGCGCCCTATCGCCGGGCTTTCGCTCGGTCAGCCCGGGAGGAGGACGACCTCTTCATGTTGCTCGTCTGCTCCGAAGGGATCGGTGTGCCGAACCCTGCAACCGCCTACACCCTCGAACTGATGCCAGTGATGTATGACCGGTATCACGACTGGCACAAGCGGATGGGGCACGAGCACTCGCCCCTCGACAGCATCCAGTGCTGCTAGAAGCCCTGTCGGGGCGCAACCTGATCTTCCTTGGCGGCAAGGGCGGCACTGGCAAGACGACCATCGCCTCGGCCATCGCCGCCGGATCGGCACGCCAGGGGCGCAGCACGCTGCTGGTTTCGACGGACCCGGCTCATAATCTGGGCCATATCTTCGACCGCAAGGTCGGCCCGGCTCCTGTCCGCATTGCAAGCGATCTCGATGCCATGGAGTTGGACCCCGATGCAACGGTTGAGACGCATCTGTCGAAAACAAAGGATTTCCTGCGCCGTCTGATGCCGGAACGGTTGCGCGGTGCGATCAACGACCATCTCGCGGCGTCTCGCAACGCGCCCGGTATGGTCGAGGCCGCTCTGCTGGAAGCGATTGCCGATACGATTGCGGAGGCGGCGGGCCGGTATGATCGCGTCATCTTTGACACCGCACCCTCGGGCCACACCGCCCGTTTGATGGAACTGCCAGAGACGATAGCCGCGTGGACCGAGGGGCTGATTGCAAACCGCGAACGCTCGGAGTCCTTCGCAAAGGCCGCCGCAGTGATCGGCAGCGAGCCGACCCAGACACGCACGGACGAACGCAATCAGCAGATCAGACATGTCCTTTACCGCAGGCGCCAACGCTTTGCCGACCTGCGCACCGCCCTGACCGATAAGAACCGGACCGCCTTCGTCATCGCGCTTGCCGCCGAACGGCTCCCGGTCATGGAAACCCTAGAACTCCATGCACAGCTTACCCGTGCGGGTGTGGATGTACCGGTTCTGGTGGTGAACAAGCGCGCCCCGGAGGGTGAAAGCGGCTTCATGGCGCGCCTGCGCGAACGCGAGGCACCGCATCTCGCCGCATTGGATCAGGCATTACCACATATCAAACGCGTCGATATTCCGCTTCAACCCGATGAAATCACCGGCCTGGCAGCCATCGAGGCTCTTGCGATGCGAATATAAGGGCGATTGTCGTGGGAATTGCGCTAGCCGTCCCTCAGGCCAGGCAATTCAGAGGGTTTTGAGAAAAGGGAGAGACCGGCTTTCCGTTCGAGAACGCGATAACAACGATCACGAGTTAGCGTTATTCAGCGCAGCCGTCGTACTATCGAATGGCGAGTTGGTTTCAGCCGCGATCAGGCGTGCACCGCCGATAATCGATAACGCGACGAAGGCCACGATCAACCCGTATTCTATCGCCGTAGCACCGGACGTGTCCCTCAGCGCTCTTTTCAGCAATCTCGTCAAGCGCATGAAATCCCCTTCCCTACGGATGATTCTGAACATAATGAAAAACTGTTACCAATTCGTCGATGGATTGACGTTCTTTTGCCGGGTTGGAACCGAATTTACAGTCGGTTCAGGATTGGGTTTTTACAGCGTACGGCAAACTGATTGCCCGCTTTGTCAAAATCGCCGCTTAAAGCGATTTGCGTCTATCTCAAGCCGCTGAAAGCATCGAAAGGCGGGCGCTCTTGGCGCGGCTTTCGATTCGCCGTAACCGCAAAGTGCTATAGCCGTCGACACGCGCTATATTTTGCGTTACGTACCCGCCTTGGCGACCCAATCGCTCGCTGCGCTGTTAACCGGATAGTGTCCCATGGAACAAGCCATTCTGCTGCTTCACCTCGCGCTCGTGGTCTTTTTGATCGTGCTGATCCTGCTGCAACGCTCTGAGGGCGGTGCGCTTGGGATGGGCGGCGGTGGCGGCGGCGTTGTGACCGGGCGCGGGGCGACGACGGCGTTGCAGAAGTTCACTTGGTATCTTGCTGCGGGTTTTCTGGCGACCAGCCTGACGCTGAACGTGCTGGCACAGTCTGACCGTCAGGGCGGATCGGTGCTGGATGGCGTGTCGCTCGACAGCCTGCAATCGGAAACCGATGAAAACGGCGGCGGCCTGCTCGATAACCTCGCCCCGCCGACAATCGGTGGCGATGAACCAGCCAACGGCGGCAGCGACGAAAACCTGCCCTCGGTTCCGGCTCAGTAACAATTCGCTGATCCCGATGGACGCCAGCTGACGACGCGCCACCCTTGAACGGGTGTAGCAGGAGTCGGCAAGCCATGTTGAAACCCCTTCTCGCGCTGGCACTTTTTGTGCTGGCGTCCGGCCCTGCCCATGCGTGTGGGGCCGATACCGATTGCATGATCGGCGAGCGGACCTATCGGATCAAGATGCCCGAGGGCCATGACGGCATCACACCGGTCGGCGCCATCGTTCACGCCCATGGCTATCGCGGTACGGCGGCAGGGGTAATGCGCAATCGCGGCTTATCGCGGATGGCGGCAGAGCTTGGGATTGCGATCATCGCCCCGAAAAGCGCGGGCAATGACTGGGTGATACCCGGTGCACCGCGCAAGACGGGCACGGATGGAGCCGCCGAATTCGCTTATTTCAATGCGCTGGTCGAGGATGCTGCCAGGCGTTTTCCCATCGATACCTCCCGTCTGATGGCCAGCGGTTTTTCCGCCGGCGGCATGATGGTCTGGAATCTTGCCTGCAATCGCGGCGACATGTTCGCGGCCTTCGCGCCTGTCGCGGGTACGTTCTGGCAGCCGGTGCCCGGCACCTGCAAGACCGCGCCGGTCAACCTGATCCATATCCACGGCACGACCGATAGGGTCGTGCCACTGGAAGGACGGCCCATCGCCGATACGGCGCAGGGGTCGGTGACAGAGGCGGTGAAGATGTTGGCCGAGGCCGGTGGCTATCGGGGCGCAGTGACGTCGCAAGCGGGCGCGCTGAACTGTACCCGGCAAAGCAATGCCGAGGGCAAAATCCTTGAAGTCTGCCTGCATCCCGGCGGTCACAGCATCCGCGCCGACTGGCTACACCGCGCTTGGCGAGAGTTCGAGGCCATCGGCGCGCTTTGATACGCCGATAGCCTCGGAATACTTTACTCGCGGATGATACGGATGCGTCCGATGCTGACCGCATCGCGCACCACCTGGGTTACCGAACCATCCGGCCCGATGGCGATGAACTGCACGTCGATTTCCTCGCCATCCCACAGGCCCCGCGCGATTTGGCGGTTCAGCAAGGCCGTGATGTCGTAGGAATCCGCCTCGCCCGGCTGATACTCGTTTTGTGCAAAGGGCGCGAAATACCCGGCATAGTAAGGGCCTTGCGGCTCTGGCGCGGTGCCATCGGGCAGGTTGACGAAGATATTGAACACCCCCGGCGGGTTCTCAAAATTGATGTCCTGCAATTGGAGCACGACGGGCGAAATCTCCGCAACATTGGTCGATGTAGTGAACAGCTCCGTTACCGTCGGCGCAGCGAGCGTGCGGACGACCTCGCTCACTTCCGTCAAGCCTTCGGCGGTAACCGACGTAACGCTTTCGCTGATCTGCCGCGCCGGTGGAATATCCACACGCAAGGCGACTTTGGTGCGGCCACTCCCCAGCCGGATATCCGAGCGTGCCACGGCGAGGGTAGCGCTCGGCTGACGGTTGACAGGCGCGGGACCGGCATCGCCAAAGCCCTCGATCTGAGTGCCGCTCGGCGCGGTCGAGTTGCTGGCCACGACAAATGCGCTCGATCCGATTGGCTCGGCGGGGTCGTCCTCATAGCGATAGCCGAGGGTCCGTGTATCGAGGATCTGCTGACCGGTCATGGAAACAAGCTGACGGTTCTCATCGTAGAAATTGAACCGCTGGCCGATGAAATCGATGTCGGTCGGATTGCGGTTACTGCCGCCGCGCCCGAGCCACTGATTCCAGAGTCGGTCGACATTGCAGTGGTGCATCCAGAAAATCGGATCGCGCCCCGCCTCGTTCACCAGACCCATCGACCCACCGATCATGCCGTGGACGCCATTGTGCGGCCCGCGTTCCAGCACCTGATTGAAACCAAGCCGCCCGTCGAAAGATCGCGCATTAAGCGTCTCATTCACATCAGTCAGGTTCGATGGTAACGCACCGCCACGGTTGAAGGTCTCTTCACGGTTCGCCCAATAGAGCGGGTTGGCATTCTCGTCGCGCGGGACGATGAAGGTGCGCGGCAGACTGGCGCGGCCAGAGACGCTGTAGTTCCAGAAGGGCAAGGTGAGACTGTCATCATTGGCCGCCGAGCGCAGGATACGCTCGAAGAAATAGAGGTACATGCGGTGCCAGCTCAGGAAGAAGCGGTTGCCGTGCTGGCATCGCTGAAGCTGCGACGCGGCGCTGCCTGCATGGATATTGGCCTGAAAGAACCATCCGGTCGGATCACCGGGATTGGCGGCGCTGCGCCGCTTCATCTCGGCAATGCCCCGGCGCAGGGACTGAATCTCGCGCCCACCATCGGGCAGCGTGTAGATGTCGCGCCGAACGCGTAGCGCGGGCTGGGCGGTAGGAAACGGCGGATCGGTCTCCACCGGAGGTGTCACCTCGATGCCGCCGCCATTGCCCGCGCCCGGAATATCATCAAGCCACCATTCACCGGCCAGATCATCCAGGGTCAGGCCCGTATCGATAAACTCTTGTGCGATGGCTTCGCGCCCAACGATTGCACCGACGGAACCGACCGTAACGCCGGTGAGAAATCCGCGCCTGCTCACGCTTTCCTTGTCCGATTTTTTCTGCGACATGGTTTTTTCCCTCACTCAAAATACTGTCAGGCAGCAG
>CALGNO010000248.1 GCA_937958625.1 uncultured Neomegalonema sp.
CAGCGGTCTCGCCCCGGACAGCCCGCTCCGCCTGCATCTGATCGACAATGCCCAGCATATGCGCGTCTTCGTGATGGGTCTCGTGCTGCTGCTGGTCATGCGCTTTACACCGGGCGGCATTCTGCCCGAGCGCATCCGCGCGCGATAGGGGCGAGGCTTTGGCTGACATTCTCGCGTTGATCTTGCCCCTCTTTGGGTTGATCGTGATCGGCTATGCCGCCGCACGCATCACGAAAAGACCCATCGAGCAGATGGGTTGGCTCAATATCTTCATCATCTACGTCGCCTTGCCGGCCTTGTTCTTCAAGCTGCTCTCAGTGACGCCGGTGGAGCAACTGGCGAGTTGGGGGTTCATCGGCACCAATATCGGGGTGACACTCGCAATCTTCGTCTTCAGCTTCGGCGTCGGGTATATCGTCAGCGGTCGGCGGGTCGGGGATGCGACGGTTCAGGGCCTTGGCGCGTCCTATGGCAATATCGGCTACATGGGACCAGCCATCGCGATCCTCGCCTTTGGCGAGGCGGCGGCGGTGCCGGTGGCGCTGATCTTTTGCTTTGAGAATGTGATGCACTTCGTCAACGCACCCGCCCTGATGGCCCTGTCGGGCGAGCGGCAGGAGAGTGCGGGGGCGCTGGCCGTTGGCGTGATCCGCAGCATCCTGTTTCACCCCTTCATCATCGCAACCATTGTCGGTGTCGCGGCGGCCTTTGCCCAAGTGACTCCGCCAGAACCGGTGGGCAATCTGATCTCCTATCTGGCCCAGGCCGCCGCCCCTTGTGCGCTTTTTGCGATGGGCGCAACGCTGGCCCTGCGCCCGTTGACCGCGATACCCGTGGAACTGTCGTATCTTGTGCCGATCAAGCTGATCGTGCATCCCGTTTTGATGTACTTCGCCCTGAGCGCGGCGGGGAATTTCGATCCTATCTGGGTCTCGACCGCCGTGATGCTCGCCGCCCTGCCGACCGCGACGAACGTCTTTGTGATCGCCCAGCAATACGGCGTGTGGACCGAGAAAGCCTCGGCCACGGTGATGGTTACGACGGTCCTGTCGGTTTTTACCGTGACCGGGCTGCTCTATGCCCTCAAAACCGGCGCAATGCCTGCCGATCTGTTTCCGTAACATTTCATCAACTGAAATTCGTGCTAGATTGAGGGACGAGGAGAACAACGATGGCTCAAGACCCCCATGATTTAACCCACAAGATCTTGCGTCAGGTGCAAGAAACCCTTGCGGATCATACGGCACGGCTCGAAAGGCTGGAAGACGCCGTGGACAAGGGTTTCATGCGTGTTTCGAAGGACATATCCGGCCTCAACCGTATCACCCGGCATCTTGCGGCGGATGTCGACGACATCGAACGCCGTCTGGAGACGTCCGAACGGAATTGAAACCGTGCTGCAAGGACTCTGAAATCGATTTTCAATCCGTTTGAAGTGCCCTACGCTCCTGGAAAATTCTTAAACGGGAGAGAACCACATGAAACGCGCTTTGCTTGCCACCACCCTGCTTGCCGCCCTGACCGGACCCGCCCTTGCCGATGGGCATGAGATCAAGATGGGGCTGATCCTCGGATTTACCGGGCCGATTGAATCGCTGACGCCGGGGATGGCCGATGCTGCTGAACTCGCTTGGCGGGAAGTGTCTGACTCTGGTCTGTTGCTGGACGGCTCGACCATCGTGTCGATCCGGGCAGATTCGACCTGCATTGACGCCGCCGCCGCGACCTCCGCCGCCGAGCGTCTGATTACCTCCGACAACGTCGTTGCCATCATGGGCGCGGATTGCTCGGGCGTGACGACCGCCATCGCCAACAATGCCGCCGTGCCGAATGGCGTCGTTATGGTTTCGCCCTCGGCGACCTCGCCCGCGCTGTCGAGCATCGAAGATGATGGCCATTTCTTCCGCACGGCCCCCTCCGATGCCCGTCAGGGTGAAGTGCTGGCCGAGATCGTTCGCGATGCGGGCTATGAGGAAGTCGCGATCACCTACACCAACAACGACTATGGCAAGGGCCTGTCGGACTCGTTCCAGTCCGCTTACGAGGCGCTGGGCGGCAACGTCTCGATCACCGCAGCCCATGAAGACGGCAAGGCTGATTACTCCGCCGAAGTCGCGGCCCTCGATGCGGCGGGCGGCGATGCGCTGGTGGTGCTCGGCTATCTCGACCAAGGGGGTCGTGGGATCATTCAGGGCGCGCTGGATGCCGGGTCGTATGACCGCTTCGTGCTCGCGGACGGCATGATCGGTCAGTCCCTAATCGATGCCATCGGCGAAGACCTCGAGGGCACCGTCGGCTCGCTTCCCGGCAGTGACAGCGACAACGCAACCAACTTCCTCGCCCATGCTGCCGCAGCGGGTGTCGATGCCGATGGTCCGTTCCGCCCCGAAAGCTATGACGCTGCCGCCCTGCTGGCGCTGGCGATACAGGCGGCGGGGTCGACCGACCGTGCGGCGGTGAAGGACGCAATGATCGGCGTCGCCAACGCCCCCGGCATCAAGATCGAAGCGGGCCAGCTCGATTACGGCCTCTTCCTCGTGAAGAACGGCGTCAATATCGACTATGTCGGCGCAACCAATGTCGAGTTCCTGGAGAACGGCGATATTCCGGGGTCGTATAAGGAACTTGTCGTCGAGGGCGGCGCATTTGAGACGAAGAGCGTGCGCTAAAGCACTTTGCGTTTCTCTTGAGCCACTGAAAGCATCGAAAGGCGCGCACTCTTGGCGCGGCTTTCGATTCAGCGTTATCGCAAAGTGCTATAGGCTACTCAGGGAAGGCGTTCTCGCGCCTTCCCTTCTCCCCTCCCCTGCGCTATCCCCTCCTCAAACGAAACGGGGAGCTGCCGCATGAGCGCGATTATCGACATCACAGGACGTGAAATTCTCGACAGCCGGGGCAATCCCACCGTCGAGGTCGAGGTTTTGGTGGAAGATGGCTCGCTGGGCCGCGCGGCGGTGCCTTCGGGCGCTTCTACCGGTGCCCATGAGGCGGTCGAGTTGCGCGATGGCGGCGATCGCTACAAGGGCAAGGGCGTCCTGAAGGCCGTCGAATCCGTCAATGGCGAGATTTTCGATGCCCTCGCCGGGATCGACGCGACCGACCAGTCGATGATCGACGCCGCGATGATCGAACTGGATGGCACCGACAACAAGGGCCGCCTCGGCGCGAATGCGATCCTCGGGGTCTCGCTCGCCACCTCGAAGGCCGCCGCTGACAGTGTGGGGCTGCCGCTTTATCGCTATATCGGCGGGGTTTCGGCCCATGTGCTGCCCTGCCCGATGATGAACATCATCAATGGCGGTGAGCACGCGGACAACCCGATCGACATTCAGGAATTCATGGTGATGCCCATCGCGGCGGAGAATATCCGCGAGGCGGTGCGCTGGGGCGCGGAGATTTTCCACACCCTGAAATCAGAGCTCAAAGCCGCCGGTCACAACACCAATGTCGGCGACGAAGGCGGGTTCGCGCCTAATATCGGCTCCACCCGCGATGCCCTCGACTTCATCATGAAGTCTGTTGAGAAGGCCGGATACAAGCCCGGTGAAGAAGTCGCGCTGGCCCTCGATGCCGCCTCCAGCGAGTTTTACAAGGACGGTCAGTATCACCTGAAGGGCGAGGGCAAGGTGCTGTCGTCGGGCGAGATGGCCGATTACTATGCGGCCCTCTGTGACAGCTATCCGATTATCTCGATTGAGGACGGGCTGGACGAAGATGACTGGGACGGCTGGAAAACCCTCACCGAGAAAATCGGCGACCGGTGCCAGCTCGTCGGCGATGACCTTTTCGTCACCAACCCGAAGCGCCTGAGTGACGGAATCGCACGCGGGGTCGGCAACTCGATCCTCGTCAAGGTAAACCAGATCGGCAGCCTGTCGGAGACACTCGAAGCCGTCAGCATGGCGCATAAGGCGCGCTATACCGCCGTCATGTCGCACCGGTCGGGCGAGACCGAGGACGCCACCATTGCCGACCTCGCCGTCGCCACGAATTGCGGGCAGATCAAGACCGGGTCGCTGGCGCGTTCTGACCGGTTGGCAAAATATAACCAACTGATTCGGATCGAGGAAGACTTGGGCAACGCAGCCGTGTATGGTGGGGCGTCCCTGCTTCGAAAGTGAGTGCTGCTATGACGGGCCTGCGCAAGATCGGCGGTGTTTTCGTGTCTCTGGCCTTGCCGGTCGCGCTGCTCGGTGTGCTGTATTTCTTCAGCCTCCAGATGTTCACCGGCGACTATGGGCGCATCGCGCTGGAACGGGCGGATCGCGAATTTGCGACCAAGGAGCGCGAGATTGCCGCGCTGACCGCCCAAGAGGCCGCCCTGCGCGAGCGTAATGCGGGATTGCGGGCTGAATCTCTCAATCTCGATCTGGTCGACGAACGCGCCCGTGACGTCCTCGGTATGATCGGTCGGGACGAAGTGTTCCTGATCGCCCGATAACCCCACCGGAATACCCATAAAATGCCGATAATTGCGATCTTTTTATTGTCCTTCGCCGGGGCGTTTCTCGTCTTCAAACGGCGAGGAGAAAAGACGGCGGACTGCGTTCATAAGGGCCTTGTTGCCGGAATATTGATCTCTGTTACCGTATTTATCGTCGCGACACTGCTATCGTATATCTAGGCGTTGTGAATGCCTGATGACGGGTCCACTCGCCTTGCGTAACCGCTTGGCGACAAATACCTGTAATAGATGTACATGGTGCCACGCCACGCACCGACAGCAGTCGCAATAAACGAGTATACTTGATGATGTCGCCACAACTCGCCAAGGGACGCGCCGAGTATCGCAAGGCCTTTTGGTCCGCGCGGGGCCTCTTTATCGTGGCGGGTATCTTCAGTTGCTTTGTCAATCTGCTGATGCTGACCGGGCCGCTGTTCATGTTGCAGGTCTATGACCGGGTGCTGGCGAGCGGGTCGGAGGAGACGCTGCTGGTCCTCTTCGTGCTGGTCGCCGGATTATTCGCGATCATGGGCGTGCTCGATTACCTGCGCGGGCGGATTCTCGCGAATGCCGGGGCGCGGTTTCAGGCGATGCTGGACGGGCGCGTTTTTGACGGGGTGATGCGCCAGTCGCTCTCGCCCACCGCGCGGGCTCGTCCCGCCTCGGCCATGCGCGACCTGGAATCGATCCAGCAATTCCTGTCCGGCAACGCCCCCTTCGCGTTTTTCGATGCGCCCTGGGTGCCGATCTATATCGGGGCGATCTTCCTGTTCCATCCCTGGCTGGGCGCGTTTGCCCTGGCGGCGGCGGTGCTGTTGTTTTTCATCGCGCTGCTCAACCAGATGATGACGAAGCAACCCGAGATCGACGCGCGCATACGGGCGATGGAAAGCGAGAAATTCGCCGAATCCATGCGCCGCGAGGCAGAGACGGTGCGCGCCCTCGGTATGGGCGGCGCGGCACGCGGGCAATGGGGCAAGATGCGCGGCGAGGCGCTGGACTCGCAGATGCAGCACTCGACCCGCGCCGGGTTCTTTCAGACCTTCGCCAAGACATTTCGCCTGTTCCTGCAATCGGCGATTTTGGCGCTTGGCGCCTATCTGGCGGTGGGTGGAGAGATTTCTCCGGGCATGATGATCGCTGCGTCAATCCTGATGGGCCGGGCGCTGGCACCGGTGGATCAGGCGATTGCCAACTGGCGCGTGTTCGTGCGGGCACGCCGCGGGGCGCAAGCTCTGCAAGAATTCTTCGCGGTCACGCCGATGGTCGAACCCAAGACCGGCCTGCCCGAACCCAAACCAAAACTGGAAGTCCAGGGCCTTGCCGTCGCCGCGCCGGGGGATCGCACGCCGATTATCCGTAATGTGAGCTTTGCCGTCGAGCCGGGCGAGGCCGTCGGCGTTATCGGGCCGAGTGCAAGCGGCAAGTCTACGCTTGCGCGCGCGCTGGTCGGTGTCTGGCCGCCGCTGGTGGGCGAAATTCGCCTCGACGGCGCGACCCTCGATCAACGCAGCGAGGGTGATCTGGGCAGTCGCATCGGCTATCTGCCTCAGGATGTCGGCCTGTTCGCCGGAACCATCGCGTCGAATATCGCCCGCCTTTCCGACACGCCCGACGAGGCCGAAGTCGTGCGCGCGGCCCAGCGCGGCGGGGCGCATCGGATGATCGTCGGGCTTCCGGACGGCTATGACACGGAAATCGGCGACGGCGGTGGGCAACTCTCGGGGGGCCAGCGCCAGAGGGTCGGGCTGGCCCGCGCGCTCTATGGCGACCCGCCGCTGCTGATCTTCGACGAGCCGAACGCCAACCTCGATTCCGAGGGCGAGGCGACTCTGGTCCAAGCGATCCGGGACGCAAAAGAGCGCGGCTGTGCGATCATCGTCATGGCCCACCGCCCCAGCGCCATCGCCGCCTGCGACAAGCTGTTGGTGATGAAGGACGGCACGCAACAGGCGTTCGGTCCCCGCGATGAAGTGCTGCGCAAGACCACGACCAACCATGCTCAGGTGACGCCGATCAATCGCGGTGCGGCCCAGGGCTTGCCTCAAGGTGAAAGCGCGTGATGCAGGCCCAATCCGCCCAGACTTTTGCCCATGACCCGCGCCGCTGGCGCGCGGGCAAGCATATCCTCTTCGGCGGCATCATTATCGCGGCATTGTTCGGTGGCGTCGGCTACTGGTCGCTGAATACCGAGATCAGCGGGGCCGTCGTTACTTCGGGCGAATTGCGGGTCGAGACCAATATCAAACCCGTGCAGCATCCCGAGGGCGGCGTCGTCGGAGCCATCTTCGTCCGTGAAGGCGAGGAGGTGAAGGCTAACCAGCCGCTGCTGCGCCTCGAACAGATTACCCAGGATGCCCAGCGCGCGATCCTTGACGGCCAGATCACTGAATTACAGGCCCGCGAGGCACGTTTGGTCGCCGAACGCGACAGCGTCACGCAGATGACACTGCCCCCTGAACTGCTCGACCGCGTGGCGATCGACAACGAAATCGCCAAGGTGGTCTATGACCAGCGCAGCCTGTTCAACGCGCGCCTGTCCGGGTATCGACAACAAGCCGCTCAGTTGCGCGAGCGCGTCGGACAAATTCAGAGCGAGATTGCCGGGTCCGCCTCGCGCCTTGCCTCGTTCAACGAACAACTGACATCGGTGGAGGGCGAGCGCCTGCGCGTCACCGGCCTGTTGAATCAGGGACTTACGACCGAGACCCGCTTACAGGAAATCCTGCGCGAAAAAGCCCGGATCGAAGGCGAGATCGGCGCATTGCAATCGAGCAATGCCGGATTGCGGCGACAGATTCAGGAAACCCGCATCGAGATGACCCGCCTGCGCGAAAGCCGCCGGGAAGAGGCGCTGTCAGAACTGCGCGACGTGCAGGGCCGCATTAATGAAATCCGCCAGCGTATCGTCGTTGCCGATGAAAGCCTGCGCAAGATCGAGATTCGCTCGCCCCAGGACGGCATCGTGCAGGATCTCGCCGTCTTTGCCCCCGGTGCCGTGGTTGCACCGGGCGAACCGGTCATGACCATTGTGCCGGTTTTCGACCGTCTGGTGCTCGAAGCCAAGGTCGAGCCGACCAAGCGCGATCAGGTCGCCATCGACACGCCGGCCCGTATTCGGTTCAGCACCTTCAACCAGCGCACGACGCCGGAACTGAATGGCATGGTCGTCAAGGTCTCCCCGGACCGCAAGATCGACGAAATCACCGGCGCGCCCTATTTTGCCGTCGAGGTTCTGCTGCCCGACGACGAACGCGCCAGGCTGGACCCGAACGATAAACTGGTGCCGGGTATGCCCGCCGAAATCTTTATCGAGACCGACAAACGTACGCCAATGAGTTATCTGCTGAAACCGCTGACGGATAACTTTTCCAAGGCGTTCCGGGAAAAGTAATGCGCTCCAGCCGCGTGATCCACACCGTCAGTTGTCACGCCGAGGGCGAGGTTGGCGACGTGATCGTCGGCGGGGTCGCGCCACCTCCCGGAGAAACCCTGTGGGAACAAAGGTCGTGGATTGCCCGCGATAAAAGCCTGCGCCGTTTCATGCTGAACGAGCCGCGCGGCGGGGTCTTTCGCCATGTCAATCTGCTGGTGCCGCCAAAGAATCCGCACGCCGATGCGGCATGGATCATCATGGAGCCCGCCGACACGCCGCCGATGTCCGGCTCGAACTCGCTTTGCGTGGCAACCGTCCTGCTCGAAACCGGCATCGTGGCCATGACCGAACCCGAAACCGTGCTGACGCTGGAGGCCCCCGGCGGTCTGGTCGAGGCCCGCGCCACCTGCCGCGAGGGCCGGGTCGAGCGGGTGCGGATTACCAACGTGCCATCGTTCGTGGACCGCCTCGCTGCACCGCTGGAGGTAGAGGGGCTGGGCACCCTGACCGTCGATACGGCCTATGGCGGCGACAGTTTCGTCATCGTCGATGCGGCGGCCCTCGGCTTTGCCATCACTCCGGACGAGGCGAAAGACCTTGCCGAAACCGGGATGCGCATTACCCAGGCGGCCAATGATCAGCTCGCCTTTACCCACCCGGAAAACCCGGACTGGTCACATATCAGCTTTTGCCAGTTTGCTGCGCCGGTTATCGAGATCGGCGGCGTGAAGACGGGCCGCAACGCGGTCGCCATCCGCCCCGGAAAGATCGACCGCTCGCCCACGGGCACCGGCTGCTCCGCAAGGCTGGCCGTGCTGCACGCGCGGGGAGAGATTGGGGTCGGTGAGGCCTTTACGGGTATCTCGATCATCGGTTCGGAGTTTCACTGCCGTATCGAGGGCGAAACCCGCCTCGGCGAGAAGCCCGCGATCATCCCCAGCCTGTCGGGCCGCGCCTTCATCACCGGCACCCATCAACACATGCTCGATCCGCACGACCCTTGGCCCGAGGGCTATCGCCTCAGCGATACGTGGCCGGGTGCGGCGGGGTAGCCCTCAGGGCAGTGTGGACGCGACTCGCGAATCTCCCTACGGTTTTCATCAGTGGCCATCGCGCATCGAAGCGAACGGCCCATGGGAAAAAAATGCAGGGAGATACCATGAAACGCTCACTCAAATGCGGATTCCTCGCCGCCGCCGCCATGGCGCTGACGCTCGGGGCCTCGCCCGCCTACGCAGCGAAGACGCTGATCTTCTGTTCCGAAGGATCGCCCGAGGGGTTCAACCCCGCGCTTTATACCGCAGGCACGACCTTCGATGCCTCGTCCAAGACTATCTATAATAAACTGGCCGAATTCGAGCGCGGCACGACCACCATCGCCCCGGCCCTCGCCGAAAGCTGGGACGTGTCGGATGATGGCCTCGAATACACTTTTACCCTGCGCCCCGGCGTCAAGTTTCACACGACGAAGAATTTCACGCCGACACGCGATTTCAACGCCGATGACGTGATCTTTTCGTTCATGCGCCAGTTCGACAAGGCGCATCCCTATCACGGCGTTTCCGGCGGCTCGTATGAGTATTTCAACGGCATGTCGATGCCTGACCTGATCTCGTCGATCGAGAAGGTCGATGACATGACGGTCAAGTTCGTGCTGAACCGTCCCGAAGCGCCGATGATCGCCAATCTGGGCATGGATTTCGCCTCGATCATGTCGGCTGAATACGCTGACGTCATGTCCGAAGCGGGCACCCCCGAAAAAGTCGACCTCGAGCCCGTGGGGACCGGCCCGTTCCAACTGGTGCAGTACCAGAAGGACGCCGTGATCCGCTATAAGGCGCATCCCGATTACTGGGCCGGCAAGGCAGCCCTCGACAATCTGGTCTTCGCCATCACCCCCGATGCCTCGGTCCGCTATCAAAAGCTGAAGGCGGGCGAGTGCCATGTGATGCCCTATCCCAACCCCGCCGACATCGAGGCGATGAAGGGCGACAGCGACATCACGCTGCTGGAACAAGAAGGGCTGAATGTCGGCTATCTGGCCTATAACACCACCCAGGCACCGTTCGACAATCCGATGGTGCGCAAGGCGCTGAACGCCGCGATCAACAAGGAAGCGATCCTCGAGGCCGTGTTCCAGGGCGCGGGCAAGGCCGCCAAGAATGCGATCCCGCCGACGATCTGGTCCTATAACGAGCGCACGGTCGATGACCCCTATTCGCCCGAACTCGCCAAGGCGATGCTTGCCGCTGCGGGAGTCGAAAATCTCGAGACCTCGATCTGGGCGATGCCGGTACAGCGCCCGTATAACCCCAATGCCCGCCGCATGGCTGAGCTGATCCAGGCCGATTGGGCCGCGATTGGCGTGACGGCGGATATCACCACCTATGAATGGGGTGAGTACCTGAAACGGTCGAAAGAACTCGACCGAGACGGCGCTGTGCTGCTCGGCTGGACCGGGGATAACGGTGATCCCGACAACTTCCTCGCCGTTCTGCTTGGCTGTGACGGTGTCGGCGGCTCGAACCGTGCCCAGTGGTGCGACCCGGCGTTTGAGGAAGTGATCCAGCAGGCGAAGGTCACATCGGACCCTGAGCAGCGGACCGCGCTTTATCAGGCGGCGCAGATGATCGTGAAGAACCAGGCACCCTGGGCGACCATCGCGCACTCCGTCGTCTTCAAGCCGATCCGCAACGAAGTGCAGAACTTCAAGATCGACCCGTTTGGCGGTCACATCTTCTACGGCGTCGACCTCGCCGAATAAGATGGCATCGGGCGGCCCTCGGGTCGCCCGACCTGTTTTCGGGGAACGGCGTCGTCATCCTCGGACTTGATCCGAGGATCTCGCGCAAGACCACGAGACCCTCGCGCCAAGCGCGAGAGTGACGGCCACAAGATAGCGTTTCCGTACTGAACGTGCTGATCGAACTCTCGGTGTTCATCGGCAACCCGTCAGGGGCACCCATGCTGAAATTTATCCTGTCGAAGCTGGCGATGCTGATCCCGACTTTTATCGGCGTCACGATCGCGGCCTTCGTCTTCATCCGATTGCTGCCCGGCGACCCGATCCTGCTGATGGCGGGCGAGCGCGGGGTCGAGCCGGAACGCTATGCCGAGTTGCAAAAACAATTCGGTTTCGACCGCCCCATGATTGTTCAGTATCTCGATTATCTCGGTAGCCTGCTGAGCGGTGATTTCGGCACGTCGTTCTCGACCAAGGTGCCGGTCCTGCAAGAATTTTTCGACCGGTTCCCGGCGACCGTGGAACTGTCGATCCTCGCCATGGTCTTCGCGCTGGTCATCGGCCTGCCCGCCGGAATGATCGCCGCGGTGCGCCGCGGGTCGGTGTTCGATCATTCGGTGATGGGCGTCTCGCTGACCGGCTATTCCATGCCGATTTTCTGGTGGGGATTGCTGCTCATCATCTTCTTCTCCGGCAACTCGGTCTTCAACTGGCAAGGCTGGTTCGGCATGTCGCCGCCACTGCCGGTCTCGGGGCGCATCTCACTGCTTTACTATATCGAGCCGGTGACCGGCTTTATGCTGATCGACACGATCCTCGCCGGGGATTGGGGCGCGTTCTGGTCGGCGGCGGAGCATCTGGTCTTGCCCGCCATCGTGCTGGGCACGATTCCGCTGGCGGTGATCGCGCGGCAGACCCGGTCCTCGATGCTGGAAGTACTGGGCGAGGACTATATCCGTACCGCCCGAGCCAAGGGCCTGAGGCCATGGCGCGTGGTCATGGTCCACGCCCTGCGCAATGCGCTCATCACGGTGGTGACGGTCATCGGCCTGCAAGTCGGTGTCCTGATGGCCGGGGCGATCCTGACCGAGACGATCTTTGCGTGGCCCGGCATCGGCAAATGGATGATCGAGTCGATCTCGCGCCGGGATTATCCATCGGTGCAAGGCGGGCTGCTGCTGATCGCGCTGATCGTGATGCTGGTCAATCTGGTGGTCGACCTGCTCTATGGCATCATTAACCCACGCATCCGGCATACGGGGTAAGGCCATGACAGATATGACAAATCCCGGCCCGGTGAAGGGAACTCTGAAGCATTCCCTGTGGGAATTCTGGAAGTATTTCAGCGAGAACAAAGGCGCGATGATCGGCCTGTTCTTCATCCTGTTTCTGGTTCTAGTCGCCATCTTCGCCGATGTCATCGCGCCCCACGACCCGATCTCGCAAAACCGGGGGGCGTTTCTGAAACCCCCGGCATGGCACGAGGGCGGAAGCTGGGAATATATTCTCGGCACCGATGCGGTGGGGCGCGGGGTGCTTTCGCGGATTATCCACGGCACGCGCTATTCGCTGTTGATCGCCATCGTCGTCGTGTTCCTGTCCATGGTCCTCGGCATCACCATCGGCCTGATCGCCGGGTATGTCGGCGGCTGGACCGAGGCGATGATCATGCGCCTGATGGACATTATCCTCGCCTTTCCCAGCCTGCTGTTGGCGCTGGTGATGGTCGCCATGCTCGGGCCGGGATTGCTCAACACGATGATTGCCATCGCGATTGTGCTGTTGCCGCATTTCGTGCGCCTGACGCGCTCGTCGGTGATCGCCGAAAAGCGCAAGGAATACGTGATTGCCAGCCGCCTTGCGGGGGCCAGCCACCTGCGCCTGATGTTCAACGCGATCTTGCCGAACTGCCTCGCGCCGCTGATCGTACAAGCGACGCTGAGTTTCTCGACGGCAATCCTCGATGCGGCGGCGCTCGGATTTCTGGGCATGGGCGTGCAGCCGCCGACCCCGGAATGGGGCGCGATGCTGGCCAATGCGCGGGAATTCATCCTGTCGGCCCCGTGGGTGGTGACCTATCCCGGCCTCGCGATTTTGCTGACGGTGCTGGCGATCAACCTAATGGGCGACGGCCTGCGCGATGCCCTCGATCCGAAGATGAAGCGGAGTTGAGCGGGTGAGCTTCGTCACGCTCTTTGGTCCGGCCATCGGAGCGGCGGTGGGGTTGTGCCTTTGGTTCATTCGCAGTTTCTTGGAACGACGGCAAAAGCGCCGAGATATTCTAATCGGCCTTCATGCGGAGATCGTTGCGGGCAGTCGCGCCACGCGCGAACAGGTCAAGGATCGCGATGCCGCCATTGCAGAGATGAAATCATTCGGCACGCCAGATCGAACCGACTTCGTCTTCGAGTCGATCAAGAACGACATCAGCATCTTGCCGGAAAGCGTCATTTACGAGGTTGTGCGGTATTATCGGCTCGCAGAACAATCGAACCTGATGACCGAAGATTTGCGCCACGATCATTTTCTTGCGCAGCCCGAAACCGACCAGCGTCAATTTCTCGGGTCACTCTTCGATGTGCAGGAAAGTCAGTCGCGTGCCGCCGATGTTGTTCTGGACGCCATTGAAAACGCCATTCAGACCAGCGGCCAGTCGGCATTGACCGAGCGTCTCGCCGAAAGACGGGAGAGAAATGTCAGATGAGTGGCTTGATAGGACCGACCATGTTGCACTCGCTTTCGTCCAAACTCTATGTTGCAAACATGCAACAAAACGCCCGATTTGTCAATACGGGTACTGGAAGTACAGATGACTGACCCGCTGCTGGAGGTCAAGAACCTCTCCGTCACCTTCGATACCGCCACCGGCCCGTTCAAGGCCGTCGACGGCGTCAGTTTTCACGTCAACCCGCGCGAGGTGCTGGCCATTGTCGGCGAGTCCGGGTCGGGAAAATCCGTGTCGGTCCTTGCGGTGATGAACCTGCTGCCGTGGACCGCCTCAGTCAGCGCAGATCGCATGGCGCTGAACGGGCAGGACTTGCAGACCATGCCGAAGAAGGCGCGGCAACGGCTGAACGGCGGCGATATCGGCATGATCTTTCAGGAGCCGATGTCGAGCCTCAACCCCTGCTTCACGGTGGGCGCGCAGATCGACGAGATGCTGCGGGCGCATACAAATCTGGGGCGCGGGGCACGCAAGGAGAAAATCCTGCATCTGCTCGACCAGGTCGGCATCCCGAACCCCAAGGCCCGCGCCGCCAGCTATCCGCACCAGATGTCCGGCGGCCAGTGCCAGCGCGCGATGATCGCCATGGCCATCGCCTGCGAGCCGAAACTACTGATCGCGGACGAGCCGACCACGGCCCTCGATGTGACGATCCAGAAGCAAATCCTCGAACTGCTGCTGACCCTGCAACAGGATTACGGGATGGGGATGATCCTGATCACCCACGACATGGGCGTGGTGGCCGAGACCGCCGACCGCGTGGTCGTGCAATATCAGGGACGGCAGATCGAAAGCGCGGGCGTGCTCGACCTGTTCGAAAAGCCGCAGCACGACTATACCCGCGCGTTGCTCGCCGCCCTGCCCGAGCGTGCCACCGGCGACCGCCTGCCGACGGTCTCGGATATTTTCGAAGGGATCGGCACATGAGCGCGCCAGCAAACGCCATCGTCACCGCCCGCGACCTGAAGCAGGTTTATACCTCCTCAGGCGGCCTGTTCGGCGAGAAAACGGTCGTCAATGCGCTGAAGGGCGTATCCTTCGACGTTTTCGAGGGCGAGACCCTGGCAATCGTCGGTGAAAGCGGGTGCGGGAAATCTACCCTCGCGCGTATTCTGACGATGATCGAAGCGCAGCATTCCGGCGCATTGACCATCGACGGCACACCGCTGAACATCGCGAAAACCGGCATCACCGCAGAGATGCGCCGCATGGTGCAGATTATCTTCCAAGACCCTTACGGCTCGCTGAACCCGCGCAAGACCGTGGGCGCGATGCTGGAAGAACCGCTGATCGTCAACACGAAAACGCCGAAAGCCGAGCAGCGGCGGCTGGCGCGGGAGATGCTGGTCAAGGTCGGCCTGAAGGAAGAACACATCGACCGCTATCCGCACATGTTCTCGGGCGGTCAGCGCCAGCGCATCGCCATCGCCCGCGCGCTGATGCTGCGGCCCAAGATACTTGTGCTGGACGAGCCGGTCTCGGCCCTCGACCTTTCGGTGCAAGCGCAGATCCTGAACCTGCTGGCGGACCTGAAAGACGAGTTTAACCTCACGTCGATCTTCATTTCCCACGATTTGTCCGTCGTAAAACACATCTGCGACCGCATTATCGTGATGTATTTCGGCGAGATCGTCGAGATCGGCACCAAGGCCGAGGTGTTCGGCGACCCGAAACATGCCTACACCCGCACGCTCTTTGCGGCGACGCCGACGACCGACCTTGAGTCGATCCGGGCGCGGATAAAAGCCATTTAACGCTTCATTCACCTTGGCAACCTATTCGTTTACGATGTACGAAACGGAATATTTTACACCAGTAATACCCGGTGAGTGGCGGCCCCGGCCCGCGCCGCACACCGCAGAGCCGGAAACACGATGACAGACCTGACCCTTGCCACCCTGCTGAGTTCGCGTATTTGCCATGACCTGATCAGTCCGGTCAGCGCCGTGAATAACGGGCTCGAAATCCTTGCCGATGAGCAGGACGCCGAAATGCGGACGATGGCGATGAACCTGATCCGTACCAGCGCCGCAACGGCGTCGGCGAAGCTGCAATTCATGCGCATCTGCTTTGGCGTCGCCGGATCGATGGCAGAGAATATTCCGCTGGACGATGCGCGCGAACTGGCCGTCGGCCTGACCAAAGACACATCCGTTTCCCTCGACTGGCGCGCGGGGGACGTGATGCTGGATAAGGAAGCGGTCAAGCTGTTGCTGAACTTCATCATGATCGGTTTCGAGGCCCTGCCCCGCGGCGGCACCCTGCGTGTCGGTGCCCGGAAAGAAGGGGCCACCAGCCTTATGATCTCTGCCGAGGGACCGAAGGCGCGGATGCAGGAAAAGTCAGCCGAAATCCTGCGCGACGGCGCGGAGTTGGCGAGCATCGATGCCAAGCAATCCAGCCTCTATCTGACGAATGCGATTGCAAAGTCGCTCAACGCGACGATCCATGTGATTGTCGAGGACGAGCGTATCGAACTGGGCGCAACGCTATGAGGTCTGCGAACCGGGCGCGCGGGTCGAAATCCGCTCCCAGCGCCGGAATTCCCCGCTGGTTTACGAATTTGAAGGCATAGCGGCGCGTATACTCACCCCACAGTGGTATGGACTTTTTTGATTCTATCCCCGCTCGGAGCGCCAATGCCGTCATCACTCGCAGATATGGAAAAGCTGATCGACCAGATCGCTCTCCCGACCTTTCTGCTTTTGGTGGATGATGGCGGCGACATACGCTTTCAAGCGCTCAACAAAGCCCACGTCGATGCAATCGGCATTGAAACCGAGGCGATCCGGGGCAAGACACCGGCAGAGTTTTTTCCGCCACGGGTCGCCGAAACGCTGCTGGCGAATTACACCATATGCGTGCAGGAAAACCGCTCCTATCGTTACGAGGAGGTGTTGAACCTTCTTTCGTCGGAACGGTGGTGGGATACGACGCTGTCTCCGCTGCGGGACGATGATGGCCGGGTGATCGGCGTCTTGGGCATTGCCCTCGACATTACCGAGGCGCGCAGTCGCGAGCTGAAAGCGGCA
>CALGNO010000249.1 GCA_937958625.1 uncultured Neomegalonema sp.
TGGGCAAATCAGCCACTCGACCCGCCGCGTCGGAAACATTCCCCGATGGCACGCCGCGAAACCGGTCAACCGACGCCGGGTCGGGCCGCTGCCAGCGCGTGTCGATTGTAACGTGAGGCGTCCTCATGCCGCGCGCCTCAGGGTCGCCATCCAAACCCCGCCTGCAATGAGGAGCGAGCCGCTTATCCGCTCAACCAGCCGGACGCGGGCGCGGGTAAGTGCGCCGCCAACCCGGCCCGCCAGCACGGCATAGAGCGTGTCGAACACGGTCGCAACAGCCATAAAGATACCGCCGAGGATCAGTGTCTGCCAAAACGCGCTGCCAGCAGGGTCGATAAACTGCGGGATAAACGCCCCGAAAAGGAGCAACGCCTTGGGGTTCGACCAGATCACGACGACGCCTTGCCAGAAATAGCCGATCCGAGGCTTTCGCGTATCCGCCCCGCCAATGTCGCCATCCGAGCGCAGCAGCTTGATCCCGAGCCAGATCAAGTAGGCCGCGCCAAGCAGTTTTACGATAAAGAACCAGTCAGCCATGAAGGCCACGACCGTCTCCAACCCAAGCGCAACGATCAACATCATCACGATCAAACCGGCTTGGGTGCCCGCCACATTCAGCAACCCGGCCCGCGCGCCGTCTCTCAGCGAGTTCGCGACGATAACGGTGACCGTCGGCCCCGGCACGATGACGATAAAGAACGACGCGACCGCAAAGGCGATCATTACGCTAAGGCTCATTGGCGACTCCCTGTTGCGCACCAGCGTTGCCCAAAGCAGGCGGCACGCCAAGAACAAACTCACCACCCCTTGCCCTTGACGCCCTCGCCCAAACCGGCACTCTGGCGGAAATACTTCGACAGGGGACCACCATGACCAAGACCGCCGACGACCTGCGCTCCGCCCGCTGGTTCGCCCAGACCGAAACCCAGCGGTCGTGGAACCATCGCTCGCGGATCATGCAGATGGGGTTCGGCGATGCGGATTATATCGGCAGGCCGGTCATCGCGATCATCAACACCTGGTCCGACATCAACCAGTGCCACACGCATTTCAAACAGCGGGTCGAGGATGTAAAACGCGGCGTTTATCAGGCCGGGGGCTTTCCGCTTGAACTGCCCGCGATTTCCCTGTCAGAGCCAATCGTGAAGCCCTCGACAATGATGTATCGCAATCTGCTGGCCATCGAGACCGAGGAGCTGCTGCGCAGTCATCCCGTCGATGGTGCGGTGCTGATGGGCGGCTGTGACAAGACCACCCCGGCCCTCTTGATGGGCGCGACGTCGATGAACCTGCCTTGTGTCTATCTGCCCGCCGGCCCGATGCTGCGCGGTAATTATCGCGGCGAGCCGCTCGGGTCCGGCTCGGATATGTGGAAATACTGGGATAATGTCCGCGCGGGCGAGACCTCGATGGAGGACTGGCAGGAGGTGGTCGGCGGCATCGCGCGCTCCCACGGCCACTGCATGACTATGGGCACCGCCTCGACCATGACCGGGATTGCCGATGCGATGGGCATGTGCCTGCCGGGAACCTCGTCAATCCCTGCGCCGGATGCGAACCATATCCGCATGTCTTCGGCCTGTGGACGGCGAGCGGTCGAACTGGTCTGGGAAGATCTCAAGCCCACCGATATTCTGACCCGCGCCGCCCTCGAAAATTCGATCAAGGTCGCGATGGCGATGGGCTGTTCGACCAATGCGATTATCCATGTGATCGCGATGGGCCGCCGCGCTGGCGTGGATATTGGCCTTGATGATTTCGAAAAAGCCTCACGCGAAATCCCCGTGATCGCGAATATTCGACCCTCCGGCGCGCAATACCTGATGGAAGATTTCTACTATGCGGGCGGCTTCAAAGGTCTGATGAAACGGCTGGAAAGCAAACTGGATTTGTCGGCAATAACCGTCAGCGGCAAGACCTGGGGCGCGGAAATCACCGAGAGCATCGTGCATAATGACGATGTGATCCGACCGCTAGATAACCCGATCTATGACGAGGGCGCGCTGGCGGTTCTGAAAGGCAACCTCGCGCCCGATGGCTGCGTCATCAAGCCGTCGGCCTGCGACCCGAAGTTGCTCAAGCACACTGGCCCCGCCGTCGTCTTCGACACCTATGACGAGATGAAAGCATGGGCCGATGACGAAAATGCCGATGTCACCGCCAATACGGTGATGGTGTTCCGCAATGCGGGTCCGGTCGGTGGGCCGGGAATGCCGGAATGGGGCCAGCTGCCGGTGCCGAAAAAGCTGCTCAAACAAGGCATTCGCGATCTGGTGCGTATCTCCGACGCGCGAATGAGTGGGACGAGTTACGGTGCCTGCATCCTGCATGTCGCGCCGGAATCGTTTATCGGCGGGCCGCTGGCGCTGGTGAAGACCGGCGACATGATCTCCGTCGATATTCCCGCCCGGTCCATCAACCTCGATATTTCAGCCGAAGAAATGGCGGCACGCAAGGCCGCATGGACCCAACCCGCACCGCGCTATACCCGCGGTTATGGCTATATCTACAGCCAGCATATTACGCAGGCGGACAAGGGTTGTGACTTCGACTATCTGGAAAACGCCTTCGGCGGCGCGACCGGGGAACCGGCGATCTATTGAAGAAATTCCCGTTTATCTCCGGGGCCCTCACGTCAAGCGCGGGAGTGGCCCCCTTAAAATCGCGCTGGGAGCAGAGGCCCGAAAGGACTCGAATAGAGTCCCTAAGGCGCTGTTTTTCAATAGGTATATCTCTTTAAGCTAATTCGGCTGCAGTGAACCCATTTTCTGGACCGCCGGAGCTTAGAATTTTCCGGCCCTGTCACGATGGTGGGCTGGTTTCACCATCGCGATTTTGTACGGCAATCGGTACGTCGTAGCCGATCGCGCTGTGAGGACGAACCTCATTGTAGTCTCTACGC
>CALGNO010000250.1 GCA_937958625.1 uncultured Neomegalonema sp.
CAGCATCGCTACATGCAGGTCGAAGCGTTCGCGCAAATCGATGCCGCACAAGCCGACCCCATTCTCAGCATCACTACAGAAGCAGCCTGATCATGACCTCAGGCCATCAAGCTTTTTCCACCACCTTGACGGACGCTACCCATGTCTGCCCGAAATTCCGACAAATCAGCTCTGAACTCAGCTCGCACTCGGTCGAATCCCTGATCGATGTAAGCGCCCATCTCGTCACGGCTAACCACCTCCGAAAGCGCCTCGCGCACTCGCTTCTTATCAAAGCCTCTTTCGACGAGAATATCGTATAGCTGTGCGGTTGTTGTATCCATAAGTATCAGAAATATAACACATAAAACTTGGCTTGTCAGTTCCCGCTTCCCTGATCCCTGCGTACACTTCGGTTAGTTCTCATCCCTAACCGCTGGAGGTACCAAATGGGCAAGCTCATCAAGTTCGCGCATGTGAACGAACACGGCGATTTTGAGAAAGTTCTTTCGCATTTCAGTCTCGACTACAGCCGCAAGGGCGACCAACTCCGGTTGCTCTGCCCCTTCCACGAGGACACGAAGCCGTCGCTCAACATTACGCTGGCCGCGACCGGCTCGGCACAGCCCAACACGTTCCACTGTTTCGGCTGCCACGAAAGTGGGAGCATGATCGACTTCGTCGTGATGATGGGCGGCGGATCGGATCTTCGGGCATCCGCCGAACTGATCGCCAGCGTCTCGGGTTGCGATCTCGCACCGCCAAGGACTTCAAAACGCGCGGATAAGGCGAAATTCGCAAAAATCGGTAAAAGCCCGAAATCGCGTCCTAAGCGACGTTCCGACGATTCCGGCAAGGAAGGTGGTTCGGGTGCGGAAAACGCCGCTGTGGCCAATTCTGAGCCTCTCAAGGCATGTGGAGCGGTAAACCCACCCCTCAAGTTCACCTTCACCCTCGATGCGAGGCATCCGTACCTCGAAGAGCGCGTCGATCCGGAGACGACTCGCGAGTTCGGTCTCGGCTTCCTGCCGGAATCGAGTCGCAGCATGATGAAGGGGCGCATCTGCCTTCCGATCCACAATGCCGGGGGCGAGTTGATCGCTTATGCCGGACGGTATCCGGCGGCGGAACCGCCCGATGTCGCCCCGAAATATCTGCTCCCGAAATCCTTCGACAAGATGGAGACCCTGTTCAACCTCCACCGCGTCGATCCGGCCTCGAAGTGGGTCGTAATCGTCGAGGGGTTCTTCGGGGCGATGCGATTGCATCGCCTCAGAGTGCCGGTCGTTGCGCTGATGGGTACCGCCATCAGTGCGGCGCAGATCGCGCTGCTCGAAGCAAGGAAGACGAAGTTCGTCTACCTCATGCTCGATGGCGATGATCCGGGGCGGGAGGCAGTGGACGCGATGCTTCCCCTTCTAACCCGTTCGTTTCTCGTCAAGGTGATCGACCTGCCCGATGGCATGGAGCCGGACACCGTTCCGGCGGAAATCGTCCCGAGTGGCCTCATGGCGCAATACCGAACCGCCTCCGGCGAAGTAGTTCGTACCCGCTTACCGTCGTGAGACCGGCCAATCCCCCGCGCAGTTTGCGTGGGGGATTTTTGTAGCCGGTCGGCGCTGTTGGCGCACGACTTCATTGCGTGAGCGCGAGGTTGTCCCTTTGGGACTACCAGAGCGCCGTTGTTTTTCGTGGGTAGCGGAAAATCATGCAATGAAGTCGTGCGCTAGCACGGACGGTAAGCGGAACGGTTCTCGTTGCGATGCAACGCCTTTTCGGCGCTTTGCTTGACAAACGCCGTACTTTTCCGTGGCGCAATACGAAGGCAGGTATGTCAAGACAACTTCTTTGCTGAATTTTCGGATCGTCGTTTTACCTCAATTTCCAGGGTAGTCGAAAAACGTCGATGTCCTTTATCCCCATGAAAAGATTTTTAAATCTCTATTCTGAGTATTAATAACTGGGTCTTCTTCTGTGAGTATTCTTAGGGTGCCAAACTGGCACTTACGGAGATGAAAATTTGGCATCTCCAGAGGTGCCAATTTGGCACTTCAGGAAATGCACTATCGAACGTTATCCACAAGAATTTCGTAGATGTTCGGCTTGCCGAGTCCCCTCTTTTTGACGCGGATGTACCCCTTGGTTTGGAGCTCGTCGATGTATCGCACGACGCTCCGCTTTCCCGCGCCCATGTCCTTCGCCAACCGCTCTTGGCCGGGGAAGCAGTGATCGTTTTGCCAAGCGTAAGACAACAGCATCGCGTAGGTCAGCTTGGCATGAGCGGTAAGATCGTCGCTTCGTAGAACTGCGTTCGGCACCCGAGTGAACCCGGACTTTGTGAAAGCGTCACCGCCTTTGATGACGATGTTCTTTTCCTGGATGAGTTTTCCAACCGATTTCATCCATCGATTATACCCTACGGATGTCTTGGTGCCTGGTGGCGATGTCTACAGCTTCGGGAGAGTAGCGAACCGGCTCGTCGGAAGTTTCGGTTTCGGGCGGCGTCGTCCCGCGAAGAGCAAGCGCCTTGTTCGCCTCAGCTTGCATCTCGAAACTGCGCACCACGCGGTCAATCGTCTTGAGGGCTTCGTCGGTTGAAGCCGCTCGCCTTTTCACTTCCGCCTGTGCGTCTGTGAGTTGTTCGCGGAGGAATTTGATCTCTTGATCCTTGTCGCTCATTCGAGCGCGGACTTCATCGAGAACCATTTCCATGTCCGAACTGGCCTGCACCGGTTCGGGTTGGTTCGCGCCGGGTTCGTCTGAATTTTCTTCGCGAATTTCAGCTTCTGATAGTGCGAACGAGTGCGCACCGGAATGCACCGGTGCAGGCATGTGCGCACCTTGGTCGTTCTGTGAGAGAAACGATTTCTCGGGTTCTGCGCTTGGCTCCGGGTGCGGAATGGTGCGAACAGGTTCGGTCTGGTTCGCGCCTTGAAACTGGATATCTTCTTCAACCTTTCGGGTGAGCGAATTGCTCTCAATGAGCCACCGATAGCCCCAGAGCGTATCCTCTTTGCGCGCCACGACATCACCGTCGGGCAAGCCAGAAGAGCGCTCTGCCCATTTTCGAATAGTCTTCGGAGTTCGGGTAAGGCCAAGCTCGGCGCAGCGCACGACGGCTTGCCCAACGGTAAGCCACTCCTGTTCGAACCCGTTCGCACTGGGTGGCACCGGTTCGGGTTGGTGCGCACCAGCGGTTGAGACATTTGTAACCATGCTTTCAGTTTATCACGACGCCGTATCGGCACGGCGGGGAAGCGGTGATTTTCCCGAGACAACCTTCGGATTCGCCAGTGACGATTTTGGTCGCGGCGCTGAGGGGGTGTACATCTAGGTGGCAATCAACCGCTCCACATCCGCTGCGCCACCGTCCGCTCTTCCGCGCCACAGAGCTGCGTATAGATGGCGGTCGTCGAGAGATCGGCATGGCCCATCCATTTTTGCAGGATGCCGGGTGGCACCTGCTGCAAAACCGCGTGAACGGCGAAGGTGTGCCGCAAACCCTTGGAGGTCGCTTGCGGGCCGACCACGTCAGCCTCGCCCATCACCTCCTTGATACGCCGCCACGCCGTGGCCCGACCAATCGGCCAGAAGCGGCGATTTTGCTGGGACAAACTTGTGAGCATCGCGGCCAATTCCGGCGGAATGGGCAACTCTCGAATATGCCCGGCCCGGCGCTTCTTCAGGCTGCGGATCAGCAGCACGCCGTCCTCGGCGTCCAGGTGATCCGGCGATAGCGCCAACGCCTCTGATATCCGGCAACCGGTATAGGCGAGACAATAGCAGAGCGCGCAGATCGGCTCGGATCTCGTCTTGGCCACAGCAAGAAACCGCCGCCGCTCGGCGGGCGTGAGATAGAGGCGGCGTCCGGCCTCGTCGTGAAGGCGCATTGTGGCGGAGGTTTCAGGCATGGGTGGCAATCCGCCCACGCGCGACCGATACCCGGACGAAACAGAATTCCCAATAGTGTTTCAAGGGGATGGATCGCGTTCGAAAACAACGGCTTCCGGCGCGGCGGATCATTCAAATGATACTTATTTCTTCCGCCTCCACAAGTCCAAACCCGCTACAAACCTCATGATGAAACACTATTGGGAATAGTGTTTCATTTGTTGAGAGTATGATCCATGAATAATCGATACCCGAAGGCACATGTCTTTGCTTCATCCAAAGCATTTCGTTCACTTTTAATAACTACAGGCGTCGCCAGTATTCTTGCCGCCTGTGCTCGCGACAATGCTGGCAGTGAGGCTGGAAACATTTCGGATGTTATTAGCGCTCCACAAGTGATTTCGTTGCTCGACATGTGCGGGGCATATGAAGTTCAACCGGGCTCGCTCACGGGCGTATATAAAGGAGAATGGGCAAGAGGATCGACGACGCTCAATCATGAACTTGCGATCCTTGACGAGAGAAGTGACGGAAGCGCTTCCGTACTCTACGCCTACGGAAGCCAACCAGCATGGGAAATTGAGCCGGGTTGTGAAGCCGTAACGGCCCAAATTTCCGATGGCAGAAAACTTGGTATTCAATTCCATGAGGGTGCGAAGGCCGAGTATGAGTTCGCCGATGGGGTCGCTAGTGGCGCTTACTCATCGGAGTTTGGTGTAACGCGCGGGCAGTTTCAAAAAATACCGTAAGCTGTGGTGGGTGATCGGATTTGCAACCCCGATCACCCGCTCCTGAAATCAGGAGTGTCGGGTGGGGTCTTCTCTGCGATCCAGCCGTGTTTGAAGCCAATCCAGTATTTCGCTCTCAACCCATCCCACTCTGTTCGGGCCGATCTGTACCCGCTTGGGGAACGTCCCGGCCTTTTCCAGACGTGCAACATGTTGCGGCGAATACAGAACCATCTCCTTGAGCTGGCGCTTTGAAAGTATCCTCATCACGATGTCTCCTTGATTAGAGAGCATCGCGATGCCCAAGGTTACGACAATACCTAGGCCCGGGCAGAGTACGCGATTCTGCAAGGTGATTCGAGGATTACGTACACCGATGCTCCGTCGTCGGTCAAAGATCGGAATCGCGGCTAGGCTCACAAGGCTCGAAAAATAAGAGCCTATAGAGAGCCTAGGATTTCGGAATCTCCGCTAAGCCTTTGATTTATTGGTGCCCCCGGACGGAGTCGAACCGCCGACCTTCGGTTTACAAATTCAGAGCTCTGGAACGCTCAAAGGGACATAGCTTATGTAAATCAAATTCTTAAGCGGCGGAAATTTGAGATCAATACGAACATTAAGAGAACACGACAGCACAAGAGTCGGCACAATCGTCGTTAGTAGTTTTCGGTTTGTTTCGCACTCAGAATATGCGGTGAATGCATGGTGATGCGTCAGATGAGCGGTGGTGACAGCAGATGCTGATGATTGATCGCGCGCTGATCGCAGATCCGAAACTGCTGTTGCTCGACGAATCGTTCTTGGACATCGCACCAAGTTGATGCAGGAGATTGCGCGTGTGTAGCGCAAATTCTTTTTGACTGGGTAAGCTCCACAGCGACCTCAACACTCTGCATGACCTGTAAGCTATTGAACTTTTAGAACGTGCGAGGCCGTTTCGTGGCATCATGTTCAATTTTTGTTCTCGCGAAGCTGCGGCATATCTGCGGCACAATCGAAGGCAGGTTGGACACTGTAGCAGGAAGTCTTTGAGGCCGATTGTAAGACCCCTCGCAAGATGCAACTAGCAAACGGTTTTGTCGAAAATTAAAGTTAGCAGAGACGCCTTCTGTCTAGTTTCGAAGGCCTTACAACGTCATACGTGCCGCACGCCTCCGTTTTCATCAATTTCGAGCACGGCACCCACGCGTTCGAATACAGTAGCGGTCGGTTCAAAATGCGTCATTTTGTCAAGTGTGAAGCGGCCTTCTAGAAGATGGACATCTGTCCTTTCACCGCCTCCCTCCGATGAGAAACCGGCATCGATGCCAATCCCGCCTCGGTCGGTCAGCAGATAGCGGGCATGAAAGTTCAGTCCGCCGGTCTTCTGCCTCCAGCGCAAAATCTTGATCTTCATGCCAACTGGAATGAGGCCGCCAAACTTTTGTGCCGCTTCACGTTCTATGGCGGCAGTGTCGGGGCAGTATCCATGTTCGCAATAATGGATTTGGAAGTCAATTTCAGCCCCTCGAACGTGATTTAGGAGATCCCGCAGTGTATACTGATATTTTGCATTAAATGGGTCATAGTATTTGTCGATTAACCATACTTGGCGTGCACAACTCAGCAAAGGAGCGACAGCACCTGTTATCGAGGCCGCTTCGCGCGGCACGCTGATGCTTCGTACGACTTCAAACAGACGATGTGTTTCACTGACATCGTCTGCTGCAATCACTTCCGGTACGCTGGAAACGGCGTCTTTCGCCACAATCGCCCGAAAGGGCGCAGCGCGATGTGCTCTCACGACATTGTCGAGCCACATACCATCATCCGGATCGTATTTCCGACCAGCCCGCATAGATGCATGCTCTTTCAAATGCCGCAACTTTTCGATGACACGCTTTTTCTCGACGGGCGGCAAATTTGCCGTTGCTTCGATTGCCATCGGAAGCCACTTCTTAGGAAACTGTGACAAGAGACGTCCTCGATCAAACCCGAATAGCTCTGCCAGATATCGGCAGGTCTTCCAATCTTCCGCGATGGCCGCGGGCTCTACTGCATATTCATAGTGCATCAGAAGAGTTCCTCGGCCCGCTCATCGAAGAAACCATCAGGCCATCGGTCGCGGAATTCACCTTCTTCATCCACTCTGAGCAATCGAAACTCTACGCCATCGAGCCCACTTTCAACGTATATCACCGCCAAATCATCTGGTGAGATTCCTTCGATACCGGGAGGCAACTCGTTCTCCGTTTTTTCGCGGATACGCCGAAGCAAACGAAGCATGATATGTTCGCTATGCGTCTCGATCAAAAGGCTACGCTCAGGACCGACTGCCGACTGGCGGCCCTGCGTCGCTTCGATAAAGAGATCGCCCAACCCAACCTGAATAGCCGGGTGAATATGAAGCTCGGGCTGCTCGATCGCGATTAGACCGTCAGGATCCATCAGGCACGCGACAACGACAGGCACCATCTGAGAAATGCCGACGCCGACGTCGCTGGGCGCAACCAGTACCCCCTTGTTCAGATCGAGTAGCCTGAACTCCTTGACGGTCTTCAACGAAGCGTAGAGCTCGTGCAGGTCACCAAGGTCGTCTTCATCGATGCCACGCTGGAATAGTTGGTGGAACCGGCTAGTGTTGGGGACCTGCTTGAAGACAGTCTGCTGCAGTTTGTAGCCGGTCTTCAGTTTCAGATCGGAGGAGAGCCAGTCATTCACGCTCTCAAGCAGATGTCCCGTGGTCTGGTCGTGAAGCACGTCCCAGGCAGCAAGGCCCTTCGCCCAGCGTGACTCGTCAGGCGAAAGACGTGGACGGTAGCCACGGCTGGGAATTTCGCGGAGTGGCCCGATATAGGTCAGCGACTTTAGATAGTCGCGCAGGATCCGGACCGGGCCGAGAACCATCTCGTCCAGAAGCGCGCTCAAGCCGGCACGGCGATATGTCTCCAGATCCAATTCGTCGGCGGCGCGCAGTTCGTCGCTGTCCGACAGGCGCGGAAGGGAGGCGCCGTGTGCATAGCGCATCCGGATCAGATTCTTGTCGAGTTCAACCAGGTCAAGCGAGAGCGGACGGTCCAGATCGGGTAAGGCTCCGAACTCGGTGTTGACCTTGACCCGAAACCGCACGAGGTCATTGATCTGCGCATCCGCCACGATCTGGCGGGAGAGCTCATACAGCTCGTTCCCGAGCGGCGTATTGAACGGGTCACCGTCCTCGGTCTGCGGGTCATATCCGAGAGCGATTGACAATCCTTCTCCCCAGTCTTCCGGCTCGTCGTTCGGATCGACCAGCTTTTCCAGCATCGGGTGCTGCCAGTTGATATCGATCAGCTCGGCCTGGCCCTCCTGAGGGGGGGACCGGAGAACGGCCAGTTCGTCTCCGTTATGTTCGACCGACATCTTCGCGACATAGGGACCTTGGATGAGATCGCTCCAAGCCACTTCGATGCCAATGCCCACCTCCTGCAAGACGGCGTAGGTTTTCAGCTCGGTATTTTCACCGACGATGTACTGCACCGGCAGGTTTGTGAACTGTGGGTCTTGCAGATTGCCGCCGGAGTTGATCGGCAGGCGATCGCTGCCCTGGTCATCCCCGATATCGAGGCGGACCTTGATGTGGATGGATCGGTCTGTCTCGTGTCCGTGGACAAGGTTGGCAAATCCGCCGAGGTCAGTGAGGCCCCCGGCGATCGTCTGGTCCGGGTCTGGGTTGTTGCGCTCGATCA
Source organism: uncultured Neomegalonema sp. (assembly GCA_937958625.1). Lineage (GTDB taxonomy): Bacteria > Pseudomonadota > Alphaproteobacteria > Rhodobacterales > Rhodobacteraceae > JAHDDY01. The sequence goes on from CALGNO010000250.1 coordinate 8,306, forward strand.
CCTCACGCAGGTAATGCATTGCCTGCAGGATCGTGCTTTTGCCCGCGCTGTTCGGGCCAAAAAGCAGCGTGATCGGCTTCAGATCAATACTTTGGAGCGTGCCAATGCCTTTGAAGTTCTCTATTTCGATACGGGTCAAACGCATGTCAGCACCTCAGAGTTCGCCGCGGAAGGCACGTTGTGACAAGGACTGGAAAAGGTCTTCCCCGGAGACATTCGGCGTCTGAGATTTGGCTTCGATTGCCTTCGCTTTTTGAAGCATGGAGACGAATCTGAGTTGCTCGGCCATTGGGGGCAAATTGATCTCCAGTTTTCGGATGATTCCGAGATTCAGGCCGTCCATGATCGCGCCCTTGTTGAAGGATTTGATCTGACGAATGACCAGTGGATCGGAATGGATCGCGAAGGAGAGCACTTCCGGGTGGATCAGTTCCTTGTTGCAGGTGATCGTGGCGAGGTGCTTGGTCGTAATCGCTTCCGGGATGTCGTCTGGCACAACTGCGGAACGACCGGTGGTGCCCATGATCGTAACGATCACATCGCCCGGGAAAACCGTGTAGCGCCGCAATTCCTCGTACTTGTACGGCGTGATGAAGCGCCGTTCGGACCATGCGAACTTATTCTGAACCGCGTTGTCAATACCAAGAACCGCAATGCCCTCATCAACGAATTCGCCATGACGAAGAGCACTGCCAAACGGTCCCGACCGGATCGCGCCCTTCCGATCTTCGGCAAGCGCCTCAATCGTGAATGGCTCCCAGTCGCCATGGTGCGGATTAAGATGACCAACGGTATGGACATAAGCCGACCTTAAATAGTCACGTAGCGCGTTAAGGAGGCGTACTCGCTTTCGACGGATGCCGTCCGCTTTGTCGAGAATTTCTACAATCCGAAGTTGTTCACCAATTTCTGGAAGAGGTATTTTCAAGTCTTCCAGAAAAATGCGCGGTACGCGCTTTTGGCCGGCACTTCCGGTCATGCGTTTCTCGCCTTCTAACCTTATTCGGCGAAGACGCAGAAAATGAAGGAGATAGCGAGGATCGGAAATGTTTTCTCTGCTACGGATCACATGGAATTCGGTTGATCCGAAAGCGAACTCGGTTCGCGTTTCCGCTAAGGCAATTTTTCCGTTCTCAAAGCATGGTGTGATTTTTGCTACCAGCACATCACCCGATCGAAAAGACGTGTAGCCCTTAGCAACCTCTTGATGAGGTCGCGCCTCTGAAACATCTATGCGCCCATCTTCGTGGACGGCTTGCATGGGGACAAAATCGTAGAGTTGCTCTGGATCAATCTCGCCGACCTTTGGAGCCTTTGGATTCACGAAAGCAGCTTCTTTGAGGCTTACTGCTTCAGTCATTCAAGCAACTCCTTGAGTTCGGCTAGGTCATCGGCGATTTCATTGTTCAGCCACTTCATACGACTCAGGATTTCATGGGGTGGCTCATAGTCCTCTTCTTCGTAGACGCGCTCTTTGTACCGACTGAGAGAGAGGTCATAGCCTGCTTCCTTGATCTCGGCGGCCGGGACAAAAAATGCCTTCGCAGTTCTGTCCGTATCTTTTGCCGGATTGCGGGAGCGCCAGCTGGCGAGACAATCCGGCAGATCGTTCTCCTTCACCGGGTCACGCTTGTCGTCGAGCGAAAGTCCATCAGCCTCGACGTCGTAGAAGAAGACGTTGTCGGTCCGCCCGCCTTTAGTGAAGACCAAGATGCCGGTGGACACGCCCGCATAGGGCCTGAACACACCGCTGGGCAGCGAGATCACAGCTTCCAACTGGTTGTTGTCGACCAACAGCTGACGCAACTGGCGGTGCGCACCGGATGAGCCGAACAGCACTCCATCGGGCACGATGGTCGCCGACCGGCCGCCGGTATTAAGCATCCGCAGGATCAGTGCGAGGAAGAGCAGCTCGGTCTTCTTAGTCTTAACCTGGCGCAGCAGCCCCGAATGTACGTCCTCGAAGTCGAGGCTGCCCTTGAAGGGGGGGTTTGCAAGGATCACGTCGAAACCCTCGGTCGCCTGGTTTGGATACTTATCCGTGAAGCCGGTGCTGAGCGTGTCCTGGTAGTGGATGTCTGGATCATCCACCCCGTGCAGCATCAGGTTCATCGCCGCGATCCGCAGCATGGTCGCGTCGAAGTCGAAGCCGTGGAACATGTTGCTGCGGATATGCGCGCGGTCATCGTCACTGAGCTTGTCTCCGATATAGATCTCCTCGACATTTCCGGTGTCCGGATCAGTCTCCTCGACCACCGCCTCGGGCGAGGTATAGGTTT
>CALGNO010000251.1 GCA_937958625.1 uncultured Neomegalonema sp.
GCTGAGATCGAACCAGTATGACGATCTGGACGGCGAAGCGGATCGCATCCTCCACGAAGAACCGCTGTGAGGATTTATGTCGGATTATACCCCCACCGAACCTTCGCCGGTTCCCGCCTTCAGGCCGGTTGAGTATAGCGATATTACCGACAGCCTGCGCAACGGTTGGGTCGATTTCAAACGTCTGCCGGGGTACGGGCTGTTCTTTGGCAGTGTCTATGTGCTGGCCGGGATCGCGATTTTCGTGCTGCTGAGTCTTTACCAGAAACCTTGGATGATCATCCCGCTGGCAATTGGCTTCCCGCTGGTCGGCCCGTTTCTCGCCGCCGGAACCTACGAGGTGAGCCGCCGGTTGCACGCGGGGCAGGCGATGGACCCCGGCGGTATCCTCGGCTTCATGCTGCGCCAGAGCCGACGAGAATTCGCGTGGATGGCCTTTGTCGTGCTCTTTATCTTTTGGATATGGATGTATCAGGCGCGCATCCTGATTGCGCTGATGCTGGATATGCAGGCGTTTTCGAGTGTCGATGCCCTGTCATCGGCCCTGTTCACCACATCAGGCGGGCTGGGAATGCTGGCGCTGGGCACGGTCATCGGCGGTATCCTCGCGACGATCCTTTATACGACGACCGTTATCTCAATGCCCTTGCTGGTCGAGCGCGACGTGGATGTGGTGACCGCCATTGTGACAAGCTGGAAGACGGTGATTGCCAATCCCGGACCGATGCTGCTCTGGGCCGCTGTGATCGGCGGGGTCACGCTAGTCTCGATGGTGCCGATGTTTTTGGGCCTCTTGGTCTCGTTCCCTGTTCTCGGTTTCGCGACATGGCATCTTTACCGAACGACTAGGATCGCGGATTAGCGCGCCGCGAAATTTGTTGCAGCGGCTTGGCGTTCGCGTTCTTTGTGAAGCGTATTCGCTGAGACAAGGGACGTGGTCGGAATGGGAAGACTTGCAGGAAAATCTGCGCTGATAACCGGCGCAGCGCGGGGCATCGGGCGCGGCTTTGCAGAGGCGTATGTGCGGGAGGGAGCGACGGTCGCCATCGCCGACATCGACCTTGGCGCGGCGGAGGCGGCGGCGCGGGAGATTGGCGAGGCCGCTTATGCGGTGCCGCTCGACGTGACCAAGCAGGAGAGCATCGACGCGGCCATCGCGGCGGTGGTGCAGCGGGCCGGAAAGCTCGATATTTTGATCAACAACGCGGCGTTGTTCGATGCCGCCGAGACCGTGGATATTACCCGCGAAAGCTATGATCGGCTCTATGCGCTCAATGTCGCTGGAACCCTGTTCACGATGCAGGCGGCGGCGCGGCAGATGATCGAACAGGGCCACGGCGGCAAGATCATCAACATGGCCAGTCAGGCGGGGCGGCGCGGGGAGAGCCTTGTGCTGGTTTACTGCTCGACAAAGGCCGCAGTTATTTCAATGACCCAATCCGCCGGGCTGAACCTCATCAAGCACTGCATCAACGTCAATGCGATTGCTCCCGGTGTCGTCGATGGCGCGCATTGGGTCCATGTCGATGCGATGTTCGCCAAGCTGGAGGGCAAGCCGCCGGGGCAAAAGCGGGCCGAGGTCGAGGCGGGCGTACCCGCAGGCCGCTTCGCCACCCCGGATGACATCACCGGTATGGCGGTGTTTCTCGCCTCGCCGGACTCCGACTACATCGTCTCGCAGACATACAACGTCGATGGCGGTCAGTGGATGAGTTGAGCGGCTGACCCCGCCGCCCGCACCCGATCACTTCGTTCCGAACATCCGGTCGCCTGCATCGCCGAGGCCGGGGCGGATATAGCCCTTTTCGTCAAGCTTCTCGTCCACCGCCGCCGTATAGATCGGCACGTCGGGGTGGTCTTTTTTCAGCACCTCGATCCCCTCTGGGGCCGCGAGCAGGCACAGGAACTTCATGTTCTTCGCACCCACCTCTTTCAGCCGGGTGAGGGCCGCCGAGGACGAGTTGCCGGTCGCAAGCATCGGATCGACGACGATCACCGCGCGGTCGCCAATATCAGATGGCACCTTGAGATAATATTCCACCGCTTCCAGTGTCTTATGATCGCGGTAGAGGCCGATATGGCCGACACGGGCCTGGGGCACCAGATCGAGCACCCCGCGCAACAGCCCATCCCCGGCGCGCAGGATCGATACGAGCACCAGCTTCTTGCCCTCGATGGTCGGGGCCATCATCGGTTCCAGCGGCGTTTCAATCTGGGTTTTTTGCAAGGGCAGGTCGCGCATGACCTCATACGCCAGCAGATGCGCGATTTCGTGCAACAGGCGTCGAAACCCGGCGGTCGAGGTATGTTTCTTGCGCATTTCGGTCAGCTTGTGCTGCACCAGCGGGTGATCGATGATCGTGACGTGATCGGACATGGGATGACCTCTAGGGACTGTACCGAAAGAACCGTATGGCGGCGTTTTCGACGGATGATGGCGAATACCCTAAATGGCATTCATTCTCCACATTTCCCGCAATGTCCGTCAGGCACCGATGGCGGGAAAAACGTCTTCAGGGCGATAATTGGCAAAGCTGGACAGGGTTTGCGCGTCGCACTCGCGCTGCCACTTGGAACCGGCGACCACGGCACTGAAACACGTGTGCTCGCCGATCACCGACCGCGACCGCGCGTTTTGCTCGATGGCAATGGCGGCGAGACCCGCAACGATGCCGCCCTGACGCTCGACCAGACGGATCGCGCCGTCCATCGTGCCGCCGGTTTCGACCCATTGATCGACCAGCAGAACGCGGGTTCCAGCGCCGAAGGCGGGCTTGCGCATCTCCATATCCTGCGTGCGGCCCGAATAGTTGGAAAAGCTGACGGCATCGGTATCGACGCACAGCTTTCCGGCCTTGCGGATCGGCAAAAAGCCAACGCCGAGCCGCGTCGCCAGTGCTGCACCCAAAACAAAGCCCATTGCGTCGAGGCCCGCCACGACATCGACTTTGGTGCCCTCAAGGTCGGCGTGCAGGTCGTCCAGCAGGTCATGAAACGCATCATTGTTGATGTAGATGCTGGTCGGGTCGAGCCACGCGAATTTCTCGCCCTTGGTGTTCGGGGCCATCAGGTTCAGATACCAGCGGTCGTCGCGTGGTCCTTTATCGTCTGGTCGGTTCATAGGGGTCCCCCTCTTTATTCAGTGCCGAGCACCTCTGCGGTGGCCAGCAGGGCAGACAGGCGCGCGGGATCAATGTCGTAGAAATTGCCCGGTTCGTTGATTCCGGTGGCGACCATGAAGCAATCGACCTGCGCATAGCGATGCGCGTTTTCCGGCGTGATACCCGAGGCCAACGCAAGGGGCGCGTCGCCGATGGCGCGGCGAAACGTGTCGATCTTCGAATCGTCTGCCTCCTCGCCCGTGGCGATGCCCGAGGTCGTGACCACATCCATCCACTCGGCGGCGATGCGTGCGGAGGTATCGAGGTCCGCATCGGCCACCGGGCGTTGTTTTTTGAAGGCAGTGCCACCGAAATAAAGCCCGCTCCAGCCGCTTTCCTCGCGGACCCGCGAGATTTCTGCCGCCTCGGTCTGAGTATCGCGGCGCTCGTCAATGCGCGCATCATCGGCCCAATAGGCATCGACGCGACAGCCCTCGCTTTCGAGCGTGCCCAGCACCGGAAAGGCATCCCGCCCGGTTACGGCCAGAAAGTTTGCCGCCATCCACAAATCGGGGAATCGCGCCCGCGTGCTGCGCAGAATCGGCAGGAACTCCTCGACCCCGAAATCGTGATTTATCAAAAAGCATCCCGGTGCACCGGCGGCGAGCAGAGCGTCGATATTCCGCGCGGTTCGGGCATCGTCCAGCACATGGATCACAGGCAAGACCACCGGCCCCGGCGTCGCGAAAAGGGCATGAAATTCGGTTCGGTTCATGGCGCGACCTTATCGCCCGCACTCGAGAACGCAACTGCGGTAACCGTCCGCTACGATTCGATAAACGGGCTTGGCACGCGCTGCAAATGCGGTCTACGCTCCGGCCAAAGAGCCGAAAGGCCGTCGGAGGAAACACGATCTGTCTCTCGGGGAGAGTACCATGAAGAAACCTGCACCGCGCCTCGGCGCAACTGACTTTTCGCGCCGTACGGTCCTGCAAGGGGCCGCTGCCACGGCGCTGTCGGCACCGTTCGTGAACCGGGCCTGGGCCTCGACGGTCGAGCTGAATATGCTCGGTTGGTATGGCACCGCCGAGCCGGACATGGTCGGGGAATTTGAAGAGGCGAATAACGTCAAGTTCGTGCCGAAATACTACGCGGGCGGCGATAATATGCTGGCGGCACTGGCGCAAAACCCGCCGGGCACCTTTGACATTATCCACACCGACGCCGAATACGCCAAGCTGCTGGTCGCGAATGATCTGGCGATGCAACTTGACCCAGCGGATTACCCGATGGATGAGTTGCTGCACGATGATTTCAAGAAATTCCCGGGGCACTGGGGTGAGGACGGCAACCTCTATTCCCTGATCTCCCGATTTGGGCATCTCGGCGTTTCCTACAACACCGACGCGATGACCGCCGAAGAAGCCTCGACCTACGAGGCATTCTGGATGCCGAAACTTGAAGGCAAGGTCGGCCATTTCGATTGGCACCTGCCGTCCCTCGGCCAGATCAGCTTGCTTGAAGGCAATGCCAGCCCGTTTGACATTGACGACGATGCATGGGCGGCGGTGCAAGAGCGCACGATGTCGCTAAAGCCTCAGGTCGGCGGTTATTTCGATTTCGGCGGCACGTTTGCGGGCCTGAAGAACGGCGAGATGCTGGCCATGTGCGGCATCGGCGATTGGGTGACGGGTATTCTGGAACGCGATGGCGCGCCGGTTTCGTCGGTGGTGCCAAAAGAGGGCGGCATCCAGTGGACCGAGAGCTATTCCATCGTCGCCACGTCTGAGAAAAAGGACATGGCGCTGAAATACCTCGCCTACACCATGTCGCCCGAAGGACAGGTCAAGACGGCACAGATGCTCGGCTATCCCGGCCACTGCGTCACCGCATCAGGCCGCGAAATGCTGCAAAAGGTCGATATGGCCGAGGCCAAGCGGTCCGGTCAAATCGAGGGCCACGCCAATGAACCGATCGCCCTGATTGACGAGGGCCGCATCAGTTACCGGGATATTCCGGTGCAGCAGGATCTTGAGGATTGGAACGACTTCTGGTCGGAATACAAAAGCGCTTGATCCAGGCGTGACACCGAAAACGACCTGTCGGGACGCTCAACGGTGAGTAGA
>CALGNO010000252.1 GCA_937958625.1 uncultured Neomegalonema sp.
CGGATGGAGAAAGAGGATCAACACGATGACCGATCAGACGACGACACTCACCCCCGAACGCACACGCGATGCCGCCACCATCGCCGCCCAGAACGACCTGTTCCGCAGCAGCCTTGGCGAGACGCCGGACCTGCCCGGCCAGATCGTCCTGACCCAGGGCGTTGCGGCCCTGCCGCCCATCGAGCATATCGAAGTCATCCGCAGCGTTGCCCGCTTCGACACATTCAATGAAGACAACGACCCGCATGGCGAGCATGACTTCGGAGCCTTCGAGGTTCGGGGCAACCGGTACTTCTGGAAAATCGATCTCTATGCCAACGACCTGCAGCACGGATCAGAAGACCCCACAAACCCGAAGGAAACCTATCGCATCCTGACCATAATGCTCGCCAGCGAGTATTGACCGATGTTCGTGGAAATCAGCCATCGGGGCGAGACGCTGCTGCTGCGTCGCATTGCCCCGAGTGAGAGCCTCGATCCGGCGCACCATGCCGATATCTGGTGTGCCGCGCATGACCTGCGACGCGCTACGCCGGACGGGCACATCCCTTCCGGCTGTGCCGGTTACCGCTGCGAGGTGAGAGAGACGAGGGCAGCGAGCGTCGTAATCTGGGATGCCCTGGACTTCTACCTCGCCGCCGAGGAGGTCGTGCCATGATGGACGCGGCCACGCCAATCCGCTTCGCGCTCGCCGAGATCGAGGTGGCGATGCTCGAGGATGGCGGCTTCTGCATCTTCTGTGGGGAACCCTCTGACAATCCGGTCGAGCCGGATGCGCGCGGGTATCGCTGCGGTGCCTGCGCCAGACACGGTGTCTACGGGGCTGAGGAACTGCTGCTCATGGATCTCGTTGACTGAAGCGCCTTCGCCCACCGGCACGACATTGAGGCCGCCCCGCCCCGCGAGGGATGCGGGCGGCCTCTCGCCTTGTGCGCCCGATCCAGGCGCGTCCAACGCGAGGAGTTTTGCCATGTCCGTCATCCTGCACGAAGAACGCGATGCCTGCGGCCTGACACTGATCGTCAGCGCCGATCCCGAGCCGATCAACCCGCGCGCCGAGTTCGAGCACCTCGGAACGCTGGTTTGCTGGCACCGCCGGTACAATCTCGGTGACAAACACGGTTGGCACTCACCGGAAGACTTCGGGGTGGCGATGGAAGCCCGCCCCCATATCCGCTTCCCCGTCTTCATGTACGATCATTCCGGTATCACCGTCGCCACGACGCCCTTCTCGTGTCCGTGGGACAGCGGGCAGATTGGCTGGATTTTTGTCGAATGGACCAAACTCCGCATGGCATTCCCGAAACTGCGCCGCCGGGCCGATCTTGAAGCAGAGGGGAAGCGCGTGCTGCGCACCGAGATCGCCGAGTATGATCAATTTTTGACCGGCGATGTCTGGTGCGTGCGGGTCGAGACGCCGGACGGCGATGTGCGCGATTCCTGCTGCGGCTTCTTCGGTAGCGATTATGCCATCGAAGAAGGGCGGCGGATGCTTGGCGATTGTGCCGAAGGCTTCCGCCGCGAGCAGCTCGAGGCCTTCGTTGAAATGGTCGAAGCCGAGCGGCCTGATCTGGTGCCGCCAGACTGAGCCTTTGACTTGCTACTCGATCCGGTCTTGCGCTTCGGGCTCGACATCAGGCGCATTACGCAGAAACGCGATAGCGGATTCAACGTCTCCCCCATCACCGCGCTTTGCGAAAAATTCCGCCGCGCCCTGCGCGCCGACTTTCTCGGCCAGTGCCATGGAGATGAACTGGTTCAGCGAAACGCCATCGCGCTCGGCGTAGCGTTCCGCCGCCGATTTGAGCGAGGCGGGCAGGTTCAGCGAGACCCGCGCTTTTACCGTGGCTGTCATGGTCGTATCCTCCTCAGCATGTCTTGCGGCGTGATGGCATCGACTTCAAACCGATCTGCCGCCTCCGCAAAATCACGGATATTGTGTGTCACCAGAAACTCCGCACGCCCATTCACCGCCGTTTCAAGCACCATCTCATCCTTCGGGTCACGCAATTGCGGTCTCCATAGAAAATGCAGATCGACCGCCTCAATCGCCACCACGGCATCCGACAGGAACCCGGCCACCCCCGTCTTGTCGTACCCCGTCGCCAGCAAGAACTCCGCCCGCGTGAGTACGTCCTCGTATTCGAGGAAAAGAGGCACAGAGCAGACCCACGATGCCTTGCCGCCAAGCACCTCGATCAACAGGGCGTTGCTCGCGCCGTGCCTGGATCGCAGCGCTGCTACAAGGACATTGGTGTCGAGGACGATCCGCATATTACGTCACATATAGCGCAATGCTGTATATGACGCAAATCTTGCCTCTCCCGATAGGCCGTTCTGCGGCTCCGAACAACCGCTCCTGCCGTTGCCGCCGATCCCAAAAGGAAAAGATCGGCCTTCGGCCTTTTCGCGCCCGATGGGGGCGCGGAAAGCAAAGTGGAAGGACGATCCGATGAAATATCTCACGCTGGCCGAACTGACCGAGCATCCGAAGAACGTGCGGGCGAAGGTGGTACACAGCCCGGAGAGCATTGCGGCATTGGCAGCGAGCATCGAGGCGCTGGGGTTGCTGCAAACCCTTGTGGTGCAGGAGGTCGAGGAAGGGAGCTATGGCGTTCTCGCCGGGAGGCGCAGACTGCTGGCGCTGCGACTGCTGGAGGCGGAAGACCGGCTCGATGCCCGCTTCAAGGCCCCTTGCAAGGTGATCGGCAAGGATGTCGATCATGTCACCGCCGTCAGCCTCGCCGAGAACGCCATGCAGGAGCCGATGGCCCCGCTGGATGAATACGAGGCCTTCGCGGCAATGGCGGGTGAAGGCAGCACGGTGGAGCAGATCGCGGTGGCATTCGGCGCGACGGTCCGTGCGGTGAAGGAACGCCTGCGTTACGGGCTTGTGCATCCCGATATCCGGGAAGCAGCGCGTGGCGGCGATATCTCCCTCGACACGATGAAGGCCTATGCAGGCCATCCCTGTCAGGAAACGCAGGCACGGGTTTTTGCGGGTTTCGCCGAGAACCCTGCCGACCATTCGTCCTGGCGGGTGCGCGATGTGCTTATGAGGCAAGACATCCGCATCGACGATCCGCTCGGTGAATTCGTGATCGAGCGATACCGGGCCGAAGGCGGCGCGGTGGTCGCTGGACTCTTCGATGAGGATACCGTGATCACCGACCGGCATCTTGCCGAACGCCTGCGCGACGAGCGGCTGATGGAGGAAGCGGTGGCAATGAAAGCGCGGTATGGCTTCAAATGGGCGGAGACCCGCGCGCAATACGACCATGCCGAACTGGCGGGCTACGGGCGCATTTATCCCAAGCTGCGCGAGATGAGCGCCGATGAGCAGGAACGCTTCAACGCGAATGTGCTC
>CALGNO010000253.1 GCA_937958625.1 uncultured Neomegalonema sp.
GCAATGGTCGTACTGAGTAAGATCTATACGAAAACCGGCGATGCGGGTGAGACGGCGCTGGGTGATGGCCAACGGGTCGCCAAGTTCGCGCTGCGCGTCGATGCCTATGGCGGGGCCGATGAAACCAATGCGACCGTTGGATTCGCGCGCCAGCACGCGACCGGCGAAATGGATGCGGCGTTGGCGCGGATACAGAATGACCTCTTCGACCTCGGGGCCGACCTCTGCCGCCCGAATATGGAGAAAGACGGCGAGGCCGAGTATACCCCGCTTCGCATGGTCCCCGCCCAGGTCGAGCGGCTCGAGGCGGAAATCGACGCGATGAATGCCGACCTAGAACCCCTGCGCTCATTCGTATTGCCGGGCGGGTCTGCCCTCTCCGCAAATCTGCACCTCTGTCGCACCGTCAGCCGCCGGGCCGAGCGCCGGATCGTCGAGCTGGCCTCGCAGGAAAGCATCAACGAGGCGGCGGTGAAATACGTCAACCGCCTGTCCGACTGGTTCTTCGTCGCCAGCCGCATCGCGAATAACGATGGCAAGGATGACGTGCTGTGGGTGCCGGGAGCGAACGGATAGACTCAGGTATCGTAAGGCTTATGGAAACCAGAACGACATAAACGTACGACGAAACGCAGCCTAACGTAGCCATCGCGTATACTATTATATTTTGGTTTCGTAGGCTTCCCACCGCCACATTACACGTTTAATGTGTTGGGGCGTGATTGCGGATGTGAGCAAGGAGGCTGTAATGTCCAAACCAAGAAAGTCGCAACTTGGCGAGCCAGTGAATGATCCTGAGCTTGAAGCACTTATAAGCGCAAAGGTTACGGGTAAAACCATCTCCGAAGAGCAAGTGCGTCGTCAAAAAGTCAGCTTCGTATATGGCAATGCGCCGTCAACGTCTAAGACGACCCGTGAAAGTGCACAACGAGCAGTTGATAATGTTCTGTTGACAGTCAGAACTTGATGTTGTGCTGATTATCAAGAGCGATAATCCGGAACTTTACCAGCAGGTTGAAGAGCAAAATCTGGAGCGCCAGTATGATCTTTTGACCAACTTTACTCAGATTGGCCTTCAGAAAGGTCCTCATGCTGTTGATAAGTACTCTTTGTATGCCCTTAACTTGACAGCGGTGTCCGGTATTTCCCAGATGGCGGGGCGGTTCAGGCAAGAACCAATCTATATCAGGAACTCACAGCACAAGCCGCCTCGTTTCGAGTCCATACCTGATCATATCGATCGGATGTTTTCGTTTATTTATGAAAACTGGGATGAGACAGATGCTTACATGTTGGCTGGCTACGCCTTGTGGCGTTTGAATTGGATACATCCGTTTGTCGAAGGTAATGGCCGTACCTCTCGGGCTCTTTGCTACTATCTCCTATGTGTGAAACTCGGGGCGCTTTTGCCGGGAGACCGAATTGTTCCCGAGCGCATTCGCGATGATCGCGATCCTTATTATCAGGCTTTGAACGACACCGATTCTGCATGGGACGATGGTCATCTCAATCTTTCGCCAATGGCAGCGTATCTCGCCAATTTGGTCAAAGCGCAATTGCGGGATGCTTGATCGGCACTGACCCGACGTCACGGTGAAATTTTGATTGAAAAATTCATATTTTCCGCCGCCTGCGACGATTCTTTCTCGCCCTGTGCCGTATTCATGCGCTAAGTCAGTCGCAGATTGTGCCATTGCCGCGACAGGGCGCGTAACGCGCCGGTTGTCTGGCCCTGCGAAAGGTTTTTGAAATGAAGGTACTCGTCCCGGTCAAGCGGGTGATCGACTATAACGTCAAGGTCCGGGTCAAGTCGGACAGCACGGGCGTCGATCTGGCCAACGTCAAGATGTCGATGAACCCCTTTGACGAGATTGCCGTCGAGCAGGCGATCCGCCTCAAGGAAGCCGGACAGGTCGAGGAAATCGTCGCGGTTTCCATCGGTGTCGAGAAAAATCAGGAAACCTTGCGCACCGCGCTTGCGATGGGCGCGGACCGGGCAATTCTGGTGAAAGCGGTCGATAATGTCGAGAATGATGTGGAGCCGCTCGCGGTTGCCAAGATCCTCAAGGCCATCGTCGATGAGGAAAAGCCCGAATTGGTGCTGCTCGGCAAACAGGCGATCGACAACGATGCCAACGCGACCGGCCAGATGCTCTCGGCTATGCTCGGCTGGTCCCAGGCGACCTTCGCGTCGAAGCTGGACATCGCCGATGGGGCCGCGACCGTGACCCGCGAAGTTGATGGCGGCCTGCAAGTCATTAAGGTGCAGATGCCCGCCATCGTCACCGTCGACCTGCGCCTGAACGAGCCGCGCTATGCCTCGCTGCCGAACATCATGAAGGCGAAGAAAAAGCCAATGGAGACCAAGACGCCCGAAGATTACGGCGTCGATGCCTCCCCGCGTCTGACCGTCGTCAAGGTCAGCGAGCCGCCCGAGCGCAAGGCCGGTGTGCTGGTTGGCTCCGTTGAAGAACTGGTCGAAAAACTGAAAACCGAAGCAGGAGTGATCTGATGGCCGTTCTTATTCTTGCAGACCACGACAACGAAAACCTCAACGACCAGACCGCGAAATCCGTGACTGCGGCCAAGGCGATGGGCGGCGATATTCATATCCTGTGTGCCGGTGACGGGTGCAACGGTGTTGCGCAGCAGGCGGCTAAACTGGACGGCGTATCGAAAGTGCTGTGCGCCAGCGATCCGGCCTATGGCCATGACCTTGCCGAACCGCTCGCCGATCTGATCGTCAAGCTCTCTGGCGATTACGAGCACCTCGTCGCCGGGGCCACTACCACGGGCAAGAACGTCATGCCTCGCGTCGCGGCGCTGCTCGACAGCAACATGATCTCCGACATTTCCGCCGTGGAAAGCGCCGATACGTTCGAGCGCCCGATCTATGCGGGTAATGCCATGGCGACCGTCCAATCCGGCGACGCAAAGAAAGTCATCACCGTGCGCGGTGCCAGCTTTGACGCCACCGGCGATGGCGGTTCGGCGGCGGTTGAGGAAATCGACGGTGCTGGCAATCCCGGTCTGTCCGAATGGGTTGAAGACAAGGTTGTCGAGAGCGAGCGCCCGGAACTGACCTCGGCAAAGATCGTGGTTTCCGGCGGTCGCGGTGTCGGGTCGAAAGAAAACTTCGAGCTGATCGAAAAGGTCGCCGACAAGCTGGGTGCCGCAATCGGTGCCTCGCGCGCCGCTGTCGACTCAGGTTATGCGCCGAACGACTATCAGGTTGGCCAGACCGGCAAAGTCGTCGCTCCCGACCTCTATGTCGCCGTCGGCATTTCGGGCGCGATCCAGCATCTTGCCGGGATGAAAGACTCCAAGGTCATCGTGGCGATCAACAAGGACGAGGAAGCACCGATCTTTCAGGTCGCCGATTACGGCCTCGTCGCCGACCTGTTCGATGCAGTGCCGAAGCTGACCGATCAAGTCTGACCAAGGCGTGTAGCGAAGCCACAGGAAAAGCCCAGGTCGCGCGCCGGGGCTTTTCTTTTGACCGGGCTTCGTTAACTCTGGCGGAGTGTGAAGGGGGGGGACTTGAACGGAGAACCGTCATGCCCAGACACGCCGCGACGATGCTGTTGATCCTGTCGTCTCCGATGCCAGCCCATGCGGGTGGCGGCGCGGGGTATTCCGCGATTGACGAGACCGGAACAATCGAGCGGGTGGTCGAAACCCGCGCGCTGGAGGGCGGCCTGCGCGGGGTCATGGTGTCCTATGCCCGCAAGGACGGCACGCAATCGATGGTCGAGTATGGCTTTCGCTGTGACCCGCTGGCTTTCACCTATCTAGGCATGAATAATCAGGCGGAAAAACGCCCGCCGAACCTGCGCCTGATCCGCGAAGAAAGCGACCGCTTGCTGAAGAACGGCATCGAGGTCAGCGCAGTTGCGGGAGACCCGATCAGTAAGCTGGCAAAGGCCGTCTGTTCCTAGACCCGCCCCACCGGCGCGCGCTTTGCGCCCTTAGCCTCGGCGAGTAGGCAGAGCCAGTCATGGGCCACCGTCGCCGCCGCCAACGCCGTGATCTCCGCATGGTCATAGGGTGGCGAGACCTCGACCACATCCATGCCGATTAAGTTCATCCCGCCAAGCCCCCGGATCAGTTCGAGCGCCTGCCACGATGCGGGGCCGCCCGGTACTGGCGTCCCGGTTCCGGGCGCATAGGCGGGGTCCAATCCGTCAATATCGAAGGAGATATAGAGCGGCGCGTCCCCGGCCCGCTCGCGAATGATCTCCAGCGCCGCATCGACGCCGTTCCGGTGCAACCACGGGGCGGTCAGGATTTCGAACCCGAAATCGCTGTCATTGTAGGTGCGCAGACCAACTTGCGTCGAGCGCGCGACATCGACGATGCCCTCATCCACGGCGCGGGCGAACATCGTGCCGTGATCCAGCCGCCGTCCGTCATCCTCCCACGTATCGCAATGGGCGTCGAATTGCAGCAGCGCGACGGGGCCATGCTTGGCCGCATGGGCCTTGAGCAGCGGATAGGCGACGAAGTGATCGCCGCCGAAGGTCAGCATCTTCGTACCGGTGGCCAAAATCCCGGCTGCGTGGGCCTCGATGGTTCCCGGCACCGTCTCGGGATTATGGGGATCGACGAAGCAATCGCCGTAATCGGCAATCGCGAGATGTTCATAGAGGTCGAACCCGAACGGAAATGCCTTGAGTTCCGCGAGTTGTACCGACGCCGCGCGGATGGCCGCGGGACCAAAGCGGCATCCCGGACGGTTCGTCACCGAGGCATCATAGGGCACGCCCGATACCGCCACATCGACGCCGGTCAGGTCGCGGGTGTACTTGCGGCGCAGAAAACTGAGCGCCCCGCCATAGGTCATCTCATGGGGGCGGCCCAGCGTGCCCTCGGCCCGGAATGCGTGGTCACCGCTCATTTCTTGCTCGCCTCTTTGTCCCTGATGTCACCCTCGGACTTGATCCAAGGGTCTTGGAAAGTATCGAAAGACCCTCGCGTCGCTTGCGAGGGTGACGAGGTAATGCAGAATTGCTTTGCTCATATTGCCTCACAGCTTGTGCAGATAAGTCTTATATTCCGCATCGGAAATCATCGTCGCCAGCTTGGCAATCTCGTTGCGCCGGCACGCGGTATAGACCCGCACATATTCCGCGCCATAGATCGCTGCGGCAGTGGCCGAGCCTTCGAAGTCTTCCAGCGCGCTGGTCCAGTCGTGGTGCAGCCGCTCGCCATCGGTGCCGTCGCCTCCCGCCAGCGGTGGCCCCGGATCGGCCTCGGTTTCCAGCCCCTCGGCGACCCCGCCGAGAATTGCCGCGAGGGCCAGATATGGATTGACGTCCGCACCGCAGATACGATGTTCAAGCCGTGCTGCGCCTCCGGCAGTTGCTGGCACGCGCAAGGCGACGCCGCGATGGTCCAGCCCCCAGTTGAGGGCCATGGGTGCGTAAGAACCGGGCTGGAAGCGCCGGTAAGAATTGGCATGGGGCGCAAAGATCGGCTGCAACTCGCGCATGGACCCGAGCAGCCCGCCAAGGGCGTGGCGCAAGGGCGGGGCGGTGCCATCTCCGGCGCTGAAAATATTGCGCCCTTCGGCATCCAGCAGACTGACATGCACATGCATCCCGCTGCCCGGCACATCGCCGTAGGGCTTGGCCATAAAGGTCGCCGCGAGGCCATGGTTGCGCGCGGCGGCCTTGACCAGCCGCTTGAACAGAACTGCATGGTCGGCGGCGGCCATGGCATCGGCGACGTGGTTGAAGTTGATCTCGAACTGCCCCGGCCCGAACTCGGCGGTCAGGGTATCCGCCGGAATTCCCTGTACATCGCAATATTCGAGGATGTCGTCGAGCATCGGTTCCAGCGCGGTCGTTGCGGCCAGTTCATAGACTTGTGCCCCTTCCAGCCCCGGCGGCGGCAGCGGCGCATCGCCTGCGCGCCCACCGCTCTGAAAAATGTAGAACTCCAGCTCCGTTGCGACCACTGGCGTCAGGCCCCTCTCCGTCAGTCGCGCTAACGCGCCAGCCAGCCGGGTACGGGGGTCATAGATGCAGTCGGTGCCGTCGGGTGCTCGCAGGGTCATCAGCACCTGCGCCGCATCCTCGGACCACGGAATCGGCTTCAGCGTATCGAGTACCGGACGCCCGATGCCATCGGGGTCGCCGATGGGACCGGCCAGCCCCGTTTCGTCCACATCCTCGCCGAAAATATCGAGGGCGTAGGTCGACATGGGCAGGCGCACGCCGTCGCTCAGCAGCTTGCGCGCCGCATCGCCGGGCAACCACTTGCCACGCATGACGCCGTTCATGTCGGGGAAAAGCAGCTCGATGCGGTCGAGTTTCGGGTGTGCGCCGACGAAGGCGTCGATACGGTCGTGGTCGGTCATGTGGCCTCGGTTATCCGCTCGGCGCGCTTGCCGATAAGCGATGCAACGATCACGCCCGTCGCGACCAGCCCGATCAGGATCGTGGACAGCGCGTTCACCTCTGGTGTCACGCCAAGTCGCACCGAGGAATAGATTTTCATCGGCAGGGTCGTCGCCCCCGGCCCCGACGTAAACGATGCGATCACGAAATCATCCAGCGACAGCGTGAAGGTCAGCAGCCACGCGGCGGCGATGGCGGGCAGGATATTAGGCAGCGTCACCGACAAGAACGCATCGAGGGGCGAGGCGCCAAGGTCTTCTGCCGCCTCCTCCAGCGAACTGTCGAACGTGACCAGCCGCGAGGAAATCACCACAGAAGCAAAGCACATGCAGAAGGTGATATGAGCCAGCGTGATCGTCAGCATCCCGCGATCCATCCCGATGGAAATGAAAAGCAGCAGCAGGGATAGGCCCGTGATGACCTCGGGCATGACCAACGGTGCATAGACCATGCCGGTAAACAGCGTCCGCCCCCTGAACCGCCCACTGCGCACCAGCATCATCGCCGCGATGGTGCCGAGGGCGGTGGCGACGGTGGCGGTGACGAAGGCAATACGGAGTGTGACCCAGGCGGCGTTCAGATACGCCTCGTTCTGAAGTAACTCGCCATACCACTTGGTCGAAAACCCGCCCCAAACCGTGACCAGCTTGGATTCGTTGAAGCTGAAGATGATCAGGATCAGGATCGGAATGTAGAGAAACGCAAATCCGAGCGCGACCGACGTGGCATTGAACCATGAGAAGCGTCCCGTCATAGCATCCCCCGATGCTTCGAGACGCGGCTTGTGAGCCGCTCCTCAGCAT
Source organism: uncultured Neomegalonema sp. (assembly GCA_937958625.1). Classification (GTDB taxonomy): domain Bacteria; phylum Pseudomonadota; class Alphaproteobacteria; order Rhodobacterales; family Rhodobacteraceae; genus JAHDDY01. The sequence continues at coordinate 7,205 of CALGNO010000253.1, forward strand.
GAGGTTGCCGACTTGACCTCGTCCTGAGGAGCCGCGCAGCGGCGTCTCGAAGGGCGATTGGAGGCGTGCAGCAGGTCATTGCTCCGACACCTTCTGTTGCTGGCGCTGGAACAGGAAGATCGGCACAATCAGGATTGCGAGCAGCACGACGGCGACCGCCGATGCAACGGGCCAGTCGAGGTTCGAGAAGAACTCGACATAAAGCGTCTTGCCGATCATCAGGGTGTTAGAGCCGCCCAGCAGATCGGGAATGACGAATTCGCCCAAGGCCGGGATGAAGACAAGAAAACAGCCTGCCAGAACGCCGGGCAACGACAGAGGAAATGTCACCAACCAGAACGCCGACAGCCGCGATGCGCCGAGGTCTTCGGCGGCCTCCAGCAGCGAGCCGTCCATCTTCTCCAACGCCGCATAAATCGGCAGCACCATGAAGGGCAGATAGCTGTAGACGATCCCGATATAGACCGCCGTCGTCGTATTCAGGATAACCAGTGGCTCGGAAATGACGCCAACTGACAGCAATAGCTGATTGAGAAGGCCTTCGGATTTCAGAATACCGATCCACGCATAGACCCGGATCAGGAAGCTGGTCCAGAACGGCAGGATCACCAGCATAACGAGCAGCCCCCGCCACCGCCGGGGCGCGCAGGCCATGGCATAGGCGAGGGGGTACGCGACCAGCAGTGTCAGCAGTGTCGAAACTGCCGCGATAATAAGGCTTGACGTGAAGGCGTTGATGTAAAGTGGATCGTCGGCCAGCCACGCATAATTCTCGAAATCGAGATTGGCGAACAGGGCTCTCAGCCCCGCCCAGCCCTCGCTGATGTCAAGCTGTGGCGTGTAGGGCGGGATCGACACCGCGAGGTCCGATAGGGACATCTTGATGACGATCCCGAACGGCGCAAGAAACAGGACCAGCAGCCAGATATACGGGATCGCCATGAGCAGACGGTTCGGTTTCATGACGTCAGCACCACGCCGGCCTCGGCGGACCATCCTACCCAGACCTGATCGTCCCACGTTATACCGCGGTTGCCGGATCGGCCCGCATTGGTCTCTTGCGCCTTCACGACCTGACCATTCGCAAGTTCAACATGATAGGTCGAGACGTTGCCGAGATAGGCGATGTCGAGAACCTTGCCTTGCAAGGCGTTGTCGGTCTCGGGTCGCGTGGTCGCGATGCTCACCTTTTCGGGGCGCAGGGAGAGCCATGCCGTCTCTCCGCGTGGCAGGCCGATGCCAGTCTCGACAACCAGTTCCGGCTCGCCCTCCCGCCATGAAAGCGACATGCGGCTCTCGCCCCCGGCGCTCACGTGCCCCTCGATAATGTTCACATCACCGATGAAGTCCGCGACGTAGCGTGATGCAGGCGCCTCATAAATCTGTTCGGGCGGTGCGACCTGCGCAATCTCGCCCTGCTTCATCACGGCGATGCGGGAGGAGACGGTCATTGCTTCCTCCTGATCGTGGGTGACGATGACGAAGGTGCAGCCGAGTTGTTCCTGAATCCCCATCAATTCAAACTGCGTCGCTTCGCGCAGCTTTTTGTCGAGGGCACCCAGCGGCTCGTCCAGCAACAAGAGCTTGGGCCGTTTCGCGAGGGCGCGGGCGAGGGCGACCCGCTGGCGCTGTCCGCCCGACAGTTGATGCGGTTTGCGGGCCGCGAAGTCCTGCAACTGAACTAGGCCGAGCATCTGCTCGACCCGTTCGGCAATCTCGCCCTTCGGCATCTTCTCGCGTTTGAGACCGAAGGCAATATTGTCCTGCACGGTCAGATGAGGGAACAGGGCGTAGGATTGAAACATCATATTGACCGGGCGCTTGGCCGGAGATGTTCCGGTCAAGTCTTCACCTTCGAGGTTGATGGACCCGGAGGTTGGCTCGTCAAAACCGCCAAGCATCCGCATCAGCGTGGTCTTGCCACAGCCAGAGGGGCCGAGGATGGCGAAGAACTCGCGTGGATAGATTTTTAGGGAAAGGTCGTGGATCGCTGTGAAGGCACCGAACCGCTTGGTGACATTCGCAATGTCGATCAGCGGTGCGGCTTCAGGGTCTTCCCAAGGTCTGAAATTGACATCGTTAACCATGGAAAGACCTTTCTCGCGTGCGGATTACTGGTCGGTCTTCACCTTGGTCCACAGGCGCGTGACGATCCGGTTCACCTTTGGCGGATACGCGGTCACGGAGTAGAGGTTCGCCATGGTTTCGTCGCTGGGATAGATCGCCGGGTCGGTGATAACGCCCTCGTCCAGCAATTCCTGCGATGCCTCGTTGCCGTTGGCGTAGTTGATGTAGTTCGACGATTTCGCCGCCACATCGGCGCGCAGGATGAAGTCGATGAACTTGTGTGCGTTATCGGCATTGGGCGCATCGGCAGGAATGGCCATCTGGTCAAACCACATCAGCGCGCCTTCCGTCGGGATCGAGTAGACAATCTCGACGCCCTTGTCGGCCTCGGCGGCCCGGTCGCGGGCTTGCAGCACATCACCGGACCAGCCGAAGGCGACGCAGATGTCGCCATTCGCCAGCGCGTTGATGTACTCGGAGGAGTGGAACTTGCGCACATGCGGGCGCAGGGCCATCAGCACCGGCTCGGCCTTGCGAATGACCTCGGGGTCTTTGGAGTTGGGGTCTTCGCCGATATATTTCAGCGCAGCCGGAATAATCTCGGTCGGCGCGTCGAGAACATGAATGCCGCAATCGGCCAGCTTTTCCGCGTTGGCGGGGTCGAAGATCAGCGACAGCGAGTCGGTCGGGGCATCCTCGCCCAGCCGCTCGGCAACCATGGCAGTGTTGTAGCCAAGGCCCGTCGTGCCCCACATGTAGTTGACCGAATAGGCGTTTTCCGGATCGTAGATCTCGGTGACTTCCTTCACCCGACCCCACTGATTGCCCGCGTTGGACAGTTTCGACTGGTCAAGTTTCTGAAACACCCCGGCCTGAATCTGGCGGCTGATGAACGTGCCCGTCGGCACGACGACATCGTAACCCGACTGCCCGGCCAGCATCTTCGTTTCCAGCAACTCGTTGGAATCGAACACATCATAGCGTACTTCGATGCCGGTTTCTTTGGTGAAATCCTCCAGAACCGACTCGTCAATATAGTCGGACCAGTTATAGACGTTCACGACCTCGTCGCTCTGGGCAATTGTCGCGGTTGCGAGGGTCGAGACGCCAAAGGCGAGGGCAGCGAGGGCAGAGGTAAAGCGCATTATGATCTCCCGAATCATGTGTTGCATCGCACCCTATCAGTAAGCTGAATTGGGGCAATCCGTTGAAGGGGTTGCCCGACTGTCCGCGATAGGCTTCATAACAAGAGCGCCTTTTACAGCGAGGCTCCATGCCCCTGACGACCGACATGATGCCCGACGCCTTTCGCGAGTGGCTGCGCGACCGTCCGGTCGAGGAGGTCGAGTGCATCGTCGCCGACCTCGCCGGTATCGCGCGCGGCAAGGCGATGCCGTGGAAGAAGTTTGCAAAGGGCGGCGCGACCTTTCTGCCCGCCTCGATCTTCTACCAGACCATCACTGGCGACTGGGCCGATGTCGAGGGGATGGGGCTGGAACAATGGACCGAGTCGGACATGGTTCTGCGCCCCGACCTTTCGACGGCCACCGCCGCGCCCTGGGCCTCGGATGTGACGGTGCAAGTGGTGCATGATGTCGAAACCCGTGCTGGAGAGCCGATAGGGTTTGCCCCGCGCAATGTACTCAAACGGGTCATGGCGCTCTATGAAGCCGAGGGCTGGAAGCCGGTGATGGCGCCGGAACTCGAATTCTACCTCACCAAGCCGAATGTCGACCCGGATTATCCCATCGAGCCGCCCGTGGGCCGCACGGGGCGTGAGGGCATCGGACGACAGGCCTATTCCATGAGCGCGGTGGATGAATACGGCTCGATCATAGAGGACATCTACGATTTTGCCGAGGCTCAGGGATTTGAGATCGACACGATCATTCAAGAGGGCGGCGCAGGCCAGATCGAGATCAATTTCGAGCATGGCGACCCTTTGGCGCTGGCCGATCAGATATTCTTTTTCAAGCGGTCGATCCGCGAGGCAGCCCTGCGCCACAATTGCTTCGCCACCTTTATGGCCAAGCCGATGGAGGGTCAGCCGGGCAGCGCCATGCACATCCACCAGAGCGTCGTGGATGCGAAAACCGGCGATAATATTTTCAGCCGCCCGGACGGCACTGCAAGCCCTCTGTTTGACGGATTTCTGGGAGGGCAGCAGGCACATCTGGCCTCGGTCATCTGTATGCTTGCGCCCTATGTGAACTCGTACCGCCGGTTCGTCGCCGATGATGCTGCGCCGGTAAATCTGGAATGGGCGAGCGATAACCGCACGGTCGGCCTGCGCATTCCGCTGTCAGAACCCGAGGCACGGCGCGTGGAGAACCGTGTGGCCGGGATGGATTGCAACAGCTATCTGGGCCTCGCCGCCAGCCTCGCCTGCGGCTATCTCGGCATGAAACACGCGATCAAGCCGCGCCCGCCGATCTCCGGCATCGGCTATAATCTGCCCCACGCCTTGCCCCGAGACCTGCGCTCGGCACTGGAGGCGCTCGAGGCCGATGAGGCCGTGATCGAGGTGCTGGGTCGCGATTTTTGTCAGGTGTTCAAGTCAATCAAGAAACAGGAGATCGACGAGTTCCTGCAAGTCATCAGCCCGTGGGAACGCGAGCATCTGTTATTGAATGTCTAAACAGCGCACTGCGCGACCGGAGCCACCCCATGCTGCTTTCCGATACAAATATGCCGACCGCCGAGCTTCAGGCGTTGGATGCCGCGCACCACTTGCATCCGTTCACTGATACCGGCGAGCTGAACCGCAAGGGGACGCGGGTGATTACCTCGGCGGAGGGGGTCTATCTGTTTGATTCCGATGGCAACAAGATCCTCGATGCCATGGCGGGCCTGTGGTGCGTGAATGTCGGCTATGGTCGCAAGTCGATCACCGAGGCGGTGACGCGGCAGATGGAGCGGCTGCCGTATTACAACACCTTTTTCCAGACCTCGCACCCGCCGGTCATTGCGCTGGCAAAGGCGGTTGCTGACCTCGCGCCCGAGGGGATGAACCGGGTGTTCTTCGGCAATTCCGGCTCCGATGCCAACGACACCAACCTTCGCATGGTGCGCCACTACTGGGCGAGCCTCGGCAAGCCGGAAAAGCGGGTCATTATCGGGCGCAACAACTCGTACCACGGCTCGACCGTGGGCGCGGTCAGCCTTGGGGGTATGGCGGCGATGCGGGCGCAGGGCGGTACGCCGCTCTCGGAGATCGAGCATATCGACCAGCCCTATTGGTACGGCGAGGGCGGTGATACCGACCCGAACGCGTTCGGCCTTGAGCGCGCGCGGCAGTTGGAAGCAAAGATCGACGCCATCGGCGAGGACCGGATTGCGGCCTTTATTGCGGAACCTATCCAGGGTGCGGGCGGCGTCATCATCCCCCCCGACAGCTATTGGCCCGAAATCCAGCGCATCCTCGCCGAGCGGGATATTCTCTTCATCGCCGACGAGGTGATCTGTGGGTTCGGGCGCACTGGCGAGTGGTTCGGGTCCACCTATTACGGTATCCGCCCGGACATCATGACCATCGCCAAGGGCCTCTCATCCGGCTACCTGCCCATCGGTGGCAGTATCGTGAGCGACAAGGTCGCTCAGGCTTTGGAGGATCACGGCGGCGAGTTCATCCACGGCTATACTTATTCTGGCCATCCGGCCTGTTGCGCCGCGGCGCTGGAAAACCTGCGCATCCTGAGTGACGAGAACATCGTGGGGCGCGTGAAGGACGAGACCGCGCCCTACCTGCGCGATCAATGGCTGAAACTCGCTGATCACCCGCTGGTGGGCGAAGCGCGCATCGTGGGCATGTTCGGCGCATTGGAACTTACACCTGACAAGGCATCGCGGGCGCGGTTTGCGGCTGACGGCGGGACTGTCGGCTTGATGTGCCGCGAGTTCTGTTTCGCAAACGGACTGGTCATGCGCGCGGTGGGTGACAGCATGATCATCTCGCCGCCACTGGTCATTACCAAGGCGGAGATCGACGAATTCATCGCGCTGGCCGTCAAGGCGCTGGACCTGACTCACGCCAAGCTGAAGGCCGAGGGCATGATGGTCGCGGCATGAGATTTTCCGACAGTCGTGCAAGGAACACCGCTGTTCCGAGGGGTGGCGCAAAGCGCCGCCCCGTGGGGGCGGAACGGCGCTTGTCTCCGCTGCGCGGAGACCGTCCTCCACGCAAACTTGCCGCGCATGACCACGCCCCACGAAACCCCACGCCTCCACGGCCACCCCAACGCAGAGGCGACGTTTCTAGCCGCCATGCAGTCCGGGCGGATGCCCCATGCGTGGTTGCTGGCCGGTCCCGAGGGGACGGGAAAGGCGACCTTTGCGTATCTGGGCGCGCGGGCCATTCTCAGCGAAACACCCGCCCTTGGCCACGATGACGCCCATCCCATCCATCGCCGCATTGCCGAGGATAACGAGACGGCGCTGACCCTCCTGACGCGCGGCATCAATGAGAAAACCGGCAAGCCGCGCAGCGCCATCCCTGTCGAGGATATTCGCAGCCTCAAACGCGCCATGACCCTCGCCCCGACCGAAGGCGGCTGGCGGGTCGTGATCGTGGATGCCGCTGAAGATATGAACCCGTCCGCCGCC
>CALGNO010000254.1 GCA_937958625.1 uncultured Neomegalonema sp.
CAGCCCGACATTGTCGCAACCGGCAATATTGGCTGCATGACCCAGATCGGCAACGGAACCGACATACCGATTGTGCATACCGTACATCTGCTCGACTGGGCCACGGGCGGGCCGAAGCCCGAGGCAATCCGATGATGCGCCACACGCCACTTTTCTGACCCGAACAAGGAATGAGTCGCCTGTATACGCTCTTCCTTTCGGTTTGCGCCCTGTGGGTCTTGGGGTTTGCGCTTCTGTTCGTGTTCCAGCGGTCGTTCATTTACATGAATGGTGATGCGAGAATCCTGCCCGCAGACCTTGGCGCGACCGGGTTTTCAGAACAGACAGTGCCGAGCGATGGCGTCGATGTGGTGGTCTGGACCCATGATGCTGGGCTGGACACGCCGGTTATCGTTTATTTTCATGGGAATGCAGGCGTTCTGGCCGACCGCGCTTGGCGTTTTCGTTGGATGGCGGAACAGGGTTGGAGCGTCGTCGGCGTTGGGCTGCGTGGTGGATCAGGCACCGGTGGATCGCCGACGGAAACAGCCCTCGCCGCCGATGCTCGTGCGGTCCATGATGCTCTGCCGTCGCTTTTTGACCGCGCGATGAGTGCCGAACACATTGTTCTCTATGGTGAAAGTCTGGGAACCGGCATCGCCGTGACCCTCGCGGCGGAACGCTCGGTCGGGGCGGTAGTTCTGGAAACGCCCTATACCGCGATCGAAGACCGGGCACAGGAAATCTATCGCATCTTTCCGGTAAAACTGTTCGGCGCGGTGAAAGACAAGTTTCGCTCGATTGACCGCATTGCCGAAATCAATGCACCGCTTTTGGTGCTGCATGGCACGGCAGACCCGGTTATTCCGATGGCCCACGGACAGCGACTGTTCGCGGCGGCTGTCGAACCCAAGACCGCACGCTGGTTTGAGGGCGGAGGGCACAACGATCTCTGGCAGCGCGGCGCGCAGCAGGAGATCGAGAGGTTTGTGTCAGATTGGATGCGCTGAAGCCGCGCCTTAGTTCGGATCGGTATCGAAGCCCAGATGCCCCTCGATCCGCTTAACCCGCGCTTCGAGCGTATCGGTGCGGGTCTCGTGCCGGGTCAGCAGCAGGCGGTTGGTGTCGACCTTTGCGGACAGCGAGTCGAAATTGTCCCGGGTTTCGTTCTGAAACGCGACGACGTCTTCGCGAAACTCCGCATTAACCTTGCGTTCCTGCGCGTTGAGCCTCCGCTCCTGCGCGTTGAGCTTCCTCTCTTCTGCGTTGAGCTTCCGCTCTTCAGCGTTGGTGCCGCGCTCCTGCGCATTCAGTCCAGCCTCGCGCTGAACCACATCTGCAAGTTTCTCGACGGTTTCGGTGAGTTTATCGATTTTATCGACCATGCGTGCCTCCGTGCCCGTTCAAGATAGGGCTGGCGCGACCGGGGATCAATATCCCCGGTCGGTACAACTTTAACGCGGCAGGTCAGTCGCACCCATCAGGTGCTTGTCGATGCTGTGGGCGGCTTGGCGGCCCTCGCGGATCGCCCAGACGACGAGGGACTGGCCACGCCGCATATCACCGGCGGCAAACACCTTGTCCTTATCGGTGGCGTAGTCCTGCATATTGGCCTGCACGTTTTTGCGCCCATCGACCGCTACGCCGAGTTCCGCGAGCATCCCTTCCTGCACCGGGTTCGTAAAGCCCATGGCGAGCAGGACAAGGTCGGCTTTCAGTTCGAACTCGCTGCCCGGTACTTTCTGGAATTTCTCATCCACACGGCAACAGTTGATATGGGTAACGCGGCCATCCTTGCCGCCAACGGACTCCGTATTGACCGCGAAATCGCGCTCCGCGCCCTCGGCTTGCGAGGAGGATGTGCGCATTTTCAGGGGCCAGTGGGGCCATGTCAGCGCCTTATTTTCCTTCTCGGGCGGTTCGGGCATGATCTCTAGCTGCGTCACCGACAACGCGCCCTGACGGATCGAGGTGCCGATACAGTCAGACCCGGTATCGCCGCCGCCGATCACGACCACGTGCTTGCCTTGCGCCGAAATCGGCTCGCCGTCGCCGTCCCAGTTGCGGCCCGCGTTTCGGCGGTTCTGTTGCGGCAAAAAGCGCATTGCGAAGTGGACGCCGTCCAGCTCGCGTCCCGGCACGGTCAGATCGCGCGGGGTTTCTGACCCGCCAGTCAACAGTACGGCGTCATGGCTGTCGACCAGTTCCTTGGCCGGAATGTCGACGCCGACATGCACGCTGGTATGGAAGGTGACGCCCTCGGCGGCCATCTGGTCAACGCGGCGGTCGATCAGGTGTTTTTCCATCTTGAAGTCGGGAATCCCGAGGCGCAGCAAGCCGCCAATGGCCTCGTTCTTTTCGTAGAGATGTACTTCATGGCCGACCCGGGCGAGCTGTTGTGCCGCCGCCATGCCCGCAGGGCCAGACCCGACGATGGCAACCCGTTTGCCGGTCTTGCGCGCGGGCGGCTTGGGGACGACCCAGCCGTTTTCCCACGCTTTGTCGACGATGGCACATTCGATGGTTTTGATCGTGACCGGGTTGTCGTCGATGTTCAGGGTGCAGGCTGCCTCGCACGGGGCAGGGCAGATGCGGCCCGTGAACTCGGGGAAGTTGTTGGTCGAGTGCAGGTTGACCGCGGCCGCTTCCCAATCCGAATTATAGACCAGATCGTTGAAATCGGGGATCTGATTATTGACCGGGCAGCCGCTGTGGCAGAACGGAATCCCGCATTCCATGCAGCGGGCCGCCTGTTGTTCGACGTTGCGCTCCTCCAGCGGAATGACGAATTCCTTGTAGTTGCGGATGCGATCGCCGGCGGGTTTATAGGCGCGGTCCTGCCGCTCGATTTCGAGGAAACCAGTAACTTTACCCATCAGTTGCTCCTCATGCCGATATTCATGTCACCGGTCTGCTCGGTCTGCATTTCTTGCAGCGCGCGGCGGTATTCGACCGGCATCACCTTGACGAATTTGGACTGGTAGGCATCCCAATCCGCCAGAATTTCCTGCGCGCGCTCGGAGTTGGTGTAGCGCGCGTGGTTTTCGATCAGGGTCTTCAGACGCTCGGCGTCGAAACGGGTCATGTTGGACATGACATCCACCAGACCGTGCCGCTCGATATCGGCGCGATAGCGTTTCTCGCTCGCCTCTTCCTCGGCCTCGACAGGTTCCAGATCAACCATGGACAGGTTACAGCGGCGCTTGAAGTCGCCCGCCTCGTCCAGCACATAGGCGATGCCGCCTGACATTCCGGCGGCAAAGTTGCGCCCGGTCTCGCCAAGAACCACCACGATCCCGCCAGTCATGTACTCGCAGCCATGGTCGCCGGTTCCCTCGACGACCGCGACGGCCCCCGAGTTGCGCACGGCAAAGCGCTCGCCCGCGATGCCGCGGAAATAGCACTCACCGGTTATTGCGCCATAAAGCACGGTATTGCCGACGATCATGCTTTCGCGCGGGGTGATGCCGCTTTCAGGGTTCGGGCGCACGATCAGCTTGCCGCCTGACAGGCCTTTGCCGACATAGTCGTTGGCCTCGCCCACCAGTTCCAGTGTCACGCCCTTGGCGACCCACGCGCCAAAGCTCTGGCCCGCGACGCCCTTGAGCGTGAACCAGAGCGTATCGTCGGGCAGGCCCTCGTGGCCGTAGCGTTTAGCGATCTCGCCCGACAGCATTGCGCCTGCGCTGCGGTCGGTATTGCCGATGGGGAAGTCGGCCTTGACCGGCGTTTTAGCGTCAAGGGCCGGTTGAGCCGCCTCGATCAGCTTGCGGTCAAGAATGTCGTCTATGGGGTGTTTTTGATCCATAGTGCGGTGAATATCGTTGTGCTCGGCCTCGGCGGGCTTGAAGAACAGCTTGCTGAAGTCGAGACCCTTCGCTTTCCAGTGGTCCAGCGCGCGGTCGGTGTCGAGCACATCGGACTGACCGATCATCTCGTCGAGGGTGGCAAAGCCCATCTCGGCCATCAGCCCGCGCACTTCTTCGGCGACGTAGAAGAAGTAATTCACCACATGCTCGGGCTTGCCGGTGAACTTCTTGCGCAGTTCCGGGTCTTGGGTCGCGACGCCGACGGGGCAGGTGTTGAGGTGACACTTGCGCATCATGATACAGCCCGCCGCGATAAGCGGCGCGGTGGCAAAGCCGAACTCGTCGGCCCCGAGCAGCGCACCGACCACCACATCGCGGCCCGTGCGCAATCCGCCATCGACCTGCACCGAGATACGCCCGCGCAGGTCGTTCATCACCAGCGTCTGTTGCGTTTCGGCCAGACCGATTTCCCACGGAGAGCCGGTGTGCTTGATCGAGGTCAGGGGCGAGGCCCCGGTGCCGCCTTCGAAGCCCGAAATCGTCACATGGTCGGCGCGGGCCTTCGAGACCCCCGCCGCGACCGTGCCAACGCCGATTTCCGAGACCAGCTTCACCGAAATATCCGACGTCGGAGAGACGTTTTTCAGATCATAGATCAGCTGCGCCAGATCCTCGATCGAATAGATATCGTGGTGCGGCGGCGGGCTGATGAGGCCCACGCCGGGGGTCGAGTGGCGCACCTTGGCGATCACCGCATCGACCTTATGGCCGGGCAGTTGTCCGCCCTCACCGGGCTTGGCCCCCTGCGCCATCTTGATCTGGATCATGTCGGAGTTGACCAGATACTCCGTCGTCACGCCAAAGCGGCCCGAGGCGACCTGTTTGATCGCCGAGCGCATGGAATCGCCGTTCGGCATCGGGGTAAAGCGGTCGGTTTCCTCGCCGCCCTCGCCGGTGTTCGACTTCGCGCCGATACGGTTCATGGCGATGGCCAGCGTCGTATGGGCCTCGCGGCTGATCGAGCCGTAGGACATCGCGCCGGTGGCAAAGCGTTTCACGATCTCGGCGGCGGGTTCGACCTGGTCCAGCGGTATCGGCTGACGCCCGGTTTCTTCGGCCATCTTGATACGGAACAGGCCGCGCAGGGTCATCTTCTGCTCGGCTTGCAGATTGACGGCCTCGGCATAGGATTTGTACTTCTCGGGAATATCACCCCGCACGGCATGTTGCAGGTCAGAGACGGTATCCGGCCCCCAGACATGGTCCTCGCCCCGGATACGGAAGTTGTATTCGCCGCCGACATCGAGGTTCTTCTCGTAGATCGGTTTCGCGCCGAAGGCATCGGCGTGCCGACGGAAGGTTTCCTCGGCAATTTCGGCCAGACCAACGCCCTCGACTGCCGTATGGGTGCCGGTGAAGTATTTCGCAACGAACGCGGTCGACAGGCCCACGGCGTCGAAAATCTGCGCACCGCAATAGGACTGATAGGTCGAGATGCCCATCTTGGACATGACCTTCAGCAGGCCCTTGTTCAGCGCCTTGATATACCGCTTGTTGAGCTGCCAGACCTCCGCGTCGGGGTCGATTTTCTCATGCATCGACGCAATGGTTTCAAAGGCGAGCCACGGATTGATCGCCTCGGCCCCATAGCCCGCGAGGGTCGCGAAGTGATGCACCTCGCGCGCTTCACCGGTTTCGACCACGAGGCCGACCGAGGTGCGCAGGCCCTTGCGGATCAGGTGGTGATGCACGGCGGAACAGGCGAGCAGCGACGGAATCGCCACCCGGTCCTTGCCCATCAGGCGGTCGGACAGGATGATGATATTATAGTCATGCCCGACGCTGGTTTCAGCGCGGTCGCACAGGCTTTCGATGGCCTGTTCCATATACTCCGGCCCACGTTCGGCGCTGAAGGTAATGTCCAGCGTCGTGGTCAGGAACTGGTTGTCGGCAACGTCGCCGATGGTGCGGATTTTCTCCATCCCCTCGTTCGACAGGATCGGCTGCATCACTTCCAGCCGTTTCAGCGACGAGGTGCCCTTCAGGTCGAGCAGGTTCGGGCGCGGACCGATAAACGACACCAGCGACATCACGATTTCTTCGCGAATCGGGTCAATGGGCGGGTTCGTCACCTGCGCGAACAGTTGCTTGAAATACGACGCGAGATTCTTCGACTTGCCCGACAGCGCCGACAGCGGCGTATCGGTGCCCATCGCGCCGATGGCTTCCTGGCCCGTATCGGCCATCGGGGCCATCAGCAGGCGCGTATCTTCCTGCGTATAGCCGAACGCCTGCTGACGTTTCAGCAGGGGCACGGCACTCAGCGGCGGCTTGCGCTCGACATCCGGCAAATCCTTGACCCGGATCTGGGTCTTGGCCAGCCAGCCCTTGTAAGGGTGACGCGTGGCAAGGTCGGCTTTCAGATCGTCATCGGAGACGATCTTGCCCGCCTCCAGGTCGATCAACAGCATCTTGCCGGGTTGTAGCCGCCATTTGCGCTTGATGTTCGACTCGGCAATATCCAGCACGCCCATTTCGGACGCCATCAGGACATACCCGTCCTTGGTTTCAAGATAGCGGGCGGGGCGCAGGCCATTGCGGTCGAGGGTCGCGCCGATCACGCGGCCATCGGTGAAACAAATCGCGGCGGGGCCGTCCCATGGCTCCATCAGCGCGGCGTTATATTCATAGAACGCGCGCCGGGTTTCATCCATCAGCGGATTGCCGGCCCAGGCTTCGGGGATCAGCATCATCATCGCGTGGGGCAGGGAATACCCGCCCTGGAACAGCAGTTCGAGCGCGTTGTCGAAACACGCGGAATCCGACTGACCCTCATAGGAAATCGGCCACAGCTTTTGCATGTCGTCGCCGAAAACCGGCGAGGACATCGTCGCCTGCCGCGCCGCCATCCAGTTATAATTGCCGCGCAGGGTGTTGATCTCGCCATTATGACAGATCATCCGATACGGGTGCGACAGGGGCCAGCTCGGGAAGGTGTTAGTCGAGAAGCGCTGGTGAACGAGGGCAAGCGACGACACCACGCGTGTATCCTGCAAGTCCTTGTAATACTGCGCCAACCCGTCGGCCAGCGTCAGCGCCTTATAGACGATGGTGCGCGAAGAGCAGGAGACGGGATAGTAATCCGCCGCTGCCTCCACCAGTTCGGTGCGGATTCGGTTGGACGCGACCTTGCGGGCGACAAACAACTTGCGCTCGAAATCGTCACCCGCCGGAACACCTTCGCCGCGGGCAATAAAGACCTGGCGATGGCGCGGCTCGGTGACCTGCACACTCTCGCCCAGAACATCCGAATCGACGGGCACATCGCGCCAGCCGATCACCTTCAGCCCTTCGCCGCGCGCCGCCTCGGCATAGGCGGTCTCGATGGCGTCGCGCAGGGCGTCGTCCTTCGGCGTGAACAGTTGGCCGATGCCGTATTCGCCGACCTCGGGCAGATCGAAGCTGACCTCGGCCTTGAAGAAATCGTGGGGAATCTGAATCAGGATACCCGCGCCGTCCCCGGCTTTCGGGTCCGCGCCAACCGCGCCGCGGTGTTCGAGATTGCGCAGGATCTCCAGACCGTTCTGCACGATCTTGTGGCTTGCCTCGTTCTTGATCGAACAGATCATGCCGACGCCGCAGGCATCGTGCTCGAAGGCCGGTTTGTAGAGACCTGTTGCCGGTTTCAATCCCGTGTAGAGCGCGGGGGTTGCAGTGGCGGGGGAAGCAGGTCTGTTACGCATCTCGGTCATTCTTGGCCTTTCGGGTTCTTGGCGTCCTCTGACGAAGCAGGCAGAAACCTTTCATCTGGTCCGATGTCGGGATGACGTCGAGCCAAAAGAAAGGACAGGGGTTATGACATAAAGTGTTCGCTTCTCCTAGCGGAAACACCGGTCGTTGCGCAAGTGTGGGGGATCGACGCAATGAAAATTCGTCTCGCGGCAGGTCTTGAAAGCCGAAAAAGCCTTTCTTACCTCGCTGTCATCGGAGGCCGATAAGGCTCCGGTTGTTTGACTGCCCGGCTCGTCCGCTTGTGGAGGGCCGATTTTCGTATCGCTTGAACATGAGGATATGACCTATGCGAACCTATGATCTTTCCCCGCTCTATCGCTCGACCGTCGGTTTCGACCGTATGGCCTCGCTGATCGACCGCGCCCTGAGCGCCGAAAACACGAGCCAGAGCTATCCGCCCTACAATATCGAGAAAACCGGCGACGATGCCTATCGCATCACGCTGGCGGCTGCCGGGTTCTCCGAGGATGAACTCAGCATCGAATCCCGCGAATCCCAGGTCGTGATTTCGGGTGCCAAGGCCCAGGTCGAGCCACAGGAAGGCGTCGAAGTCCTGCATCGCGGCATCGCTGCCCGCAGTTTCGAGCGCCGCTTCCAGCTTGCCGACCACGTCAAGGTCACCGGCGCGACGCTGGAGCACGGCTTGCTGCATGTCGAGCTGGTCCGCGAAGTGCCCGAGGCCCTCAAGCCCCGTACGATCCAGATCGCGACCGGATCGCCGAAGGCCGCCATCGAGCACGACACGAAACAGGCCGCATAACCCGCGACCTGCCTCTTCTCACTCCATTCGACTTGCCCGCCTCGTTTGAGGCGGGCTTTTTTGTGCCTTTACCAGCCGATCACGAAACCGGCGCGGCCTCCCACGGTATCAGACCGAAACCCGCTGCCGATCCCGGCATTGAGTTGCACATTCTGGTTGACCCGCGCGGTGAACGAGAGGGCGATGGCCCCCTCGCCGCCAAAGGTGCCGACCCCGCCGCTCATGGCAAAGTTCTGGCCCGGTGCGACGGTGGGGCTGTCGAGCGCCAGCGCCAGCGCAACCCCGGCGGTGTTGTCATCGATGTCGTCATCGAACCCGCTCAGACGATTCGAGAGCGCGCCCCCATCGCCGACGACATTGCCGCTGGCATCGGTCATCAGCGCCTGATTCGCGCCCACGGACCCAAAGCTTACCGACTGAGCCGCGCCGCCGATGACGACCTGATTATCCTGAGCCGCCGTGACGCCAGCCCCGATGGCCACCGAGTTCTCGCCGCTGGCAACGGACTGGTCGCCGATGGCGATTGCCTGGGTGCCGCTGGCATTTGCCGCCTCACCGACCGCGAGGGAGCGTGTGCCGCTCGCTTCCGCAAGGTGCCCAAAGGCATGGGCGCGCTCGCCGGTCGCGCTCGAGCGCCAGCCATAGGCCGTGCCGGCAAGGCCGCTTGCGACGGACTCGCCCCCGACAGCGGTTGTCGAGGTGTTGGTGGCCGCAGATTCGGTGCCGAAGGCAACGGCATCGACACCTGTGGCAACGGCGAGGTTACCGGTCGCGATGGATTCGAGACCCGAGGCATTCGCCGCTTCACCGACCGCGAGGGAGCGCACGCCGCTGGCTTCCGCGAGGTGGCCGAACGCATGGGCGCGCTCGCCGGTCGCGCTCGAGCGCCAGCCATAGGCCGTACCGGCAAGGCCGCTCGCGACGGACTCGCCCCCGACAGCGGTTGTCGAGGTGTTGGTGGCCGCGGATTCGGTGCCGAAGGCAACGGCATCGACACCTGTGGCGATGGCGAGGTTACCGGTCGCGATGGACTCGAGACCCGAAGCATTTGCCGCTTCACCGACTGCCAAAGAGCGCACGCCGCTCGCCTCGGCCAGATGCCCGAGCGCATGGGCGCGCTCGGCATTGGCGCGGGCACGCCAGCCGAAGGCGGTTCCGGCCAGCCCGCGTGCCTGTGCTTCGCCGCCGACGGCGGTGGTCGAAGTGTTGGTAGCGCGGGATTCGGTGCCGATCGCGACACTGTCTGTACCGGTCGAAACCGCCAGGTTGCCGACCGCGATGCTTTCCAGCCCCGAGGCTCTCGCGGCCTCGCCCACGGCGGTCGAGCGCTCACCCTGGGCGCGGCTCAGATGGCCGAAAGCCTGGGCGCGAACGCCGATGGCGCGCGACTGCCAGCCGATGGCCGTGGCCCCGGCCTGGTTCGCCGCAGCCTCGCCGCCTATCGCGGTCGTAGAGATCGCGCCAGCATTGGAATCAGTGCCCACCGCAAGGGCATCGACCCCGACGGCGCGGGCATTGACACCGCATTCGAGGGCCGTTGGCTGACCGGCATTGGCATTACAATCCGGCGTTCCATCGGCATAGGCCGGTTGAAGCGTCGCGGTCAGGGCAAGGGTGGCAACACCAAAGGCAAGGGTTGTCTTGCGGGAAAGGATCATGGGGAATTTCCTCTTAAATAAAGAACCGCTTTAAAAAAGAGGAAAAATTTATACTGTTCAATAATAAATGACAAATTCGCGATAAATATAAAGTATAAACTAGTGAAACTTTCCCGTTATTTTGTTCGTACTTAAATAATTGGTCTATTTTTATTTTGCGTGGCGGCGCGGCGTATGATCCAACGCAAAAGGCCCGCCCCGACGGGGGCAGGCCTTGAAACATCTAAAAGACGATTGGTTCGGGAGGCGGTATCAGCCCTGACGGGCTTTGAAGCGCTTCTGAACCTTATTGATCACATAGATCCGGCCTTTGCGGCGCACGACGCGGCAATCCCGGTGACGGTTTTTCAGCGATCTCAGTGAGTTGCGAACTTTCATCGTATCGTCTCCGCGCCTTGCTGCGTCTTGGTCTTAAGTCAAAATGGTGGGCGTAACTGGGATTGAACCAGTGACCCCTTCGATGTCAACGAAGTGCTCTCCCGCTGAGCTATACGCCCTCTGTGATGCCCGAAAGCGTCACGGAATTTCGTTCTGAACCGACCGAAGCCAATGCAGAGGCAGGCGTATAGCCTCGCTTGCGGCGGCTGGCAAGGGGGTGATTGTAGATTTTCGTGACTTTCAGGCGGCGATCAGACGACCGACCGCATCGGGAAGCTGACGCAGGTGAACCGGCTCTCCGAACAGGCTGTCTGCCGAGCGGTCTTCATCGGGGCGTTTGATGGCGACGGCGGAAAATCCGGTAATAAACATGACGCGCATGTCGGGGTCGATCTGTTGAGCGGTCTTGGCAAAGGACAATTCCGAGGCGTTTTCGGTATCAATCGTGGTCAGCAGCAGATCATATTCCGTCTCTTCGAGAATCGTCAGGGCAGCGTCATAATCGGCAACCCGCGTGACGCAATGGCCCGCGCGCTTGAGATTCCGGGCGAGATAACTGCGCATCTCGTCGTTTTTCGTCGCCAGCATTACACGCGCCATGCGCACGCTCCTTATTCCTCACAACGGCCCGGTTTGCCCGGTGCCGCCTTTGATCGAACGACTCGTACGCCGTCTTGATTTGATGATCATGGCGAGATGGCTTAAACATCCCGTGAAGAACTAGAACGTGTTTTGCGACAAATTTTCCGGGAGCTGGGATGGATGACGACGCGAAAGAGCGGGCGGCGCGGGATAGCTGTGGCTGGAGCGGTCCGCCGGTAATCGTCAGCGAACCGGCGGCCTTGACCAGTGCTGCGGTGTTCAGCTCGCCCCATAGTGGTGCCGTGTATCCGGCCAGCTTCGTGCGTCGCTCGCGCCTCGATCCTCTGGTCCTGCGTGCTTCCGAGGATGCCTTCGTCGATGATCTCTTTCGCCGTGTGCCCGAAACCGGCGCGCCTTTGATTGCGGCGCGGTTTCCGCGGGCCTTCGTCGATGTGAACCGGGCCGATGACGAGCTGGACCCGGCCCTGATCGCCGCCCCGGCCCTGCGCGCCCGAACCCTGCGGGTTTCGGCGGGTCTGGGCGTGGTGCCGCGCGTGGTATCCGAGGGGCGGGCGATCTATGACGGCAAGCTGACCATGGCCGAGGTCAAGGGCCGGATTGCAGCGTGTCATGTGCCCTATCACGAGGCCGTCATGTCAAAACTGCGCCGGGCGCGCGACAGGTTCGGCATCGGATTTCTGGTCGATTGCCACTCGATGCCCTCCGAGGGCAATCGCGCCAATGCCGCCAGGGCCGAGATCGTCATCGGCGATTGCTATGGCGTATCCTGCGGTGCCGATATTTCCGATGCCGTCGTTGGCCTGTTCCGGCGCGCGGGCTTTCGTGTGGCCCGGAATGCGCCCTTTGCGGGGGGATACCTGACTCATCGCTATGGCAGGCCCCGGCGCGGCTATCAGGCAATCCAGATCGAGATCGACCGCCGACTTTATATGGATGAGGCCCGTGTCGCGCCATCGGCGGACTATGCCGGATTTGCCAAGGCGCTGGAGCCGGTGATCGACGGCCTCTCCGACCTGCCCCGTATTCTCGGAACCGCGCTGGCGGCGGAATAAAAAAAGGCCGCCCGAAGGCGGCCTGAAGTTTAGGGAGGAAACGCCCGCAAATAAATGGGGCGACGACACAAGGTGTCAGACCGCCAGTTAGGTTTGCAGTGCAGCATCTTCAAGTCATGCTATGTGAAAACACATAACGAGCACGTTAAGTGTTTTTCGCGCAACAGTGTTGCCTGCCCGGCTTGCTGATGGACCCGTCGAATCACTCCGGTTCCTTGAGCCGCCACTTCCGTCCTTTTTCGACGGCATCGCCGCCAAAGCGGGCACGGATCGAATCGACCGCTCGTTCAGCCTGTGCGCGGCGGGGCGCGGCGGGGTCGAACAGATCACCCCCGCCGGTCTCTTGATCCGGCACCGGAACCAGATTGCTGAGACCGACCCCGATCAGGCGATAGGCCCCATCGCCGATAAGGCCCGCCATCGGCCCGTCCGCCGCGCGATAGATCACATCCGCAAGCTGGGTCGGCGAATCGCGCGTCACTGACCGGGTCACGATGCGAAAGGCGCTGGTCTTCATTTTCAGCGTCACCGTGTATCCGGCCAACTCTTTCGCCTTGCAGCGGGCCGAGACCTTTTCGGCCAGATGCCACAGATGCGCGCGCAAAAGGTCGGCATCGGCCAGGTCTTCGGACAAGGTTGTCTCGGCGGAAATGCTCTTGGTCTCGCCGCGCGGATTGACGCTGCGGGCATCGACACCGTGGCTGAGCTGGTGCAGGCGCATCCCCATACTGCCATAGCGCGCGACGAGGTCGCTGGCCTCTCGTTTGCGCAGGTCGCCGATGGTCGCAATGCCGTCGCGCTTCAGTCGCGCATTCAGCGTGCCGCCCACGCCCCAGATCGTCGAAACCGGGCGCGGTTCCAGAAAATCCAGCGCCTCGCCGCGTCCGATCACCGAAAATCCGCGCGGTTTGTCGAGGTCCGAGGCAATCTTTGCGAGAAACTTGCAATCGCTCAGGCCGACGGAGGCCGTGACCCCTTGCTCATCGGCGATGCGCTGCACCAGCCGTGCGAGGGTCAGCGCCGGTGGCCCGCCATGCAGGCGCTCGGTTCCTGTCAGATCCAGAAACGCCTCGTCCAGACTCAGCGGCTCGACCAGCGGCGTGACCGACAGCATCATCGACCGTATCGCGCGCCCGACCTCGACATATTTATCCATGTGAGGGCGGATCACGACGGCATCGGGGCAGAGTTTCAGCGCCTTGAACATCGGCATCGCCGAGCGCACCCCGCTCAGCCGCGCAATATAACAGGCGGTGGCCACGACCCCGCGCCTGCCGCCGCCGATAATGACGGCCTTGTCCGCAAGGCTGGGATTGTCGCGCTTCTCGACCGAGGCATAAAACGCATCGCAGTCGATATGGGCGATGGGGAGTGCACCGATCTCCGGATGAATCTTGAGCCGGGGAGAGCGACATTGCGGGCATCGATGGTCGGAGGGCGCGGCGGTTAGTGGCGCGAAACAGGCGCGGCAAAATCCAATCAGGCTGTCCTCAGTGGACATTGCGCGCAGCGGCGATCTCCGCCTGTATCGCCCGGGCCGCCGCCGCCGGGTCCGCAGCATCGCGAATCGGACGTCCGACAACGATGTGATCCGCCCCGGCAGCTATGGCCGCGCCGGGGGTCTCGATCCGCTTCTGGTCGCCAGCGGCGCTGCCCTGGGGGCGCACGCCGGGGGTGACGATCAACTTGCCCGCCGCCTCCGGCAGCGCACGAATCGCGGCGGCTTCGCGCGGCGATGCAATTACCCCATCGGCCCCGGCCTCCAGAGCAAGTCGCGCGCGCTCGACGACCAGATCGGGCAATGCACCGTCACGGATCAAGGCCGCATCCAGATCATCCCGCTCCAGCGAAGTCAGGATCGTGACGGCCAGTATCTTCGTTGCCGAGTCCCCGCGCCCCGCCACCGCCGCCCGCACCACATGGGGATCGCCATGGACGGTCAGAAAATCCATATCGAACCCCGCGATACCGCGCACGGCGGCCTCGATCGTCGCACCGATGTCGAACAGTTTGAGGTCGATGAAAATACGCTTTCCGGCGTCCTTCAACTCCATAGCCAGGGCAAATCCGCCTCTGGTCAGCATCCCGAGGCCGATTTTGTAAAAGTTCACAGAATCGCCGATTCTTTCGGCCAATTCCGCGCCTTCCAGCGCATTGGGCACGTCGAGCGCAACAATCAGGGCGTCCGAAGCGTTGGTCACTGGCATCGGGGTTCTCCGCAATCGTGGATGAAGGGTGCTTGTCGCGCGGCCCCCGGTTTAATACCGTAGCGCCGAGCACGCAAAGGATAGACGAAGATGAACAACACCAAAATTGCCGGGGCAATCGTAGCGGGATTGATCGCGGTGCCCACCGGAGTCTATCTGTTCGGCGATGCCGAAACGGAAAAGCATGGCGGCGCAGAAACCGAAATGGCTGCGGGAGAGGCCGCCGAATCCACTGCGGAGCAAGCGCCTGCTGCGCCCGAAGAGAGCGCCGTCGCCGAAGTAGAAGTAGAATCGCAAGACGCCGAAACGGCGGAGAGCGAAGAAACCGACGCGGAGGAGACGGCTGCGGAGAGCGCTGCGACCGACACCGACCCGGCAGAATCCGCGGCATCGGAAGACACCGCCACCGAAGCGGCAGAGGCAGAGCAGGCGACTGCCCTTGCAGATTTGCCCGATGAGTCTGGCAACGCGGATACCGAGGTTGCCGAAGCCGAACAGGCAGAAGAAGACACCCCGGTCGAAGCCGATGCTGAAACCGCCGCCGCCGAAAGCGACAGCGAGGCCGTCGTCGCCGAGTCCGCCGCCGATGACAGCGCCGAGGAGGCCGAGGAGGAGGTCGCGAGCGCAGAAGGCGCCCCCGCCGCCGACGCCCCCGCTGAAGACGTGGCGGATGCTGAAGAAACTGCGGATGAACCAGCCGAAGCCGAAGCCGAAGCCGACGTCGCAGAAGCTGCTCCCGCAGAGCCAGCCGAAGACGCCGTGGCCGAGGCCGAGCCGGAAGCCGCTGACGCCGCGCCCGAGCCAGAAAGCGAAAGCGCCGAGGTTTCACCAGAAGAGAGCCAGCCCGAGGACACGGAGCCTGCCGAAACCGCCGAAGCTGAAACATCCTCCGAACCCGCGACCGAGATGGCTGAGGCGGCCCCGGAAGAGAGTGCCGATACAGCACCCGCCTCCGATGAGGAAGCCGTGGAAGAGGGAGAATCGGCCTCCGACGACGGGACAGAGGCCGCTGAAACTACCGAAGACGCGCCGGAAAGCACCGAGGCTGCCGATGATACTGCATCGACGGAATCGGACGAAGGGGCCGATGAGGAGCAACCCGTTGCGGACGCGGAAGCGACCGACACGGACGACTCAGCAGAAATTGCCGAGGCAGAGGCCGCCGATGCCGACCCTGTTGCAGAAGAGGAAAGCGCGGCAGAAACCGAACCAGCGGAAACCGACGCCGCAGAGCCGGTCGAAACCGCTGAAATGGCTCCAAGCGCCGAAGAAGACGCCGCCGAAGAAGACGCCGCCGCAGAGCCTGTCGAGGCAGATGCCGGTGAGGCTGTGTCAGAAACCGAAGCTGACACCGACACCGACACCGACACCGACACCGACACGGAAAGCGCCTCATCTGACGCTGCCGCCGATGAAGACACCGTTGTCGCCGAAGCGGGCGACGCG
The DNA here is from genome assembly GCA_937958625.1 of uncultured Neomegalonema sp. Taxonomy (GTDB): domain Bacteria; phylum Pseudomonadota; class Alphaproteobacteria; order Rhodobacterales; family Rhodobacteraceae; genus JAHDDY01. The sequence continues at coordinate 15,685 of CALGNO010000254.1, forward strand.
GGCACAACCGAAACCCCAGACGACGCTGAAACCGCAGAAGAAACAGGCGAAGAAGCCGAGTCTTCATCGACCGATGAACCGGTCGAACTGGCCATGAACACCGAAACCGAGGCTCCGCAGCCGCCGACCGGTGACAGCGCGGCGGAGCCCGTCGAGGCCGCTCCCGAAGCCGAACAACCCCGCGAAATCGCGGGCTTCGACGGTTTGACTGTGGGGGCGGGCTATGCGGATGCCCGCGAGATGCTGGTCGGGTCCGGCTGGACCCCGCGCACGCTGTCACCTTCGGATCGGATCAGTGCGCTGGACGATGCGGAATCTGCCCTTGTCGATGCAGGATTTGCCGAGCTTTCCGGCTGTGCAAGCTCGACCCGTCTGGTCTGCCGGTTCGAGTTCCTGAACGATACCGGCGAGATCGCGGCGGTCCTGACCACAGGCGATGACGCGCCGCAAGTGATCGACGCGTTCGTCATGTCGCTGAAATAAGAGGTGCGGCGGCGGGGTTTTACCGCCGCCAGCTTCTCACGTCGCCAACATCGACATGGATAAAGCTGGAGCCGCGATAGCTGCCGACGCCGCCCATCTTGAGATCCTTGACGATCCCGACCAGACGCTCGCTGCCGACGCCCTTGATCTTGAGGTCGGCGGCCATGCCGGGAACATGCAGGCTGTTCTTCGCGGCCCAGCGGTTGCGGCGTCGCAGGCGATCATTGGTCTGCTGCGTCCGATAGCCCGAGGTGATCACCAGCGGCTCGCGCCCATCGATGCGGCCCTGAATCGCGGCGAAAATGTCGTACAAACGCACGTCCATCATGATGCTTTCATCGGTGTGAAAGTCACGCATCAGGTGGTCGAGTTCGGCCATGGCGTCGGGGTCATAGTACCCATCGCCAAAATACGTGCCGGCAAAACGCTCGCCGGTATTCTCATTGCGTAGATCGAGGGTCCGGCGATAGCTGGCCCGCGCCTGCACCACCGCAGGCGTACAAAGAGCGGCGCCGAGGCCGAGCAGGGCCGCGCGCCGGGTCATGGCGAGAGAATGTGTCATCGTCGGTGTCAGATCCTCATCAATCATCCGCAATTTTATCCGTTTCGCCTTAACGAACCGTTTGGAGACATTTCAAGCAAGAGACGTGCCGCAGCCGACGGCGTTTACCATCTTCAGAATATCAGAAAATCCGCAGGATGTCTGCCATCCGGCCCTCGCCATCGGCAGCATCGGGCGTCAGCAGTTCAGCCCCGGTTCCCGCGTTGCTGCCTGCTCGAAAATCAAGCCACCCATGGAATTACCATCCAGGGTTGTTTGATGGCCATCACTTTTCCCGCTCCATAAATTTCACCTGCCCCGCCGCCTCTCCCTTGGCGAAGCGCGGGTCGCTACCCACATGACTGTCAACCGGCGTGCCATTCCGGGCGCCACCCACAATCAGGCGAAACGCCTCCCGCGCCGCATCAGGGCGGGTTCAGTTTTGCGCTAGGAGAGACTTATGAA
>CALGNO010000255.1 GCA_937958625.1 uncultured Neomegalonema sp.
CACCCTTCGAGACACTCGCTTCGCTCGTTCCTCAGGGTGAGGTAAGCTCTTGATTTCCTTCATCCTGAGGAGCGGCATAGCCGCGTCTCGAAGGATTTCTTCATCGGAGGATGGGTTTTTCAGCAGTCAGAGCGCCCCGGCGGGACGCTCCTTCGTTGGGTTCATTCGGTAAAGCTTACAGGAAGCTCTCGGGAATGATAATCGTGTCGCCGGGGGCCAGGGGCCGGTCGGCGGCGATGTCGCCCTTGCGGACGAGGTCGTCGAGGCGCAGGCGATAGGATACCTTCTCCACGCCTTCCTGACGCACCAGCACGGCAGAGTTGCCATCGGCAAACTCGGTCAACCCGCCAACCGCGATAATCACGTCAAGCGCGGTGATCCCCCGGCGATAGGACAGCGAGGTCGGGTTGGTAGCCTGACCCAGCACCTTGATCTGCTGACGCGGATCGCCGGGGCCATCAACCTGGGCAATGACCTGAACGATCGGGTCTTGAACGAAGGCAGCCAGTTCACGCTCGATGTCGCGGGACAGTTCCGACGGCGTCTTGCCGGCGGCGGTCATGTCCTCGATCAGGGGCATGGAGAAACGGCCATCGGGGCGGATCGGAACCGTGATCGACAGTTCCGGGTTGCGCCAGACGAAGACCTGAATGGTCTCGCCCGGTCCAAGCCGATATTCGGGCGAGGCGTTGCCGAGGCTGGTGCCGAGGCTGGCGGTCGGTGCCTGAAGCTGTGGCCCGTCATCCGCACACGCACTGAGAGCCAGGGCGAGAAACAGTCCCGCGATAAGTCGAAAGAAGGTCATGCGTGGTATACTCCCCGAAGGAATTTGATGTCGTTCACAATGATTGCCGCACATACTGCGCCAAGCCGCTCAAGTTTACGCCTCATGTGTGCAAGTTTCGTGCACGATCTGAGATATTTTCGACGCAGCATGGTTACCCCGCCATTAACGCGGGGAATTTGTTTAACGCGCTGTGGCGGATTTCCCGCTCTGCCGTCGATACGGAAACAACGCGCCCGCCGAGATCGTCGCAAAAATACTCAAGCGTCTCGACCAGCTTGGCGAGCAGGGCATCGCGCTCGGTAATATTGACGGCGTATTTGGTCTTGCCGGGCATGATGGTCGAGCTGTGGTAGTTCAGCGTCATGAAACGGTGGCCACAGCGGACCAGCGAGCGCATCGTGCTTCGCAGGGACTCGGTCGGGACACCTTCGATTGTCAGGCGGCACCGGTCCAGCAGGCCGATTTTGGCCAGACCGCCAGGAATGCGTAAGGATCGCATCGTGGGTGCATCCAGCAAAGGCGCGATGGCCGGTCCCCAGCCTTTAATCGTCCCGGCGAAGCCCGTCGTGACCGGAAGGCCGAGCAATCCGCCGGGTTCACCGTGCCAGACCGGATCATTGCACCACCCGTAAAATGACGGCCCGCCGTCGATACCAAAGCTGGAATGGGGCGCGATGGAAAGATCGGCGCGATAGCCCAGCGCGCGCAGGGATTCCAGCGTACCATGCCCGACGCCGTATCGTCCCGCGCGGAAATATAAGGGATGTTTTCCGGTAACGGCACTTACCGCATCGGTCAGCGCCGCGATCTTTTCGCGTTCGAGGGCGGGATCAAGGTTGCAACCGTATGAATTGCTCTGGGAAACCACCTCGGTATAGGGCGGCGTGACCCAGGTGTGCAGGTGAGCGCCGACTTCGGCCATTCCGTCCGCCGCCAATTCGCGCAGCCACCCCACGGCCCAGGGATCGGTGGCGACAGGGTGGTCGATAACGTAAAGCGGCGTGGCGTTGAAGCGGTTGAGAATCGTTTGGGCGACGTGCTGCTCGCGCATGTTCATGGTCGACCGCGCCGTGCGACAGAACGGGGCCTTCCAGTCAAATTCCTCTTCTGTATCAACGACAACAACCATCATAGGCCGGATGTGCTCATCCAGCTGAATTGGCGTCGCCATGGTCGGGCTGAGGGGCAATCACGCCTCCCGAAACGTCATATACTTTTCGCTTTGTACGCTTCGTTCACCAATCAACTGTAAAGATTGCTCAAACGGAGGATCCGAAATGTCACCACTAACGGTCCAGATTTCGCCCGTGGCCGATGTTGCGACCCTTCGCGAGACGTGGCGTGCGCTTGAGCAGCGCGCGGATCGGTCCTTTTTTCTCTCATGGACGTGGATTGGCAGTTGGCTGGAAACTTTTGCCAAACGGCCATGGCTGATCGACATACGCGATGCATCCGGTCGCGTGGTCGGCCTTGGCATTTTCTGCGAGCATCGAGAAACGAGGGCCAAGGTCATCCGCGCCCGTCAATTGCGGCTGCATGAAACCGGCAACCCGGATCACGACGTCATCACGGTGGAATACAACACTCTGCTGACGGAACCCGGCATGGAGCAGGCGGTCTGGTTTGCCGCCATTTCCGCCCTTCAGGGTGCCGGTGCGCCGGGATGGGACGAGGTGATCATCGGCGGTGGCAGCAGCGCCAGCGAAGCATTGTTCTCACAGCTTGGCCTCACCCTGCGTCGCCGGGCAGAGGCGGGGTCGGCCTTCGTCGATCTGGCGGCCCTGCGCGAGGCGGGGGTCGAGGATGCGGAGGGCTATGTCGCGACCCTTGGCAAAAGCACGCGGGGCCAGATCAGGCGGTCGATGAAGCTCTATCGCGAGCGCGGCCCGCTATCGTTCGACGTCGCCACGTCCCTAGACGATGCCCAGCGCTTTCTTGCCGAACTTGCCCCGTTGCACGAGGCGAAGTGGAATGCCGCCGGTAAACTCGGGGCGACCCAAAAGGCGGATTATATGCGGTTCCATCGCCATATGATGCAGCGCGCCTGGTCCGATGAAACCGATAACGGCATCGAGGTTCTGCGCGCCCGGGCCGGGGACGATGCGATTGGGTATGTCTATAATTTCGTCGACCGGGGGACCGTCTATTTCTATCTCAGCGGTTTCGCCTTCGAAGAAGATAATCGCCTCAAGCCGGGGCTGGTGACCCATACCCTCGCCATCGAGCATCACCTGAAGAACGGAATGCTGTCCTATGACTTCATGGGCGGCGATAATCGCTATAAGACCAGTATGGGACAACCCGGCCCGGACATCGTCAGCTATGCGCTGCAACGCCGGACCATGCCGATGATCCTGGAGGGCGGTTTGCGCGGATTGAAGGCGCGGCTGCGCCCGGATTGATCCGGGTGCGGTGGTTCAGCCGGATCGCCGGTTGCCGTGATCTGCCACAGCTTGCCTGAAGACGCTGATGACCCCGTCGATTGTGTCATCCCAGGAAAAATGCTCGGCATAGGCACGGGTCGCGGCTCGGTCGGGCAGGTTTTCGAGCAGGGTGCGGATGCCATGGCGGATCGTCGACGCGTCGCGGTTGGTGGCGAGCAGGCCTGCCTCGGGCGCGGCGACGACCTCGGGCGTGCCCCAGACCGAGGTGGCAACGACCGGCGTGCCGCAGGCCATCGATTCAAGCAGGACATTGGCCCAGCCCTCGCGGCTGGATGCCAGGACCGAAATATCGGCGGCCCCGTAGAAATCAGCGAGGTCGCCATGGGGCAGGGGACCGGTCAGCCGCACCCGATCTCCGACGCCCAGCCCGTCGATCCGAGCCTCCAGCGCGCCTTGCTCCGGGCCTGATCCGGCGATCAGCAGATGCACGCCGGGTAATTCGGCGACGGCGTCGATGGTCAGATGATGACCCTTGCGTTCGACCAAGCCACCGACGGAGACGACGAGCGGCGCATCGGCGGGCACGCCGTAACTGACCTTCAAGCCGTCGCGGTTGACGTTCGGGGGGCGAAAGCCGAGCAGGTCGACACCATTGCGCAGGGTATGGACCTTCGTGCCATCGGCCCCTAGCTGGATCAGCTCTTGGCGCAGGGCCTCGCAGACGGTGATCGAGGCGGATGCCCGGCGCGCCACATCGAGGACGGCGCGCTTGCCGAATTCATGCAGTCCCGGAATCTGATTGATATCAGTGCCGCGCGCCGTGCAGGTGAAGGGAATGCCCAGATCGTCGGCAAGACGAGAGGCGGCGACGCCATCGGGATAGAAGTAATGCGCGTCGATCAGGTCGAACGGCCCGGTTTCCTCGATCAACGCCATGGCCGCGCGCCGCAGCGAGCGATAGTAGAGCGCGGGCTGGGACTGCATCCCGATCTTGGGGATCATGGCATAGCGGGGGTGCTCGATGCGAATGCCGTGGCGAATTTCGCGCTTTGGCACTGCCGCATGGGTGGCGTAGGCGCCGAACATCTTGTTCTTGGATGGAAACCACGGTGTCGGGGCGATAACGCTGATGTCAGCATGGCCCGTTGCATGGACCCGGCGCATGCGATTCTCGACGAAAACGGCAAAATTCGGCTGGGCGCTGTTGGGGTAAAGCGACGTTACGGTCAAAACTCGCATAGGGGTCAATAATCCTCACGCGCCGTACGGACAAACTCCGGCAGCGTCTCTTCGGCTTCCTTGGCAATCTTGGCCATGTCGAAATCGTCCATCCCGAGGGTAACGGCAGTTTCCGGCAAGCCGCTGCGGCGTTTTCTCGGGCCTTTGACTTTCTTCTGGATCGCAGGAGCCTTGCCCACGGCCAGTATGCCGTTCCGGTCCTGCACGTCGGGCACATCGTCCCTGTAGATGCTCCAGTAGGCGATGAGGATCATCGCTCCCACGGCGCATGTCAGCATCGCTCCGCCGATCATGGCCTTCTCCCTGATGGTTTACGTGCGATTCACCGGTCTTCGATAAGCAAGGCAAGACCGATGCCACCTTGCCCGAAGGCCGCTTAACAAAGTCCTGAGGGTGAGACGGTAGATCAAAGTCCGATGCTTTTGCGATCCGGCATCAGATTTGCGTCGAACCGGCATTGCCGACCTAGGAGGGTGACTTGCGCGACATTATCATCGTCATTGGCCTGGTCGTTTTGATTCCGATGATCCTCAAGCGGCCTTATATCGGCGCGCTGGCCTGGACATGGATCGCCATTCTGAACCCGCACCAGGAAGCGTTCGGTTTCAGCAGTCAACTGCGCCCCAACCTGTTGATCGTTCTGGTGACGTTGCTGTCCTTTGCTGTGTCGTCCGAGCGAAAGATGTGGCCCGGGGGCAAGACGGCGCTTGTCTTTGTCCTGTTCATCATCTGGACTACAGTCACGAGCCTGCTATCGCCCGACCCGGAAACGGCGATGGAGTTCTGGTTCGACTTCGTCATCAAGATGGCAATCCACGTCATCATCATATTGATGATCATAAACTCGCGCCATCGCCTGATTTCCCTGCTCTGGTGCTTTGCCCTGTCGCTAGGGTATCATGCGGTGAAGATTTCCTTGGTTACAGTAAAGTCCGGGTTCGTGATTGGCCGATATACCGGCTTCGGTCCGGCGAATACGATGATCGACGACCGCAACCACTTTGCCGTTGCGGTGCTGATGCTGGCTCCCTTGCTGTTTTTCCTGTGGAAATACGCCTCGAACCGCCTGATGCGCAACGCGGCCCTTCTCGGGATGATCTGTTGTTTCATCGCGGTCATCGGGTCGTTCTCTCGCGGCGGCATGTTGACGATGATCGCGATGATGGGCGTTCTGTGGCTGCGCACGAACAACAAGCTGGTCAGCGGCACGGTGATGGCGGCGGGCGCTTTGCTTCTGGTGACTTTCGCACCGGAAAGCTTCAAGGATCGCATCGAAAGCGCGGTTGAACAGTTCCGCGAGAACGAAAGCCGTTTTGACGACGATAAACAACTGGATGAAAGTTTCTGTCTGAGGCTGGCGGCCTGGCAACTCGGCTGGGAGATGACCCTGGACCGTCCGATTCACGGCAGCGGCCTGCGCTCGATTCAGAACCCGGAAGTCGCGACCGAATACCTTCAGGAAAGTGCCTGTAACGGATCAGAGGATTACAAGGTTCGTGCCGCGCATAATATCTATGTCGAGGTGTTGTCGGACTCGGGCTTTGTCGGCCTCGGGATGTTCCTGTTCATTCTCGTCGGGTCCATCCTCCATTGCAGCGTGATCATCCGGCGCACGCGCTCGAAACCGCAATTGCAATGGGCGCATGATCTGGCGAAGATGCTGCAAGTGTCCCTGATCGGCTATGCCATCGGTTCGACGTTGCTCTCCTTTTCGTATTACGACGGGTATTATCTGATGGTCGCGATGATCATCATTACCGGGCGTTTGGTGAGCGAGGAGCTCGACGGGGTCGAACCGCGCCGAATCGTCAACGGGCGCGGGGCCGGTCGGCGCGACCGGCGTCCCGGCGCGCAAAACCCGAATCAGGATGTTGCAGCCGGACCGCTCAAACCGGCCTAGGCCCCACGCAATTTGGCCTTGATGGCCATTGCTTCTCCCCTTGCACTCGAATCCGCGATAGACGATGTTCCGCGCGGTTCGTCAGGGATGTGAGGGTCATACGATGTCTGGTTCAACGACGCAGGACGGATCGTCCCGTTGGAAGCGGGTTCTGCTCAAGGTCTCCGGCGAGGCGCTGATGGGGGACCAGGGCTATGGCATCCATCCGCCCACCGTAGAGCGCATCGCGAAGGAAATCGCCGCCGTCCATGAAACCGGCGTCGAAATCGGGTTGGTCATCGGCGGGGGCAATATCTTTCGCGGCCTGTCGGCGGCGGCGGGCGGCATGGAACGCGCGAGCGCCGACTATATGGGAATGCTCGCCACGGTCATGAACGCCCTCGCGATGCAGAATGCGCTGGAACGGCAAGGGGTTGAGACCCGCGTCATGTCCGCCATTCCGATGCAGGCGGTCTGCGAGCCGTATATCCGGCGAAAGGGCGTGCGGCATCTGGAAGAGGGCCGCATAGCGATCTTTGCCGCCGGAACCGGCAACCCGTTCTTTACCACCGACACGGCGGCGGCCCTGCGCGCGGTCGAGATGGGCTGTGGTGCCTTGCTCAAGGGAACGCAGGTCGATGGCGTCTACGATTCCGACCCGCGCAAGAACCCGGATGCGAAACGGTTCGAGACGGTGACGTATCAGCGGGTTCTGGCCGACAATCTCAACGTCATGGACGCATCGGCCATCGCGCTTGCCCGCGACAACGGCCTTCCTGTGGTCGTATTCAATCTCCACGAAGCGGGCGGCTTTGCGTCTGTCTTGTCTGGCAACGGAAAATTTACCACTGTAAACGAAGATTGAACTGCGTGTATCTTTCTAAGACGTTGGATGCAGCCAAAACGGTAGGACGTTGATGAGCGACGATTTTGATCTTGATCTCGATGACATCGAGCGGCGTATGGATGGGGCGATCACGTCCCTGCGTGCGGAATTCGCAAGCCTGAGAACGGGGCGTGCCTCTGCCTCGATGCTCGATCCTGTGATGGTCGACGCCTATGGCGCGGCGACGCCCCTGAACCAGATCGGCACGGTCAATGTGCCGGAGCCGCGGATGGTCACGCTCAATATCTGGGACAAGGGCCTCGTGCGCGCGGCGGAAAAGGCGATTACCGAGTCCGGCCTCGGCGTCAATCCGCAAGTCGATGGCACGCTGATCCGCTTGCCCATTCCCGAACTCAACGAAGAACGCCGCCGCGAGTTGGCGAAGGTCGCGGGAAAATACGCCGAATCCGCAAAAATCGCCGTCCGCAACGTGCGCAAGGACGGCATGGATCAGGTCAAGAAAGCCAAGTCCGCCAGCCAGATTTCCGAAGATGATCAAAAGCTCTACGGCGATGAAATTCAGGAAATGACCGACAAATTCATTGCGCGCATAGACGAAGCGCAGTCGGCTAAAGAAGAAGAAATAATGCAGGTGTAAGGTGCGGCTGCACACGATGCGGATATGGTTCTGCGCTGCCTGATCAAAGAAAGCCGAATATGCTGGGATTTTCCTCGAAGCAAAACGCGTCATCCGTCGAGGGTATCCCCGAGGGCGCCGACGATCTGACGCCCCCCGCCCATGTCGCGATCATCATGGATGGCAATGGCCGTTGGGCGCAAAGTCGAGGTTTGCCGCGCATTGCCGGACATAAGCGCGGTCTCAATTCGGTACGCAAAGTCACGCGTGAGGCCAAGGCCCTCGGCATCCGTTATCTGACCCTGTTTGCCTTCTCCACCGAGAACTGGCTTCGCCCGCGCGAAGAGGTGCACGGGTTGATGGACCTCTTTCGCTTTTACATGCGCCGCGAGTGCAAGACCCTGGTGGCCGAGGGCGTCCGCATCCGCTTTATTGGCGATCCGTCGCAGATGCCCAAGGATATTCAGGATTTGATGGTCGAGGCCGAGGCTTTGACGTCCGATGGCGATACCATGACGCTCGTGGTCGCCCTGAACTATGGCTCGCGGGCCGAAATTACCCGTGCAGCGGCGCGGCTGTCGCAAAAGGTTGCCAATGGCGAGATTGAGCCGGCGGACGTGACCGAAGAGGCGATCAGCGCCGAACTCACGACCAGCGGTATCCCCGACCCAGACCTGATTCTGCGCACCAGCGGCGAGCAGCGCCTTTCGAATTTCCTGCTGTGGCAGGCGGCCTATACCGAATTTCTGTTCGTGGATTGCCACTGGCCGGAGTTCGACGAGGAGTCGCTGCGCCAGTCGGTCATCGCCTATAATACTCGTGATCGTCGCTTTGGCGGTGTCAGGCAAAAGGCGTGAGGGCGTGGTCGGTGCCTGATCTGGGTAAGTGAGCATGGACCCGACACAGCCTTCTCCGAAATCGCGCTGGGCAGACCTTTATTCCCGCGTCGTCTCCGCCGTCGTCCTCGCCGGGGTCGGCTTCACCATGATCGTGATGGGTGTCGGCACGACCGAGATACTGGTCGGTATCGGGTGCGGAATCATGGGTTGGGAGTGGCGGCGGATCAGCGGCAGCGGGCGGCGCAATATCTTCGCCGATGCGACGGCGGTGGCGTGCGCCGCTTTACCGGCTCTCTTTACGTATCTGTTCAGTTTGTCCGCCGGGATTGGCCTCGCGCTGGGCGGGACGGTGATCGTGGGTCTGTTGGCGGACAGCAAGACACTGTTTTACAAGCGCACTTTGCCGGGTTTGCTGGCCATCGCCATCGCCGGGGTGTTCTTCGTCTGGCTGCGGCAGGATTTCGAGCACGGCCTGAAAATCGCGCTTTGGTTGCCGCTGACGGTGATTGCCGCCGACGTGGGGGCCTATTTCGCGGGTAAGTCTCTCGGTGGTCCGAAGCTGGCGCCCAAGCTTAGCCCGAACAAGACGATTTCGGGTGCCGTCGGCGGACAGATTGCGGCGGTTATCGTCGGGGTCTCGATTGCCTTGATTGCGGATGCTGGCAGCCTGCCGGTGATCGCCGCGATGGCATGGATTACCGCCATTGTCTCCCAAGGCGGCGATCTGACCGAATCTTGGGCCAAGCGGCTTTACGGGGTCAAGGACACCAGTTCGCTGATCCCCGGCCATGGTGGCTTGCTCGACCGTTTCGACGGCTTGATCGCGGCCAGCCTTTTCATGGGTCTCGTGACGTTTATCGCCGGATCGACGATTTTCGCGTGGTAGGCTCGATTACGCTCTGGGACACCAAGCGGTAACTAAACCGGTGTAGACGGGTTGCTTGTCGCGAAGACCGGAAACCTTGACCTTGCCGCAATTCTACAGCAGTTGCATGGATGGACCATGTACGCGGAAAAGGGCGATCCGCGTTGTGGGTCGCATACCGCTCGTTGTTTCGTCCTAGCCTGATGTCGGAGCCAGAATGAGTTTTCTCGAGCAAATCCCGCTGATCGGGCCGGTTGCCTATTACATAGTGCCGTTCTTCGTGGTGCTGATGGTCGTCGTCTTCATCCACGAATACGGGCACTACAAGGTCGCCCAATGGTGCGGCGTGAAATCCGATGCCTTTTCCATCGGGTTCGGGCCGGAACTGTTCGGATGGCAGGACAAGCGCGGAACCCGCTGGAAACTCAGTCTTATTCCGCTTGGCGGCTATGTGAAGTTCCGCGGCGATGCCGACCCTTCCAGCGCGACCATCGACGAGGAAGCGCTGGCGAGCATGTCGGCGGAAGAGCGCCAAGGCTCGTTCCCCGCCGCCTCGCTGCCCCGCCGTGCCGCGATTGTCGCGGCAGGGCCGATGTTCAACTTCATTCTCGCGGCGTTTCTGTTCGGCGGTCTGGCGTATTTCGTTGGAATGCCAACGGACCGTCCGGTCATCGACGAGGTCGAGCAAGGCTCTCAGGCCGAGGATGCGGGCTTCAGGCCCGGTGACAAGCTGGCCGCCGTCAATGGCCAGCCGGTCACAGCGTTCAGCGATCTGGCCGTCGCCGCGCGCGACTCGAATGGCGCGCCGATTTCGGTTGAGGTCGAGCGCGATGGGTCATCCCTGACCCTGCCTTTCGCCTTTACCCCGCCGATTATCGTCCAGTCCGTGCGCACCGATGGCGCCGCGGCGGAGGCGGGGATCGAGGCGGGCGACGTGGTAACGGGCGTCGACGGCAAGAAAATCGCGCTGTTCGAAGATTTGCGCGATGCCGTTCTGGCCTCCGAAGGCAAGCCGATCACGATCAGCCTGCTGCGCGATGGCGAGCCGCTCGATGTGACCGCCACGCCTGAAATGAGAGAAATCCGCGACGAACAGGGCGAGATCGTCACGCGATACCTGCTCGGCGTCACCCATTCTTCGACGCTGGGCATGTATGCGCCCCTCGAAAGTGCCTCGCTGCTCGAGGCGGCGGAGACCGGCGTCAGCCAGACTTACGGGGTTTTGTCCGGCACGGTGTTCTTCATCTACGAGCTGTTTGCCGGGCGCGGTGATGTCGGCGATCTCGGCGGGCCGATCCGAATCGCCGAGTTCTCGGGACAGGCGGCAGAGCGTGGTCCGTCCTCCCTTATTACGCTGATGGCTGTGCTTTCAGCGTCAATTGGCCTGATAAACCTGTTTCCGATCCCGGTTCTGGATGGAGGACATTTACTATTTTATGCAATAGAGGCCATACGCGGTAAGCCATTGAATGAACGGGCACAGGAAATCGGGCTGACCATAGGGTTCGCGCTCATCATCACGTTGATGCTGTTTGCGACCTATAACGATGTCATCCGATTGTAGTCGGCACGCCGATAAAGTGTCTGTCCGGTCATCGCAGATGGGACGCTGGATAAATTGAGCAGGCACTGCGCTGCCAAGGCGGAGAGAGTGAGTATGAAACGGGTTTCCAAGACCGTGGGGCGTCATGCCGGTGTGTCACTGGTGGCGCTGGGTATCGCTTTGGGGGCGGCTTCGGTTCCGTTGGTGTCGATGGCACAAACCACGGGTGTCAGCGCCGCCGGAGGCCAGATCAGCACGATCGAGGTTCAGGGCAACCAGCGGATCGAACCGGCGACGGTGCTGTCCTATATGACCGTGCGCCAGGGACAGGCGGCAACGCCCGCCCAGATCAATGCGTCGGTCAAGGCGCTGTTCGAAACCGGTCTTTTCCGTGATGTCAGCATCGACCGACGCGGGTCGGTTCTGGTCGTTACCGTCGATGAAAACCCGGTCGTCAACCAGATTGCCTTCGAGGGCAATGACCGCATCCCGGACGATTCCCTGCGTGCCGGCGTCACGAGCCGCGAGCGCCGGGTCTTTACCCGCGCCAAAGCCGAAAAGGACGCCGAGGATATTCTGGAAGCCTATCGCCGCTCGGGTCGCTACGGGGCCTCGGTCGAGCCAAAAATCATCGAGCTTCCCCAGAACCGCGTCGATCTTGTTTTTGAGATCGATGAAGGCCCGGTGACCGGTGTCGAGAGCATTCGCTTTGTCGGCAACCGCGCCTATTCCGACCGCCGCCTGCGCGGTGAGATTTCGACCGACGAAACGGCTTGGTACAACTTTCTGTCCGCAACGGATTCCTACGATCCCGACCGTTTGGAGCTCGACCAACAAGAGCTGCGCCGCTTTTATCTCTCAAACGGCTATGTCGATTTCGAAGTGAACTCGGCGGTCGCTGAATTGTCGCCCGACCGTTCCGGCTTTTTCCTGACCTTCACGATGACCGAGGGCGAGCAATACGATTTCGGCCCCGTGGATGTGGTCTCCAATGCCGAGGGGGTCGATGTCGAGGAGCTGCGCAGCCTCGTCACGTTCAGCGAGGGCGAAACCTACGATATCCGCGAGATCGAAGAAACGATCACCGAAATGACGTTCCGCCTTGGCGAGAGCGGGTACGCGTTCACCGAGATCGTGCCGATCCCCGTCAAGGATGACGAGAATAGCACCGTTGGTCTGACCCTCGAAATCAACGAGGGCGAGCGTGTTTTCGTCGAGCGTATCGACATTACAGGCAACAGCCGTACCCTCGACCGCGTTATCCGGCGTCAGTTCGAACTGGTCGAGGGCGATGCCTTCAACGCCTTGCAGCTTCGCCGTTCGCGCTCGAAAATCCGGGGGCTTGGCTTCTTTAGCGGCGTCGACGTGCAGACGCGTCAGGGTTCGGCCCCCGACCGGATTGTCGTGGAAACGCAGGTGCAGGAGCAATCGACCGGTCAGTTGAGCTTCGGTGTCGGCTTTTCGACGTCTGAAAGTGTCTCCGTCGAGGCCAGCGTCGTGGAGCGAAACCTGCTCGGACGCGGCCAGGCGCTGCGTGTGCGCGCCCGCCTGTCAGGTCGCACGACACTCTATGACCTCAGCTTTACTGAACCGGCATTTCTGGATCGCGATCTTGCCGTCGGTTTCGACCTCTACCGGCGCGAGACGGATAACCAGGATGCGTCGTCCTTTGACATCGTGAATACCGGCTTTCAGCCGCGCGTCAGTTTTCCGCTCGGGCGCTATTCGCGTCTCAGCCCGCGTTATCGCATCTCGCTCGACGAGATTGTCGATGTCCCTGATGATGCCTCGCCGCTCATCCAGGCCGACAAGGGCGAAGCCCTGACATCTTCGATCGGTTACGAGCTGGTCTATGACCGCCGCAATGATATTGCCGAGCCGAAAAGCGGTTATCTGCTGCGGTTCGAACAGGATCTTGCCGGGCTTGGCGGGGATGCCCGCTATATCAAGACCGAAGCATCGGCGAAGGGCTATACGACGCTGTTTTCCGACGAGGTCGTCGGCAGCCTGGAAATCGCGGGTGGAGCGATCAACACCTTTGGCGGATATGACCTGAAGGCATCCGACCGCTTTTATCTCGGCGGTGACAGCCTTCGCGGCTTCGAGAGCGCCGGTATCGGCCCGCGTGATCAGTTCACCGACGATACGCTGGGCGGCAACTTTTATGGTGTGGCCCGCGCCGAGGTGACGTTCCCGCTCGGACTGCCCGAGGAATACGGCCTAGCGGGCGGTATTTTCGGCGACGTGGGTACGGTCTGGGATCTCGACGACACCAGTTACCAGACCGCCGCCGGTGATCCGCTGGAAGTCAATAACAACAATCCAGTGACGGTTGACGACTCGGTACAGATTCGCGCGGCGATTGGGGCGACGATCTTCTGGACCTCGCCCTTCGGTCCCGTGCGCCTGAACTTCGCGACACCGATCCTCAAGGAAGACGGCGACGATGAAGAATTCTTCCGCTTCAGCGCCGGTACGCGGTTCTGATTTGCACGGACGGTTCCTGAAAAAGATCGTCCTCGCATTTCTGCTGATCATCACGCCTTTGCCCGCGTTCGCGCAGGCAGAGGCAGCGATTGGCATCCTCGTCGTCGATATGCAGCGCGTTCAACGCGATTCCGAAGCCGCGATCAGTGTACGCGAGCAATCCGATGCCTTGCGCGCCGAACTGGAACAGATCATCGCGGAACGGGCGCAGAAGATCAGTGCGGAAGAGGCGAGCCTTGCCAAAGAGCGCGCCGACCTGAGCGAAGAAGAATTTGCCCAGCGGGTGCGCGATTTTGAGAAACGCGTATTCGCCAACCGGGATTTCGCCCAGCGCGAGTCCGGCAAGCTTCAACGGTTGCTGGCGCAGGCGGGCAATACCCTGCGCCGCCGCATCGCACCGATTCTGACGGAAATCATGCGCGAGCGCCAGGCGCAGCTGATGCTCGATACCAGTCAGGTCGTGCTGAGTGCCGATAGCCTCGATGTTACCGAAGAGGTGCTGCAACGCCTCAATGCGGTCCTGCCGACCTTGGTGCTCGCGCCCGCGCGTGTGCCGGAATAAAAGTACCGATGCTTGACCGAATGACGTAATCCGGTAACACCGGTGCTACGCCCTGCCGACCTGGATGGACCCTGCCGATGTCTGATGCGCCCTCAATCGCCGATCTCGACCGCATCAAGCGGATGATCCCCCATCGCGACCCATTCCTGATGATCGATTCCGTGCGCGATATTCGGAATGCGGAATTCGCCATCGGTGAAAAGGCAGTCACGGGCGAGGAATATTTCTTCAAGGGTCATTTTCCGGGCCGTCCCATCATGCCCGGTGTGCTGATCGTCGAGGCGATGGCGCAAACGGCGGCGGTTCTGGTCGTCCAGACCCTCGATATGGTCGATCAAGGCAAGCTGGTCTACTTCATGACCGTCGACAAGACGAAGTTTCGCGCGCCGGTCGAACCGGGCGCGGCGCTCGAACTGCATGTGACCGTCCAGCGCAGCAAAGGCCGTGTGTGGAAATTCAACGGCGTCGGCAAGGTGGATGACAAGGTCGTTGCCGAAGCCGAATTCAGCGCGATGATCGTCGATCCCGAATAAGCCGCCCGCCGACCTGCCTCATCTCGATCCCGTATCGGAGCCACTATGACAATCGCCGACAGTGCCGTAATCCACGCGACAGCCCTGGTGGAGGACGGCGCTGTAATCGGTGATGGTGCCCGCATCGGGCCGTATTGCACCGTGGGCGCGCATGTGCGCCTTGCCGAGAATACGGCGCTGGATAGCCATGTCGCCGTCGCCGGTCATACCAGCATCGGGGCGGGAACCCGCGTCTTTCCGTTTTCGTCCATCGGGTCCGAGCCGCAGGATCTCAAGTTTTCCGGCGAAGTCACCCGGCTGGAGATTGGCGAGAACAACGCGATCCGCGAGCATGTGACGATGAATCCCGGCACCGAGGGCGGCGGCGGCGTAACCCGGGTCGGCAACAACTGCCTCTTCATGGTCGGCACCCATGTCGCCCATGATTGTCAGGTCGGGTCCAATGTCATCATCGCGAACCAGTCGGCGCTGGCCGGGCATGTGGAGGTCGGTGACTTTACCGTCATCGGCGGCCTCAGCGCCGTGCATCAGTTCGTGCGTATCGGCACCCATGCGATGATCGGCGGCATGTCGGGGGTCGAACGCGATATTATTCCGGCGGGTACGGTCATGGGTAACCGCGCGCATCTCGCGGGTCTCAACCTCACCGGCCTCAAGCGGCGGGGCATCCCTAAGGATGCGATCCACGCCTTGCGCGCCGCCTATCGCGAGATTTTCGAGGGCAAGGACGGTGAGTTGGTCGAACGCGCCGAGGCGATTCAGGCGACCCTGCCCGAGAGCGGCCCGGCGCGCGATATGGTCGAGTTCATCCTCGCTGGCAGTAACCGGCGCTTTTGTACCCCCGCTGCCTGAGGTGCAGCCCGCGCCGATGAAACTGGCGATTCTGGCGGGCGGCGGCTCTCTGCCGCGTCAGGTGACCGAAGCGTGCCTGCGCGATGACATCCCGTTTCTGCTGGTCAATCTCGGCGGCGCAGCCGGAGAGTGGATCGCCGATTACGACCCGCTGACCGTCAGCCTCGGCCAAGTCGGCAAGCTGCTCGAAGCGATGACGGCCCATAGCTGTGATACCGTGACGATGGCGGGGCCGATTGCGCGACCACAGCTGTCGCGGGTTCGGTTCGATTGGCAGGGTGCAAAAGTCTTGCCCCGGGTGGCGAAACTGTTTCGGCAAGGCGACGATGCGCTGCTCAGCGGGATTGCGCAGATCTTCGAAGAACATGGTTTTCGGGTCGTTGGCCCCGATATGATTCTGGGAGACATCGTCGCCCGTGCGGGATTGATGACGGTCGCCGCCCCGGACGAGACGGCCATGCTGGACATCGCCCGTGCGCGAGAAATCCTCCATGCCCTCAGTCCCCATGATGTCGGGCAGGGCGTGGTCGTCGCAAACGGTGTCTGCCTCGCCGTAGAGGCCGCCGAAGGGACCGCGATGATGTTGCATCGGGTCGCTGATTTGCGCCGGGATGAAGAACGCTCCGGCGTGTTGGTGAAGCTGCCGAAGCGGGGACAGGATCGCCGTATCGACTTGCCTGCTGTCGGGCCTGATACGGCGACCGCTGCCGAACTCGCGCATCTGGCGGGCATTGCGGTCGAGGCGGAGGGCGGGCTGGTGATCGACGGGCGCGAGACCACCCGGCGCTGTGACGCCGCCGGTCTGTTCCTGATCGGCCTCGACGGCAACCCGTAGTGAGCAGCGCGTCGCCGCATATCTTTATCCTCGCGGGGGAAAGCTCCGGTGACCGGCTGGGCGCTGCGCTGATGAGGCGGCTGCGCGAGGAAACCGGCGGCGACGTTCGCATATCCGGTGTGGGCGGCGAGGCGATGATGGCCGAAGGGCTGGAGCCGATCTTTCCGCTGAAAGACATTGCCGTCATGGGCTTTGTCGAGGTTCTGCCCCATATCCGGCGCATCCGGCGGCGGCTGGGCGAGGCGGTGGCTGCGATCACTGAAACCCGGCCCGATGCCGTCGTCACCATCGATGCGCAGGTTTTCTCCGGGATGCTGGCCAAGCGGGTGCGGCGCGCCGTGCCCGAGACGGCGCTGATCCACTACGTTGCGCCGACCGTCTGGGCGTGGAAGCCATGGCGGGCGCGCAAACTGGCCGGGTATCTCGACCGGGTGCTGGCGCTTTTCCCGTTTGAGCCGCCGTATTTCGAGGCTGAAGGACTGACCTGTGATTTCGTCGGGCATCCGGTGGTCGAACGCACGGCGCGGGTGCCCGGCGATGCCGGATCAATCCTGCGGCGCGACCTTGGCATTGCAGATGATGCCAAAGTCCTTTTGCTCGCGCCCGGCAGTCGGTCGAGCGAGATTGCGCGCCTCGGCCAGCCCTTTGGCGATGCGGCCAACCGGCTGTCAGCAAAGGTCGAAGGGCTGGAGGTGATCGTGCCGGTTGCGGCCTCGATCGCCGATGAACTGGTCGAGATTGCGCGGGGCTGGTCGGTAAAAACCCACATCCTCGATCCGCGCGGTTTGCCGTTCGAGCAGGCGGAGGCGCGAAAATTTGCGGCCTTTGCCGCCGCCGACGTGGCGCTGGCCGCTTCGGGCACCGTAACGCTCGAACTTGCGGCGATGCGGGTGCCGATGATCGTCGGCTATCGGATGCCGAGGCTGACCGAGGCGGTGATCCGCCGCATGATCCGCATCGATACCGGGACGTTGGTTAACATCATCACCGATGAAAAGATCGTGCCGGAGTTTTGGCAGCAGGACTGCGCTGGCGAGCCGCTCGCGGAGGCCCTCAGCGGGCTTTTGAGCAATGAAAAAGCCCGCGATGCGCAGATCGCGGGCTTTGACAGGGCGTTTCAGGCGCTCGGCGAGGGCGATGCGCCGCCCTCGACCCGGGCGGCGCGGTCCGTCCTTACCGCCCTGAGCGAAAAGCGTCAGCGTTTCTCGACCGGCACGTAGTCGCGCTCGGTCGCGCCGGTATAAAGCTGGCGCGGGCGGCCAATGCGCTGATCGGGGTCTTCGATCATCTCTTTCCACTGGGCAATCCAGCCGACCGTGCGGGCCAGCGCGAAGATCGCCGTGAACATCGACGTCGGAAAGCCCATGGCATTCAGCACGATGCCCGAGTAGAAATCGACATTCGGATAGAGGTTCCGCTTGACGAAATACTCGTCCTCCAGCGCGATTTTCTCAAGCTCCTGCGCGACCTGCAGCGTTGGGTCGTTTTTCACGCCAACCAGTTCGAGCACTTCCTTGGCCGATTGCTGCATCACCTTGGCGCGCGGGTCGTAGTTTTTGTAGACCCGGTGGCCAAAGCCCATCAGGCGGAACGGGTCATCCTTGTCCTTCGCGCGGGCAATGTATTCGGGGATGCGGCTGACATCGCCGATCTCTTGCAACATATTCAGCGCGGCTTCGTTCGCGCCGCCATGGGCCGGACCCCAGAGGCAGGCAACACCGGCGGCAATACAGGCAAACGGGTTGGCGTTCGACGACCCGGCCAGACGCACCGTCGAGGTCGAGGCGTTCTGTTCGTGGTCGGCGTGCAGGGTAAAGATACGGTCCATGGCCTTGGCCATGATCGGGTCAACTTCGTAATTCTCGCATGGCACCGAAAAGCACATATGCATGAAGTTCGACGCGTAATCGAGGTCGTTGCGCGGGTAAACGAAGGGCTGTCCGATGTGATATTTATAGGCCCAGGCCGCAATGGTCGGCATCTTTGCGACCATACGGATCGACGCGATCTCGCGTTGCAGCGGATCACGAATATCGG
Source organism: uncultured Neomegalonema sp. (assembly GCA_937958625.1). Taxonomy (GTDB): domain Bacteria; phylum Pseudomonadota; class Alphaproteobacteria; order Rhodobacterales; family Rhodobacteraceae; genus JAHDDY01. Next base: position 18,306 of record CALGNO010000255.1, read on the forward strand.
TGGAGTCGTGATAGAAGGCTGACAGGGCACCGACGACACCGCACATGATCGACATCGGATGAGCGTCGCGGCGGAAGCCCCTGTAAAAGTTGGTCATCTGCTCGTGCAGCATCGTGTGGTTGGTCACGCGATACTCGAAATCTTCCAGCTTCGCCTTGTCGGGCAGCTCGCCATAGAGCAGCAGGTAGCAAACTTCGAGGAAATGGCTGTCTTCGGCAAGCTGATCAATGGGATAGCCGCGATAGAGAAGCTGGCCAATGTCACCGTCGATATAGGTGATAGCCGACTCGCAGGCCGCCGTGGACGTAAAGCCGGGGTCGAAGGTGAAATGCCCGGTGTGCTTATAAAGCGGGCGCACGTCGATGACCGATGGGCCCATGCTGCCGTCTGAGATCGGCATCTCGATAGACTCGTCTCCGACCGTCAGGGTCGCCGTCTTTCCTGTTTCCGTCGTCATGCAGGCTCCTTCAAATGGCGGCGCGCCCGGGGCGCTCTGCCTTGATTATTCTAATCAGACTTTTCGGGCGATGCCCGTCAGGTCGGAGTTTGATCGCTGATCCGTGCCAGCGTTTCATCCCGCCCCAGCGTCACCATGACATCGTAGATACCCGGTGAAATCGTTCGCCCGGTTAATGCCACGCGGAGAGGTTGGGCAACTTTTCCGAGTTTTAATTCACGATTTTCCGCAAATGTTTTGGTAATCGCCTCAAGCTGTTCGGTGGACCAGTCTGTAGCTTCCCGCAGGTGCGAAGTCAATTCACCAAGGGTTTTGCGGGTGTCATCGGTCAGGTGTTTGCTGGCTTTTTCTTCGATATTCAAGGGGCGAGACGCAAAGATATATCCAGCAGTATCAAGTAGTTCGTTGAGCGTCTTCGCTCGATCTTTCAGACCAGGCATTGCTCCCGTCAGATCGGTGATTTCCTGTTCGGTAAGGGGGCGATCCTCCCGCGCTGCAAAACGCTCGGCACAGGCTTCGACCAGTCGCGCATCGGTTGCGGCGCGGATGTGCTGGCCGTTGAGATTCTCCAGCTTGTCGAAATCGAACCGCGCGGCGGACTTGCCGACCGCATCGAGGCCGAACCATTCAATGGCCTGTTCGGTGGTGAAAAACTCTTCATCGCCATGGGACCAGCTGAGTCGGGCGAGATAGTTGCGCATTGCTTCCGGCAGATAGCCCATGTCGCGATAGGCCTCGACGCCCAGCGCCCCGTGCCGTTTCGACAGCTTTGCGCCGTCCGGTCCGTGAATCAGCGGGATATGGGCGAAAATCGGCGTGTCCCAGCCAAGGCCCTTGTAGATCAGGGTCTGGCGGGCCGCGTTGGTCAGGTGGTCGTCGCCCCGGATGACATGGGTTACGCCCATTTCGTGATCGTCCACCACAACCGCCAGCATATAGGTCGGCACCCCGTCCGAGCGCAGCAGGATCAGGTCGTCGAGTTGGTCATTGCCCCATGTAACAGTGCCTTGCACCTGATCCTCGACCACGGTCTCGCCCTCGCGCGGGGCCTTGAGGCGCACGGCGTAAGGGGCGTCGACGGGCCAGTCAGCCTCGGTTTTGTCGCGCCACGGGCTGTCGAAGCGGGGCGGGCGCTTTTCGGCCTTCGCCTGCTCGCGGGCGGCGTTGATCTCTTCTTTCGTGGCATAGCAGCGATAGGCGCTGCCATTCTCCAGCATCTGGCGGGCGGCCTCGGCATGGCGGTCGATGCGGGAAAACTGGCTGACCGCTTCACCATCCCAGTCGAGACCCATCCATTTAAGGCCTTCGAAGATTGCCTCGGTCGCCTCGGGGGTCGAGCGGGCGCGGTCGGTATCCTCGATGCGCAGCAGGAACTTGCCGTCGTGGTGCCGTGCGAACAGCCAGTTGAACAGCGCCGTCCGTGCCCCGCCGATATGAAGAAAGCCGGTCGGCGAGGGCGCAAAGCGCGTGACGACCGGACGGGTTTCGGTGGCATCGGCGGCGGGAGCGGTCATAGTGATGATCCTGAACAGGCGGTTTGCGGGCGCAAACGGGGTCGGGGGCGTTATGGCCGAGGGGGATGGCCTCGTAAAGCGGATATGGGCCGCGCAACAGCGGCGCTTTGCCCTGTGGGCACCGGTTCTGATCGGCATCGGAGTCTGGGCGCGAATCGAGGGCGGCGTGGGGTCGGTGCCCGCGCTCTGGGCGGTGAGCGTTCTGGCCATCGGCGTTCTGATCGCCCTTCACCGATGGCGCGATACCGCTCTTGCCGTGGTCATTGGCATGATCTTGCTGGTCGCGGCGGGCTATGGCGCGGCGTCCTTGCGTATTGCGTTGGTCGACGCGCCGGTGTTGCACGACGGATTCGAGGGGGCGGTGACGGGCCGGATCGTGGCGCTCGACCGGTCGCGATCCGATGCGCCGCGGGTGGTGCTGGACCGGCTGACCCTCGCGGGCGTTCATCCGTCGGCGGTGCCGAAAACCGTGCGTGTCACCTTGGTCGATGCGCGAGATGCGCCGGAAATCGGGGCGGTTATATCGGTGCGCGCGAGTCTCGGTCCCCCGAGCGGGCCTGCTGCGCCCGGTGGCTTCGACTTCTCGCGACGGGCGTTCTTCCTCGGGATCGGGGCGGTCGGCTATGCGCGTGGAGGGGTTCGGGTCGTTGAGGCTGCGGACAGTTCGGCCCTGTGGCTCTGGCGGTTGCGGTCCGAGATTGCCGATGGGTTGCGGCAGCGGATCGGCGAGGATCGGGGCGCGGTGGCGGCGGCCCTGATCGTCGGGGATCGGTCGGGTATTTCAGACGAGACCACCGAGGCGTTACGCGATTCGGGGCTGGCGCATCTGCTGGCGATTTCGGGGTTGCATATCGGGCTTATGAGCGCGCTCAGCTTTTGGATCGTGCGAGCCGCCCTCGCCTTGATGCCGGTCTTTGCGAGCCGGATGCCGATTCGGAAGATTGCGGCAGTGGCCGGGTTGCTGGCGGCGGCGGCGTATCTGGCGCTGGCGGGGTTCGGGATTGCGACCCAGCGGGCTTTTATCATGGCGGCGGTTGCTTTTGGCGCGATCTTGCTGGACAGGCCAGCGGTCACGGCACGCGGACTGGCGGCGGCGGCGTGTCTGGTGCTGTTGTTTCGGCCTGAGAGTCTGTTTCAGGCCGGATTCCAGATGTCTTTCGCTGCCGTTGCCGCCTTGGTTGCCGGATACGAGGCGATGCGGCCCTTTTGGCAAGAGCGTGCGGGGCCGAAGACTCTGCGCCAGCGGTTCGTCACCGGGCTGGTCGCGACCGTCGTGACCAGTGTTGTCGCGGGGCTGGCGACGGCTCCGTTTGCGGCGTGGCATTTCAATCGGCTTGTCGCGTATGGCCTTGCGGCAAATGTGCTCGCGACGCCGGTGATGGGCCTGTGGATCATGCCCGCGATCATTGTCAGTGCTGTACTTGTTCCCTTTGGTCTTGAGGGCATTGGTCTCGCGGTTTTGGCGGAGGGCATCGGCTATGTGCTTGCCGTCAGTGAGACCGTTGCGGGATGGGAGGGCGCGGCGATGTCGGTTCCGGGAGGCACGCCTGTGTCGCTTGCGCTGGTCGTGTTTGGCGGTTTGTGGCTGGTGATCTGGCGCGGATGGTTGCGCCTTGCTGCCATCCTGCCGATTTTAGCGGGGCTGTCTCTTTGGGCGGCGACGCCAAAGCCGGATCTGATGATTGCCGAGCGTGCGCAGTTGATCGGTGGACGGACCGCCGAAGGCGCGCTCTGGATCAGCCGCGAGAAGAAGTCGGGCTATGTCGCCGAGACATGGTTGCGCCGGGATGGGGATGCCGAGACGGAGCAGGCCGATGCCTATGCGCGCCGTCGCTGGCGCTGTGGTCGCGAGACATGTGAGGGAGAGACGACGGGCGGTGTCGGCGTTATCTTGCTGCGCAGGCAAAGCGCGAGCCTTGATAGGGAGGACTGCCGCGCCCGACGCATCATCATTGCGCCGCGCGCATTTCTGGAAGCCGCTCCGGTGGATGAGTGCACGATCATTGATCGCCGCATTCTTGATGGCGCGAGTTCCGTCGCTGTTACCTTTCAAAGTGAAGGCCCGCCCCGCATCGCGGTGGCAAGGCCCTCTTCACTGGGTCAGTAACTGCGCAGCAAGGCGACAAGCTTACCTTGGATCGTCACCGCTCCCGGCCCATAAATCTGGGTTTCGTATTCGGGATTCTCGGCCTCCAGCGCAATCGACTTGCCCTTCATGCGCAGGGTTTTGAGGGTCGCCTTGTTCTCTTCGTGGATATAGGCCACGACAATCTCGCCCGACCGAGCGGTATCGCATCGCTGCACGACGATGGTGTCGCCGTCATTGATGCCAACACCGGTCATCGAGTCGCCGTCGACGCTGAGGGCATAGTGCTCGCCGGAGGCGGGCATATAAGCCGCCGGGAAGTGCAGGGTGTCGGCATGGGCTTCGGTTGCCTCGATCGGGATACCGGCGGCGACCTTGTTCATCATCGGCACTTCGCGGAACTCGCCCGCATTGCTGACGGCGCGCTCAGGCTGTTGCGGTGCCGCTCGGCCCCGTCCGCCCTCGATCACATTGGGTCGGAAGCCGCCCGATGCGCGCGCGGCGGCATTTTCAGGCAGTTTCAGCACCTCAAGCGCCCGGGCGCGGTGGGGAAGGCGACGCAGAAAGCCGCGTTCTTCCAGCGCGGTAATCAGGCGATGGATGCCGGATTTTGACTTCAGACCCAAAGCCTCTTTCATTTCATCGAAAGACGGGGAAATCCCCGTGGCCTGAATGCGTTCGTCAATGAAGGTCAGTAATTCGTGCTGCTTTTTCGTGAGCATTTGGGGCGTCTCCCGCCAAGTTACGTTCTTTACGCCATTCGTTCTATTTAAGTTCCTGACTTGTGTCAAGAAGACTTATGAAACGAAAAAAGAACGCAATTTCAGGCTTACGCGGCGGGCACTAAGCGGGCGCGGCCCCGGTTTGGCGTTTGTACGAAAACGCGCTGTCCGACGGCCAGCGGGCGGTCGCCCTGAACGATTGTGACGAGCGCGCCGTCATCGAGGCGCACGATATACTCGACGGCTGTTTGGCGGCTTACGTCGCGCTCGATTGCTGCCCCGATCAAACCACCGATCAAGGCACCGCCGACGGCCCCGAGGGCGGAGGCGGCGCTGGTGTAGCGGTGGCGGTGGCCGCGATGGCTGTAGCTGCTCGGGCCGATCTGTGCGCCCGCGATGCCGCCCGCCAGTGCACCAACCGTTGCACCGATGCCGGTGCCGCCGGGGGAGGAGACCTCGACCGGCCTCGCGCCCGCCACGGTGCCCATTTCGGTATAGGCGGCGGCGCCGACTTCATAGGGACCGTAGACATCGGGGCTGGTCTGGGCACAGCCGCCAAGCACAAGGGCCGTTGCGGCGGCGAGGATGATCGAACGCATGGCGGTTCTCCTGTTGATCGTTGGCAGTATAGTCTTGGATGCAAAAAGGAAAAAGCTGAAACCTTGCGAGGCGTTACAACCCTTTGGCCAGTGTGTCGAAGGCTTGCAGCGTCTCCAGCACGCCGCGCATTCGGTCCAGCGGGATCATGTTCGGGCCGTCCGAGGGCGCATTGTCGGGGTCTTGGTGGGTCTCCATGAATACCGCCGCGACGCCGAGACTGACTGCACAGCGCGCCAGCAGGGGGGCCATCTCGCGGTCGCCGCCGGATGAAGCGCCCTGGCCGCCGGGTTGCTGCACCGAATGGGTCGCGTCGAAGACGACGGGGCAGGCGCATTGTGCCTTCATCGTCGGGATCGAGCGCATATCGGCGACCAGCGTGTTATAGCCGAAGGACACCCCACGCTCGGTGGCCCAGACCGCGTCATTGCCCGCCTCGCGGACCTTGTTGACGACGTTCTTCATGTCCCATGGCGCAAGGAACTGGCCTTTTTTGACGTTGACGACTTTGCCGGTTTTCGCGGCGGCGACCAGCAAGTCGGTCTGACGGCAGAGAAAGGCGGGGATTTGCAGGACATCGACGACCTCGGCAACCGGCGCGCAATGGCCGACCTCGTGAACATCGGTGATGCAGGGCAGGCCAAGGCTGTCGCGGATTTCGGCGAAGACGGGCAGGGCACCCTCCAGCCCGATGCCTCGGGTGCCGTGGATCGAGGTGCGGTTGGCCTTGTCGTAGCTGGCCTTGAAGATCAGCGGGATGCCGAGATCGGCGCACAGGGCCTTTAACTCGGTTGCCATCATCATCGCATGGTCGCGGGTCTCCATCTGACAAGGACCGGCGATCAGGGTGAAGGGCGCGTCGTTGGCGATCTGGGGCAGCATGGCGGGTTCCTCGGGTTGCGCGGTACGCGATGGATCAATCAGGGGCTTGGCGTAAACCGAAGGCTGAGGCAAGACATGCCGCCGTCGATCATCGCGGCTTGCTCATTGGGCAGTTCGGCGAGGGTATAGCCTTTGCTCCGCAGCATGTCGGCGGTTTGCGGAAATCCGCGCGGAAACAGCACCACATCGTTGAACCGGACGCAGTTGGCGCAGGCCTCTTCGCCCTCGGCGGTGTGCAATACGCGGTAACCCTCGAAGCATCCGCTGGCGGCAAGGCGCGGGGTGGCGAGGATGGTGTCAGCGTCGAGCAATCCGCAATCGGTCTTGAAGTGCAGCACGTCCGGCGGCGTTTGCAGCACGCGGACGGTGTGACCCCAATCGGCCACCGCCTCTCGCAGGCTTTCGACGCCCTCGGCATCGGTGCGCGCGGAGAGGCCGACGAGAATTTCGCGGTCGGTGACCAGAATGTCGCCGCCCTCGATATGGCCGTGCTCGATAGTGCGAATATCGCCGTAGAATTCCGCGAGGCTCGGGGCCATTGCTGCCGCTTCGCCCAGCCGCGACGGAGCACCGGGGCGCATCACCACTGCGCCTTCAGGCAGGCAGAGGGCGGCATCCTCGACGAAGACGGAGTCGGGGAAGTCATCGAGGGCGGGTAGCTCGTGTACCGTTGCCCCCGCCGCGCGCAGGGCAGCGACATAGTGCGCATGGTCCTCGGCGAACTGTGCCGCGTCCGGGTCGCCCACATCTTCGGCCCGCAATCCGGCGGTGACCGCTGGCGAGGGGTGGCGGGTGATGGCGTGGGTGAAGGTGAAACATTTGCTCATGGTGTCGTTCAAGCACAGGGGCGGCCCTGCGCCAAGGGGTCGCTCGGGGCTTGTCGATTCTGCGGCCTTGGGACAAGGTGAAGAAATCGCCATGGCAAGGATGTCTTATGCTCGACGAAGCAAGCACTCCCGAAACACCCGAACAACAACGGTTTGCGGCGCTGGCGCGGTCGGTGGAGGCGGGGTTGATAGGGCGGCAACCGCTGGTCGAAAAGCTGTTGGTCGGGTTGGTCACGGGCGGCCATATGCTGATCGAGGGCGTGCCGGGGCTGGCCAAGACCCGCGCGGTCAAGCTGCTCGCCGGGGGGCTTGATGCTTCTTTTGCGCGTATTCAATGCACGCCTGATCTGATGCCATCCGACCTGACCGGAACGTCGGTTTTCCGTCCGGGGCAGGGGGATTTCGAATTTGTCGAAGGGCCGATCTTTCACGGGCTGGTACTGGTCGATGAGATCAATCGGGCACCGCCAAAGGTCCAGTCGGCCTTGTTGGAGGCCATGGGCGAGGGGCAGGTGACGGTTGCGGGGCAGACCTATGGCCTGCCCGACCCGTTCATGGTCGTGGCGACGCAGAACCCCATCGAACATGAGGGCACATTTCCGTTGCCCGAGGCGCAGCTTGACCGGTTCATGCTGCACAGTGTTGTCACGCCGCCGGGGCCGGAGGATGAGCGTGCGATCCTCGATCTGGTTGAGCAAGAGGCGATTGGCGGCGAAGCGGATGCGCCGATGCCGCTCTCGACCGCCGATGTTCTGGCGGCGCGCAAGGCGGTGGCGAATGTCCACGTCTCGCCCGCACTCAAGGACTATATCGTGCGCCTCGTGACAGCCACCCGTGGCGGTGACGCGGAGATTTCTGCGCTGGTCGAGCATCCGGTCTCGCCGCGCGGTACGCTGTCACTGGCCGCCGGAGCGCGGGCGCTGGCGTGGCTGCGCGGGCGCGATTATGCGACGCCGGAGGATGTGCGCGAGCTGGCTCCTGACGCTCTGTCGCACCGACTGATCCTGACATGGCGCGCCAGTGCCGATGGTGAGACGCCGCGCGGGGTCGTGGATCGCCTGCTGACAAAAATCGAAGCCTTGTGAATCCGTTGGAGGCTCCCGGCGTTGCCGTCGATATCGACGGCCTGATGGCCCTGCGCCATCTCGCGCGCGAGGGGGAAGCCCCGCTGTCGATGACGGCCTTGCCCGGCGGTGTGGTCTCGCGGAGGCGCGGGCGGGGGCTTGAGACGGCGGATATTCGCGTGTTTCAGGATGGCGACGACATTCGCCATATCGACCGCAACGCCACCGCGCGCACCGGTACGCCCCATGTGCGGACGTTTCAGGACGAGCGCGACCGGACGACGCTGTTGCTTGCCGATTTTCGGACGCCGATGCTGTGGGGCACCCGGCGGGTGTTTCGATCAGTCGCGGCGGCGGAGCGGCTGTCGCTGGCCGGGTGGCGCGCAATCCGCGAGGGCGGGCGTGTTGGGCTGATTGCCTTTGGCGGGAATCAGCCGGTGATCGTGCCTGCGCGGGGTCGCGAGCGCGGGATGATCGCCGTGATCGGCGGCATGGCTCGTGCCCATCGTGCGGCGCTGGTGTCGGCGACGGCGGAGCCGCTGGCGAAGATGCTGGGGATGGCCGAGGAGGTTGTGCCGCGTGGCGCTTCGGTTTGCCTCGCGAGCAGTCTTGATGATCCCGGCGAGGGGCTGGAACTGGCCGCGACCTCGCTGGCGCACCGGGCTGAGTTGACGGTGCTGCGCATCCGCGATGCGTTCGAGTGCCAGCCGCAACCCGGCTCCTATCCGTTCGAGACAGTGACCGGGCGTCGCGGCGTCGGTCTGGTTGGTCAGGCCGAGGCGGCGGAGGATGCCTTGTCTGAACGCCTGCGCGGGCTTGGGGTTACAGTGGTCGACATTGATGCCTCGCAGGCACCGGATTTGGCGAAGGAGGGTCGCTTTGGCGGATGACCGGCTTGCCGAGTTGCGCGACTTGCATTCGCCGCCGATGGACCTGTCCGCAATGGTGGCCGAGGCGCTGGCGGCGCTGGCGATCGGGTTGGTGCTTGCATGGGCGATTGCCGGTGTGATCCGGGCCTTGACCGCCCGCCGTATCCCGCCCGCTACGCGGGCATTGCGACGACTGGATGAGGTGGGCGCGCAGGCCGGGGCCGAGGGCTTGGCGGCACGGGCGGCGATCCTTCAGGACTATGCCGCCGGGCTGGACGGCGAGGGCGATGACTGGCTTGGGCGGCTCGATGCGCATTTTGCTGGGCTGTTCTCTGACGGGGCCGGGAAGGGGCTGCGCGAGGCGCTCTATCGTCCGGGCGCGCGTTTTGATCTCGGGCGTTTCGATGCTGACCTGCGCGCGGCGCTCGGTCGGGCCGCGAGATAGGGGCGTCGATGATTAGTCTTGCGTCGCCTTGGGCTTTGCTGCTCTTCCCGCTCCCCCTGCTGGTGATGCGTCTGTTGCCGCCGGTACGGGCGCTGGGCAATGCGCTGGTGGTGCCGGGGACCGTGTCGCGGCGACTTGCGGGGGATGAGACGGGGCGCTCGCTCTTGCGGCTCTGGGCTGTGCCGACGCTGTTGTGGGTTTCGCTCGTGGTCGGTTTGGCGGGGCCGCGCGTGGTGGTGCCTTCGCTTGCGGCGCCTGTGTCGGGGCGTGAGATCGTTCTGGCGATTGATCTGTCCGGCAGCATGGTGACGCCGGATTTTGAGTTGAACGGTGCGAAGGCTCCCCGTGTCGACGTGGTGAAAGAGGTCGCGAGTTCCTTTGTCCGGGGGCGCAAGGGTGACCGGCTTGCCCTCGTCCTGTTCGGGTCGGATGCTTATTTTGCGACGCCCCAGACCTATGATGTCGAGGCGGTGGCCTCGGCCATCGAAGAGGCGGTGATCGGCATATCGGGTCGCGCCACCGGTATCAGTGGTGCGCTTGGCCTTGCCTTGCGCAGGCTGGACGAGACCGAGGCGCGGTCGAAGGTGGTGATCCTGCTCTCCGATGGCGTCAACAATTCCGGCGCAGTGCGGCCCCGGGACGCGGCGCAGTTGGCGGCAGAACTAGGCGTGCGGGTTCACACCATCGCCCTCGGTCCCGATGATTATGCCGAGGGGACGCGGGTGCAGCAGGGCGGTGTTGATACCCAGACTTTGCGGGCGATTGCCCGGATCAGTGGCGGGGAGTCCTTCCGGGTCAAGACGACCGAAGACCTGCGCCGGGTCGCTGAAGAAATCGACCGGCTGGAGACCGACGCCCGCGACGGGCCGGCGGCGGAGCATTATCGCGACCTGTGGGTATGGCCCGGATTGCTGGCCTTTGTTCTCGCGCTGGTCCTGTTGCTGGACCGGAGGCGGGTGGCATGACGCTCTGGGGGTTCGAGTTGTTGCGGCCTGTCTGGGCGTTGGCGATTCCGGCGGTTCTGTTGCTGGGCCTGTTGTTCTCGCGCAGGCAGGCGGTGCTGGGGGCGTGGGACCGCGCGGTGGACGGGCCGTTGATGGCGGCGCTGGACCGGCTTGGAAAGGTGTCGCGGGGGGCGCGGCAGACTCTGTGGCTGCCGCCCTTGGTCGCGGCGCTGACCGCGCTGGCGCTGGTTGGACCGGCGAAGGATCGGTTTGACGGGACTGCCTTTCGTAATCTCGATGGGGTCGTGATCGTGATGGACCTGTCGCGCTCGATGGTCGAGGGCGGGCGGTTCGCCGATGCGGTTACGGTCGCGCGGCTGGTCGCGGATAGCGTTGGTTCGCGGCAAGTGGCGCTGGTCGTCTATGGCGGTGATGCCTATCTGGCGAGCGCGTTCACTTCGGATGCGGCGGCGCTGGGCCAGACGATTGCGTTTCTGGATGGCGAGACGATGCCCGACCCCGGTTCACGGCCCGAGCGCGCGCTGGCACTGGCGCGAAAGATCACCATCGATGCGGAGATCGTGCTGGGCGATATTGTGCTGATTACCGATGGCGACGGGATCAACGCCGAGACCCGTGCGGGGGCGGCGCGGCTTGCGGAGATCGGGGCACCGCTCTCCACCGTCTATGTGCCCTCGCAACAGGGCGAGGGGCGGAGCCGCGCGGAGGTCGATGGGCTGGCCGAAGCGGGGGGCGGGGCGCGGGGCGACCTGCTCGATCCGTTCCCGGTAACCCGCGCCCTCGATCAAGGGATGCAGCGGCGGCTGGAGGCGATGGATCAGGCGGCGCAGATGCGGCGCGATTACGGGCGCTGGCTGCTGATTCTCGCGATGGTGCCCGCGCTGTTGCTGTTCAGGAGGGTGGCATGAGGCGGTGGCTTGTTCCGGCGCTGGCCCTCGGGGCGGCATTGGGGGCGGTGCTGACCGGCGGGGCCGAGCCGTTTGGCCGCCTCGCCCTGCGTGTTTACGCGCCGGGACTTGCCGAGCCAATGGTCGCTGACCCCGCGTTGAAGGGACTGGCACTGGCGCGGCAAGGCCGTCACGGGGAGGCTGCGGATGCCTTTGCCGGGGCGGGACCGAATGAGACGTATAATCGCGCGACGGCCCACGCCCTCAATGGCGATTTTGCCGAGGCGCTGCTGTCCTATGATGATTTGCTGGTGCGCGAGCCGGATCATGCCGACGCGATTGCCAATTTCCGGCTGATCGCATCGGTCTATGGCGGCACGAAGCTGGATCTGTCGCGCATGGACCTGTTGATCGAGGAGCAGGGCGACGGCCCGATCATCGAGGGGCCGGAGGCTCAGGGCGGCGGGCGCGCGATGGGCACGGGGGCAGACTCCGATGGGCTGGCTACCGACATCTTCGCGCCGAATATCACCGTCGAGGCGGGCCTGCGCCGAACCTCGCGCATCTTCGATGACAAGTTTATTGACGCAAATGCCGAGTGGCTGACGACGATGCTCGATCAACCCGGCCTGTTCCTGTCCGAGCGTCTGAAGGCCGAACAGAAACGACGCCAAGAGCTTGGTATCGGTGTCGAGACAGAGGAGGGGGCGTGGTGATGACGCGGGTATTCAGGGCGCTTCGATTGCTGTGTCTGACACTGCTCGCCTGCGTCACGGCGGCGGTTGCAGTGGCCCAGAGCGTCGATCCTGCGGACATGACCCTCAGCATCACCTTCGAAGAAATGGAGGCTGATCCCTTTGTCGGCGAGATGGTTCTGCTGACGATTACGGGGGCTTATAAGGTTCCGATTGCGCGGGAAAACCTGATCCAGCCGTCGCTGGACGGGTTCGACTGGATGCAACTGGGTGAGGACAGGTGGACCGAGGATACCACCCGAGGCCGAAAGATCGTGCAGTTCGAGCGGGTCATCGCCCTTTTTCCGAACCGGCCCGGCGATATCGAGGTCGCGCCGTTCATCCATCGCCTTGAACTCTGGACGAATGATGGCCGTCGCTTTGACCACGATGTCACCTCAGACGCCATCGACCTGACCGCGCAGCCGGAACCCGAAACCGAGGGCTGGTGGCTGCCCGCGCGGGATATCACAATCGACGATGCCTGGAGCAATCCGCCGGACAAGCTTGGCGAGGGCGAGGGCGTGCTGCGGGTGATTGCGGTCACGATCAAGGGCATCCGGCCCGAACAGATGCCGGTGATGCCGGAACTCGGGGCCGCGGGGGCGTATGTCTTTGCTCATCCCGAGCACCGCATCACGCGCCTTTATCCCAGCGGTCCGGTGACACGCGCATTCTGGCGCTGGACGATCCGGCCCGAGCATCCGCCCTCGGCCTATCTCAAACCGATCCGGGTGCCGTATTTCGACACGGTGACGCGGGAGCATAAAGTCATCGAGATTGCCGCCCAGCGCATCGCCATGACCGAGGAGGCCGTGGCGGCGTTTCTGGCGGAGGCCGACGCGGAATCGGTCGATGCAATGGAAGAGGCGCGTAGCGGCGGCGATCCGGTCTATCTGCGCTATGCCGGACTGGCCGCGCCGCTGACCCTTGGCCTCGGGTTGTTTGGGGGGCTGGCGTTTCTGATGTCGGGTTCCCATCGCCGGAGGTGGCGTGGGTTTGGGCCGTTGGTCGCGCGCCTGAAGCGTGATCCTGATCGGCGGATGCTTGCCCGCGCTACGAAGGCCGGGGATGTGGCGGGGGCCAGGGCGGCGGCGGTGCGACTGATTGAGCGTCAGGGCGGGACTGAGGGTCGTGCAGCGCTCGCCCGACTTGATCGCGATCTGTTTGCCGTCAAGTCAGCAGTGCCGGACTTGCGACGGTTCCGCCGCGATGTTCTCCGCGCCGTCGCGAGGGGCCGGAGTGGCCGTGAAGACGAAAGCGGCGTGTCGCGCTGATGCGGGGATATCTCGAAAACGATATGAATCGGTCACCCTCGGGCTTGACCCGAGGGTCTCTGGCTGGACTGCGAGAGATGCTCGCGTCACGCGCGAGCATGACTGATCCACTAAGCGATCAGGGCGCTCTAGAGCTTTCGCAGGGCGACCTCGGCGATCTTGTGGTCTCGCTGTTTGCGCATGACGAGGTCGGCGCGGGGGCGCGTGGGCAGGATCGTATTGCGCAGATTCACGAGATTGATCTCTCGCCACAGCTTTTCTGCCGTGTCCAACGCTTCGTCGTCCGATAGCGATGCATAGCGATGGAAGAACGATTTTGGATCGGTGAAGGCTGTTTTACGCAGGCTCATGAAACGCGAGATATACCAGCTGCGTAAATCGTCTTCGTCGGCATCGATATAGACCGAGAAATCGAAGAAATCCGATACCACCGGCACCGCCTTGCCATCGAGGGGCAGGGCGCGGGCTTGCAGCACGTTGATCCCTTCGAAAATCAGCACATCCGGCTGATCGACCGTCTGATACTTGCCCGCCAGAACATCATAGGTCAGGTGCGAATAAAGCGGTGCTTTTACCCGTGGTTTGCCGGATTTAATGTCCGACAAAAAGTGCAGGATCGAGCCGACATCATAGCTTTCGGGAAAGCCCTTGCGTTGCATCAACCCGCGCTTTTCCAGCTCTGCATTGGGTCGTAGAAAACCATCTGTCGTGACCAGATCGACCTTCGGCAAGCCGAGCGAGCGGGCCAGCAAGGCGTGCAGCAGGCGCGCGGTGGTTGATTTTCCAACCGCGACCGACCCGGCAATCCCGATGATGAACGGCACCTTGCGACCGGTAAGGCTCAGGAACCGGGCGCGCTGGTCGAAGAGTTTCTGGCTGGCCTCGACATGGGTGGTCAGCAGGCGCGTGATCGACAGATAGATGCGCTGCACTTCGCCCAGATCGACATCATCGCCAAGGGAGCGCAGGCGCTCGACGTCTTCATCATTGAGGGTGAGCGGCGTGTCGGCGCGAAATTTCGTCCATTCCTGTGCGGAAAACCGGCGGAAGGGCGAGACGCGGCCCCGGCGGTTATCAAGGCCGCTCCAGAAATCATCGCTCATTGCGCCGCCGCCCGTGCCGCCTCGACATCAAGGGCGATTTGCGTCTTCAGGGCGTCCAGCCCGTCGAACCGGCGTTCGGGGCGAATGAATTGCTCCAAGGCGACGGTGACGGTCTCGCCATAGATGTCACGGTCGAAATCGAACAGATGCGCCTCGAGAATCGGCACGGTCTTATCGAAGGTCGGGCGCATTCCGAGATTGGCGACCCCGCGCACGGCGCTGCCATCCGCAAAAGTCGCGGTGGTCGCGTAAACGCCGAAAGCGGGCACCAGAATACCATCGAGGGACAGATTCGCCGTCGGGAACCCGATGGTCCGCCCACGCTTGTCGCCCTCCAGTATCGGGCCGTGAATCAAATGGGGCGTGCCGAGGATCGCGGCGGCATCTTCGGGGCGGCCCTCGCGCAATGCCTGACGCGCGGCGGAGGAGGACACCGTGCCACCGCTTTCGTCGAACACTTCATCGAGTGCGGCGGTGCGCATATCGAACCGCTCGCCAAGGCTTTGCATCACCGCCGCATCGCCGCCGCGCTTCGTGCCAAAGCGGAAATCGCCGCCGGTGGTCACGCCGCTGACACCAAGGCCGTTGACCAGCACTGTCTCGACGAACGCATCGGGCGTCATGGCAGCCAGCGCAGCGTCGAAGTTCAGGACGTAGAGGAAATCAACACCCAGCGCCTCAATCCGCGCGGCCTTTACCGGCAAGGGCGTCAGGATGAACGGGTCGGCATCGGGCTGAAAGAACCGGCGCGGGTGCGGATCGAAGGTGACGACGCCCGTGGGCGCACCGGGCACCAGCGCCTTTGCGGCGGCGATGACCGCGCCGTGGCCGCGATGAACCCCGTCAAAGTTACCAAGCGCGACACTCGCGCCGCGCTGGCCCTGGCTCAGCCCGTCATATCCGTGGATGATCTGCAAGGCCTGTCCCGGCGTTCAGTGGTCCCTCGAAGGGGCAAGCACATTCGCCTCGCCCTCCAGCACCACGGTATCCCCGACGCGGCAGATGCAATCAAGCACGATCCGGCTTTTTTCGCGATGAACGTCGCGGACGGTGCAGATCACGTCCACCCGATCCCCCGGACGCACGGGCGCGCGGAACTTGAGAGTCTGGCCCAGATAGACGGCGCCGTGGCCGGGCAGTTGCTCGCCGATGACCGCCGAAATCAGGCTGGCGGTCAGGATGCCATGGGCGATGCGGCCCTTGAAGACGGTGCCCTCGGCGTGGACTTCATCAAAGTGCAGCGGGTTGCGGTCGCCGCTGGCCACGGCGAATGCCTCGATCTCGGCATCGGTGATAATGCGCGACAACCCGCGTTCCACGCCGGGGGCGAGGTCTTCGATGTAGAGCGTGCTCATGGCGGTCCTCCGAGGCTTTACGCAATAATCTTGCGATACCTAGCATAATTCGGACCTTTAATGTCTTAATGCCGCAAAAGACAGTGTTTTGTTCAGGCGAGCATCGCGATGGTATAGGTCGGGTCCGCCGCATGGGTTTCGCAATAGGCGCGCAGGGCATCGGGCATCACGGCACCGCTGGTATCCAGCAGCTCGGCAGCCTCCAGCCCCCCGGCAATGAACAGCGTGTCGATGCCATGCTGCATCCCGCCCAGCACGTCGGTCGCGGGGCCGTCGCCGATGGCGAGGATGCGGGCGCGGTCGAGCGGCTTTCCGGCCAGCTCCGCCAGCTTTGCCTCCGCCATTTCGTAAATCGGCAGATGGGGCTTGCCGTAGAGATGCACGGTGCCCCCGGCGGCGACATAGGCTTCGGCGAGGGCACCGGCGCAATAGATGCGGCGCTCTCCCCGGTCCACGATCACATCGGGGTTGGCGCAGACCATTGGCAGGCCGAGCGCGACGCCTTGGGCGATGCGATCCGTGTAATCGTCGGGCGATTCGACCTCGTCATTGTCGAGGCCGGAACACAGGATGAAATCGGCCTCGGCCATGGATACGCGCGTGATCTCGAAATCGGCGAACAGGTCTTCGTCGCGGGGCGGGCCGATGTGATGGCACTTGGCCCCGAAAGCGCCCCGGCGCATCCCCTCGATGGTGGCATCGCCCGAGGTGACGATGGTGTCATGGGTGTCGGTGGGCGCGCCCATCCGGCCCAGTTGTGCCGCCGTCGAAAAGGCGGGGCGGGGCGCATTGGTGAGCAGGGCGACCAAGCCGCCGCGCTCGCGATAGGCTCGCAGGGCCGAGACCGCCCCGGCATGGGGCCGCACCCCGTCATGGTAACACCCCCAAAGATCACAGAGCACCGCGTCATAACGTTCGGAAATCTCCGCGAGGGAGGCGATGATCTGGGTCATGGGAGGTCTCGGTTAGGGCGGATGCCCGCCTGATACGACGTTGGCGGCGCACAGGCAATGGAGGGTGTGTTGCGGGGGTGGGTAATCGCTTGAGACGGTTCACCGTGGCAATATCCTTCGAGACGGGCCTTCGGCCCTCCTGAGAGCCTGGCCCAAAAAGGTGTGGGCGGCTCGCGAGGCATCTGATTCTCTTTCGTTTGTGATGACGAAGGAGGGTATGATGCCTTGGAGCGAACGCGCCCGGAGGGAGCATGTACGCAAGTATCTGCGCTATGCAAGCGACTTGTCGGACAAGGAATGGGAGGCGCTGCGGCGTCTGATCCCGAAGCCGTTCCGGCGGGGACGCCCACGACTTGCCGATATGCGCTCTGTATTGAACGCGGTTCTCTACATACTGGTAACGGGATGCCAGTGGCGAATGCTGCCACGGGAGTTTCCGCCGCGTTCGACGGTGCAACGCTACTTCTATACCTGGCGCGACAGGGGCCTGTGGAAGCGCATCGCGCGACTGCTGGTTCGGCGCGAGCGGCGCAGGATCGGCCGCAAATCCATGCCCTCGGTCGGTGTCATTGACAGCCAGAGTATCAAGACCGCCGAAGGCGGCGACGCACGCGGGTTTGACGCTGCCAAACGGGTGACGGGGCGCAAACGCCACATCATCGTCGATACCCAGGGCAATCTGCTTGAAGTGCAGGTCCACGCCGCCAGCATTCAGGACAATCATGGTGCCGTCCCGCTCCTGAACGCGCTCGGAGGCTGGTCCTCTCACCTGCGACACATCTTCGCCGACCGGGTCTATCGCGGCCCTAAACTGCTCAACGCTGTCGCCGAAACCGGTCCCTGGACCATAGAGGTCGTCACCCGCACGCAGTCCGTCGGAACCTTCAAGGCAGAACCCAAGCGATGGGTCGTTGAGCGGACCTTCGCATGGCTCACTCGAAACAGGCGTCTTGCCAGAGACTACGA
>CALGNO010000256.1 GCA_937958625.1 uncultured Neomegalonema sp.
CAGAATATCGAGACGTTCGACGTCATCGGCCAGACGAAAATCTATCGCCGCGATGCCACACGCCTCGGCGAGAATCGCGGACCCGGCTTCGATTTCCTGTTCCTCGATCCGCCCTATCATACCGACCTCGGCGCGCGGGCCATCGCCTCGGCGCTGGAGGGCGGCTGGCTGGCACCGGGGGCAGTCGTGATCCACGAAACCCACGCGGATCAAACCGTCGAAACAGAAAAACGCCTCTCACCGTTGGATGAGAGGCGCTATGGCATTTGCAAGCTGACGATCAGCCAAGTGGTCGGTCAGAGCGACTGAAGCTGGGTGATGAACGCATCGACATCGCCGTTCAGGCCCGAAATCATCCGGGTGAAATCGGCCCGCTGGCTTTCGGCCATCGACAGGCCATCGACATTGATATCGACGATCTTCATCTGGCCGCTGCGATTGTCCTGGACCTGCCAGCCAATTCGGACCGGCTGCCCATTATACATCACTTCGCTGTTGACGAAGATGCCCTTGCTGCCGAAATCCTGAGCGCCGGTAATGCGGATGGTCTCACCGCCATATTCCGAGAATCGGTCCGCATAAGTCCGCGCGATATAATCGGAATAGGCCGCGACATAGCGGTCACGCTGGTCAGGCGACGTTCCGCGCGCATAGCGGCCAAGGGCGAACCCGGCGACCTGACGCACATCCACGGTCTCTTCCATCAGCGATTTCAGCGGGCCGACCTTCGATTGCGGTGGACCCGGCTGCTTGATCAGGTCGATCAGCCGCACGCTCACATTTTCGACCAGTGCCCGTGCACCCTCCGGCGATGCCGCAAGAGCATGACCGGCATTCAGCGAAATCGCCACCAGACCAGCCGCCGCAAAAGTCAGCAAAGAACGACGCTTCATGACAATCCCCTTTTTGTCCCCGTGAGCACGGTCAAGTCACCGCGTTCAGAATGGTTCCGACTCCTGATAGATCGCCGGAAGTATGTCTCGCGTAACCTGACCGTTCAATATGGCGGCCCTGCGGCGCTGAAGGTACGCATTCTTGACGGTCGAATAACTGTCATCGCTTTCGTAAAGCGCCTGATCGATGATTCGGCCAAACCGATTACGCGCGTCGATGATGCGCACCGGGCGCTCGGACGCCGTCGCAATCGCCGTGCGCGAACCGCTGCCGATATAGGTCAGCGGGTCCATCGCCGCATCCCCGACCCGCGAGAATGTATCCCGTACGGTCGACGGCCCAAGCAGAGGCAGTTCGATATAGGGACCGGACGGAACCCCCCAAACGGCCAGCGTCTGCCCGAAATCCTCGTCATGTTCGGGGATTCCGATTTCCGTCGCCGGGTCAAGCGCGCCGAGACCCCCGAGGGTGCCGTTCACGAAAAACCGCGCCAGCGTTTGCCCCGCCCGATTTACACTACCCTGAAGCATACTGTTCGCAAAGCTGACCGGCAACTGCACGAAACGCAGTTCGTTATGCACGACATGCTTGATGGTCTGCGGCACCACATAGCCATAGCCTTGGGATACCGGACGCAGCACAACCGTATCGACGCCCTTGTTGAACCCGTGCATGGCCCGGTTGAAACCCTGGATCGGATCAGGGTCGGCTGGCGTTGGAATCGCGCCGCCCGAACAGGCGGCCAGCGCCGTTACTGCCATCGCCGCCAAGAGGCGACGCCCCTGCCTGAAAGCTGATACACTCATTTTACGCTGTCCCGTCCGTTGCCATCACATACCCCAACCTAGCGGGTCAGTAGATTGAGGCAATTGCAATTTGCTCGCCGAATGCAAAACGACGGGTTTAAAGCGCTTTGCGTTTGTCTTGAGCCGCTGAACGCATCGAAAGGCCTGCACTCTCGGCGCGGCTGTCGATTCAACATCAACGCAAAGTAATATAAGCGGCCAGATCGCTTGCGCCGGGGCCATTTGTCGAGTCATATCCGCACCATGCAGGCGGGTGAGACACTGGAGGGCGTGCTGGACGCGCTGCGCGCTGCGGGCGAGGAAACCCGTCTGCGGATTTTGCACGTCCTGTCCCGCGATGAACTGGCGGTCAGCGAACTGACCCAGGTTCTGGCCCAAAGCCAGCCGCGAATCTCCCGCCATCTCAAGCTGTTGACCGATGCGGGCCTCATCGAACGCCGCCGGGAGGGAAGCTGGGCATTCTTCCGCCTGTCCCGCACCGGCTTTGGTGCCGAACTGGCCAATCTGGCCCTGCAAACCCTGTCGGCCTCGGACCCGATGCTGGAACGGGATGGCAGCCGCCTGCAAATCGTACGCACGCGCAGGGCAGAGCTCGCCGACGCCTATTTCGAGGAAAACGCGCGGCAATGGGATGCCCTGCGCTCGATGCACGCGCCCGAAGCCGCCGTCGAGGCCGCCGCCCGCGCGCTGTTCGTGCCGGAAGGAGAGGCGTTTGATCGGCTGATCGACCTCGGGGCCGGAACGGGCCGGATGCTCGAACTCTTCGCCGACCGGTTTCGCCACGGCATCGGCTACGACGTCAGCCAGCCAATGCTGGCCCTCGCCCGCGCGCGCCTTGCCGCCATCGGCCTGACCCATGTGGAGTTGCGCCAGGAGGATATTCTGGCCCTGCCTGACGACGAAGGCACCGCTGACGGCGCAATCCTGCACCAAGTGCTGCATTTTCTGGTCGAGCCATCGCTTGCCATCGCCGAGGCCGCGCGGGTTCTGGTGCCGGGCGGTCCGTTGCTGGTCGTGGATTTCGCACCCCATGACGCCGAAATCCTGCGCGACAGCCACGCCCATCGACGGCTCGGCTTTGCCCGGGGCGAGGTTGAGGAAATGGCGCGGGCGGCGGGCATGACCGCCGATGACTATCGCGAAATCCCCGCCGAGGATAAAGGCGACGGACAGGCTCTCACTGTCTCGCTCTGGCTATTGCGCAAGAAACCTGCGTAGCGACAGCCCTGCGCGTCAGGCCAACGGCCCCGATGATCCATTGGTCACATTGATCCTTCGAGACGGCCCTGCGGACCTCCTCAGGATGAGGAAGCGCTTGTTTTTAAATCAGACCTTATCCTGAGGAGCCGCTTCTTCAGCGGCGTCTCGAAGGATGGACATGGAGGAGAGAGCGGCCAATCTTTTCAGCGCGTGTCAAGCCATGACCGACGGAATATCGCTGCGCTGCGCCCCCAGCCAGTCGGGACAGGGCAGCCCCTTCTCGCGCAGGAATGCGGGATTGAACAGCTTTGACTGATAGCGGGTGCCGTAATCGCACAGGATGGTCACGATGGTCTTGCCCGGCCCCATCTCCCGCGCCATGCGGATTGCCCCGGCGACGTTGATACCGGTCGACAACCCCATGCACAGACCCTCGTCCCGCAGCAGGTCGAAAACGATGGGCAGCCCCTCAGAGTCCGGGATTTGATAGGCGTGATCGACCTTTAACCCCTCCAAATTGGCGGTGATCCGCCCCTGTCCGATCCCTTCGGCAATCGACGACCCTTCGGCCTTCAACTCGCCATGGGCGAAATAGCTGTAGATCGCGGCCCCCTCGACATCCGCAAGGCCGATGGTGACGCCCTTGGGCTGGAGCGCCAGGGCGACCCCCGCCAGCGTACCGCCGGAGCCGACCGCACAGATAAAACCATCGACCTTGCCGCTCGTCTGCTCCCAGATTTCGGGGCCGGTGCCGTCGATATGCGCCTGACGGTTTGCCGTATTATCGAACTGGTTCGCCCAGACCGCCCCGTTCGGCTCGGTCTCGTTCAGTTTCTGCGCGAGCCGTTCGGAATACCGCACGAAGTTATTGGGGTTCTTGTAGGGAGCCGCCGGAACCTCGACCAACTCCGCCCCGGCAAGGCGCAGCATGTCTTTCTTTTCCTGGGTCTGGGTTTCCGGGATCACGATCACCGACCGATACCCCAGCGCCGAGCCAATGACCGCAAGGCCAATACCCGTATTGCCCGCCGTGCCCTCGACAATCGTGCCGCCGGGTTTCAGCGCTCCGCGCGCCTCGGCATCGCGGATCATCCACAGCGCGGCGCGATCCTTCACCGACTGGCCCGGATTCATGAACTCCGCCTTGCCATAAATATCGCAGCCCGTTGCCTCGGACGCCGCCCGCAAACGGATCAGCGGGGTATGGCCCACGGCATCGGGGACGGATCGGTAAATCGACATGGCACTTGCTCTCCTCGAGGGTCGCAACAGATGTAAGGCCCTGTCCGGAATGCGCAAAGATTTTCGTCGCGGGCCGGAACACGAGCCGTGCCGACGCGTTTTCGGCCTGATGATGAGGACAGTTATGACAGCTTTGCCGGATCGCCGCTCGCTTCTCGCCGGAGGGGCCGCGTCCCTGATCGCCCTGCCCTCCCTCGCCGCGAATGCGAGCCGCAGCTTTCGCGTCACCCGCGCAGGCAGTGACATCGGCGTGCACCGGGTCAACGTCACCCGCGACGGGGCCGATGTGCGGGCACAAACCGACATCGACATTGCGGTGAAGTTTCTGGGCATTACCGCGTATCGCTATGAAATGAGCTACACCGAGGTTTATCGCAACGGCCTGCTGCAATCCTTCGACGCGCGCTCGAATGACGATGGCGACCGGGGATACGTCAAGGCGGTTCGGTCGGGCGAGATGCTCCAGATCGACGGCTCGGGCTATAGCGGCCCGGCACCGGGCACCAGCGTCCCCACGAGTTATTGGCGCAGGGACTGCCTCGGCGTCTCGCCATGGATCAGCACCCAGAGCGGCAAGCTGTTCGCTGTCACCGCCACCGAAATTGCGCCGCCGCCCCAGGCACCCGCGGGCTCGCGCGCCTGGAATGTGACCGACAATGGAGAATACACCGTGAAACTCTGGTACGATACGACCGGCGACTGGACCGGTTGCTCGTTCGATGCGGGCGGAGAATTGGGCGTCTACACCCAGGCCCCCGGCAGCAGCTCGCTCGCAGGCTTCGCATCATGAGCCAGTGGGGACGCACGTATATTCCAAAACCCGAAGACGGCGCGGCGTGGATCACCGGGGCCAGCGGCGGTATCGGAATGGCAACGGCAAAGCGCCTCGCCCGCGACGGCTGGCGTGTCTACATCACCGCGCGCAGCAACGACAAGCTGATGGCCATGGCCGCCCAAAGCAACGGGGCCATGATCGCCATGCCCGGGGACGTGACCGATCCGGCCCGGATGGAGGAGATCGTGGCTCATATCGAGAGCCAGGAGGGGCTGGCCCTCGCGATCCTCAATGCCGGTGTTTACATCCCGATGACCGCCCATGAATTCAATGTCGAAGACGCCGCAAAGCATTTCGACGTAAACCTGCAAGGGGTCGTGAACGGGCTGGCCCCGGCGATGCGCGGGATGATCGAGCGCGGCACGGGCTGCCTCGGGATCGTGGCGTCGGTCGCGGGGTATCGCGGGCTGCCAAAGGCGGCGGCCTATGGCGCGACGAAGGCCGCCCTGATCAATATGGCCGAAGCGCTCGCCTATGATCTGCACCCGGCGGGTGTGCGTATCTCGTTGATTTGTCCGGGATTCGTCGAGACGGATGCGACATCGGTGAACGAATTCGAAATGCCGTTCCTGATGCAGCCCGGCGACGCCGCCGACCGCATCGTGGATGGGCTGGCGACGACGAAATTCGAGATCACCTTCCCGCGCCGGTTCTCCTATATGCTGAAAACCCTGCGCTTCCTGCCTGCCCGCGCCTATCTCTGGCTTGGTCGCAAGCTGATGGGATGAGACAGGAGCGGCCACGGGCCGCCTCGCCTCCATGCGCAGGGGAAGACGACTGCGCGTCCATATATCCCGAACGCCCCGTAGATCAGTCATGCCCGCGCTCGACGCGAGCATGTCGAGCCGTTGGTCAGAGACCCTCGGCATAGGACCGCGCCTCTGCCGGTCAGGGCCGAGGGTGACCATTTCACATGGTCCTCAGAACGCTCTGGAAAATGAGGTTTATCAGCGCTCTGGAATCCCCATCACGCATTCGCCTTGGCCATTCCAAGAAAACGCCGCATCAAAATTCGGCAATAAAAAACCCGGCACCGGTAGGTGCCAGGTTTAAAGTCAGACAGTCGTCACGCCAACCTTAGTTGGCCGTGACAATCAATCGTCGTCGCCGCCACCACCGCGGGTCGACGTCGTCGTCGTGGAGGAGTCATCGCTAAGACCGATTGCCGCGATGCCGACAAGGGCTGCAACGCCAACACCGGCTGCGATCAGACCAGCACCACCGAGGCCACCAGCGCCGATACCACCAACGGCGGCTACGGGTGCCTGAACGACCGTGGGTACGGGCGCAGCAGGAGCCGCTGCAATCGGCGCTACGGGAGCGGTCGGTGCGACGGGCGGAGGCGTGTAAACGACCGGCTGCGGTGCAGGCGGCGGGGTGTAGACAACCGGCTGCGGTGCAGGAGCAGGCGTATAAACCACCGGCTCAGGGGCAGGCGGCGGGGTGTAGGCTACCGGCTCAGGGATCGTCACCGTTTCGGTGATCGTGACGACCGGCTCGGAGATCACCTGATCCACGGGCGCGGGGGCCACTTCTTCGATCACGTAGACCGGCTCGGCCACTTCGACCTCGGGGGCCACGTAAACTTCCTCGACCGGGGCAACATAGACCTCGGGGGCCGGGATCGGCTCGACGTAAACTTCCGTCACGGGAGCTACATACACTTCGGCAGCAGGCGCAGACGGCGTAAGAACGTACTCGTTGGGGTCACTCGCGAGAGCAGCACCCGAAACCAGCGCGCTCACACATGTAAGTGCCGACGCACGCCGGACGATTTTCGAAAAATTAGACATATCGGGACCTTTCCCTTCGCAGTGTAATCCGAGAAGCTGCGACAAATCTTTCTGCGCAGCATCCCCACGACCGTCAAGGCCGCATGGCAGGTGTTCAAGGCGGACAGTGTCACACCGTCCTACCCGACACAACAATATATAAGGTCGGCAATTTGAATTTGCGAGAACATTCGCGCGCCGTGTCAGGAATGTTACAGACGCGCCCTACACCACTCATCCCCTTGATTTATAATAATATTCTATCCTATTGCCCATAAAGTGCGACACCCGTGCACAGTTTTTGGTCATCTTATCGCATCCGCTTTTGCCCAAAATGATGCACGGGCCGAGCCAACAAACAGAATCAAGCCACCCCGCCGCGCTCCGCCGATTTCGGCCCGGTATGTCCCAAAACCGGCCTGCCAGAATGACATTGCCCGGCGACGAGACCCCTTTAGGATGACGGGATGGCGAAGGACATCTTCATTCTCGGGTACGGGTCGCTGATCTGGGATCTCGATGATCTGGCCCCGGCGGTGCGCGGCGGCTGGCATATGGCGCAAGGGCCGACGATGCCGCTGGAGTTCTCGCGGATTTCCCCAAAGCGTCACCAGGCCCTCGCCCTCGTGATCGACCCGCGCGGTATGCTCTGCCCCACCCATGCGATTGCCAGCACCCGGCATCGCGTCGATGAAGCGGTGGACGCCCTCGCACGGCGCGAGCGCACATCGCCGGAGCGCATCGGCTATGTCGACCTCGCATCCGCAAAACGAAGCGCGGATACGAGGGGGATAGCGGAGCGCGTGGCCGCGTGGTGCGCGGACCGGAACGCGGGCGGGGCGGTATGGACCGAGCTTGAGTCGAATTTCGACGATTTCAGCGTCGAGCGCGCGATGGACTATCTGAAAAACCTGACGGGCCAGAGCCTTACCGCGGCGGAAGAGTATATCAACCGCGCCCCGGCAACCACCGACACGCCCCTGCGCCGCGCCCTCGCCCGCGACCCCTGGTGGCAGGCGCTTTCGGCAAACGCCCGATGCCGAGGCGAATGAATACGAGGCCGACAGCTACGATTCGCCACGCGGCTGCCTCACAAAATCGGGCATCGATCACTGGCGCCTGGATCGTCGGACGTGGTAACGCAGGCGGGTACTGACGAAAGAGCATGACTTGACGCACCCGCGCATCGGCATTGGAACACTCCTGCACAGGGTCATGGCGATCCTGCTGGCGGCGTGTTTGTTGCTGCCGGTCGATGCGGCGACGCCCGAGGACGACATTCGCGCGCTTTATGCGGCCCAGGGGTTGCTGTGCGCCGGGGATGACGGCGCGCATAACCCGGCGGAAAGCCACTGCATTCTGTGCCTCGTGGCCGCGTGCAGCGATTCGGCGAGCGCCTTTCAGGCCGTTGCCCAAGCCCCCTACGATGCCGACCCGGCCCAGGGTTTCCGCACGCCGGATCAGGGCCGCGCGGCCCCTGCGACCTACCATGCCAGGGCCCCGCCGGGTCTGTTCGCCTGATTACAGCCGAACGCCCCGAAACTGCGCCCTGAGCGCATTATTCCTATGGAATCACAATGACCTATCTCGCTAGAATACTGGCCGTCCCCGCCATGGCCCTCGCCCTGCCTGCGCTGGCGCATGACTACACCGTCGGCGACATCACCATCGCGCATCCCTACAGCTTTGCGACGCCGCCCGGTTCCGCCACCGCGGCGGGCTATATGGAGATCACCAATACCGGCGCGGAAGATGATGTGCTGGTACAGGCCGCCTCGGGCTTTCCCATGACCATGATCCACAAGACCGACATGGTCGACGGCATCATGAAGATGCGTCACCAGACCGGCGGTGTTCCGGTTCCGGCGGGCGAGACCGTGCTGTTCCAGCCCGGCGGTCTGCACGTCATGTTCATGGGCCTCGAATCGCGCCTTGTCGAAGGCGAGAAGAACACCGTGACCCTGACCTTCGAAAAGGCTGGCAGCATCGATGTGACCTTCAACGTCGAAAAACGCGGCAAGGCCAAGGACGCCGTCGAGGAGGACGCCGCCGCGTCCCATGACATGAAGAGCCACGAGGGCCACTGACACGACCGAAAGACCAGGCTATCCCTCGTGATCGAGGGATAGTCGCACCACCATCAGTCGAAGATCAGAAAGACGGCGCACAGGGCAATCAGCAAGCCCATGGCAAGGTTGAACGCCCGCAGCCGCGCGTCAGTCTCTAGAAACCGCCGCAGGGCGCTGCCGAATCCGGTCCAGATCGCGGCGGAAACGATGCCGATCAGGGCGACCACCACCGCACAGACCAGCGCCTCGATCACCGGCGACGTTCCGGTCATGAAACTGGCGGCGAACGCGATACAGATCGACCAGGCCTTCGGGTTGATCCATTGAAACCCGGATGCCTGAACAAAACTCCAGGGCTTTTGCGCCTCGCGGTTCTCGACGCGCGAGGCGGTGGCGATTTTCCAACCGATCCACAGCATGATCGCCGCCCCGACCCAGCGCAGCCCCTCGCGCAAGACCTCCGACCGCTCGAATATCTCGCCGAGGCCAAGCGCCACCGCGAACAGCATCACCGCAAAGCCGAGGGCAACGCCAAGCAGATGCGGCACCGAGGGCCAAAACCCGAACCGCGCGCCGGAACTGGCCAGCAGCACATTATTCGGCCCCGGCGAAAACAGCATCGCCACCGTAAAGATCGCAATTTTCAGAATTATCTCAGCGGTCATCTGCGCGGTGTAACCTTGGCGAGCGGCGGCGGCAATCGTCACGAAACAATCCGTCGCCCAAACGTGACTGCCCGTTGAACACGCACTTGTCTATGTTGGACACATCGAAAGAGGTATGGTCCAAAGGATGACGAGATGTCTGTTGCAACATCAGAAGAAATGAGGGGCGGTATGGCCGGGTGGATGAAGATTGCCGTCGCCATTGCAGCCGTCGCCGGGTTGCTGGTCGCCTATTCCTATCTGCCGCTCACGGAATGGACCGAAAGCCTCCGAACATGGATTAACGGGCTTGGTGCCGTCGGCTGGGTCGTGTTTGCGCTGATTTATGCGGTCGCAACCCTTGCGATGTTCCCGGGATCGTTCCTGACCCTCGCCGCGGGTCTCGCCTTTGGCCTCTGGGGTTTTCCCATCGTCGTCGTCGGCGCAACCATCGGCGCGGGGGCGGCATTTCTGGCGGCGCGGTATCTCGTGCGCGACTGGGTGCAGACAAAAACCGAGGGCAATCGGACCTTCAAGGCCATCGACTCGGCCATCGAAGAAGACGGCTGGAAAATCGTCGGGCTCTTGCGCCTGTCCCCGGCTGTGCCGTTCAGCCTGCAAAACTGGATGCTGGGCACGACCGGCGTGGCCTTCTGGCCGTATCTGCTGGCCACGTTCTTCGGCATCATGCCCGGAACGCTGCTCTATATCTGGATCGGATCGCTGGGCGGCAGCGCGGCGGCGGGCGAGCAGACCTCGACGCTCAAATACGTCTTCTTCGCCGTCGGCATCATCGCGACCCTCGCGGTCACCGTCATCGTCGGACGCAAGGCCAAGCAAAAGCTGGCCGAACACGGGCTGGACGAAACGGCGAGCTGAACGGCGCGCTACGGCCTATCCCGGATATGTCTCATCAAGGGCATATCCGGCGGAGCGCACGGTGCGGATCGGGTCCGGCTTTGCGCCCTTGTTGAGCGCCTTGCGCAACCGACCGACATGCACATCGACAGTGCGTTCATCGACGTAGACATCGCGTCCCCAGACAATATCCAGCAATTGCTCGCGGCTATAGACCCGGCCCGGTCGCCGCATCAGGCAATCAAGTAGGCGAAACTCGGTCGGTCCCAGCTTGATCTCGGTGTCCCCGCGATGCACCCGGCGGGTGTCCAGATCGAGCGTGATGTCGCCGAACCGGCGCATGTCTGATTCTTCGGCGGGCGAGGCCCGGCGCAGGACCGCGCGGATACGGGCAATCAACTCACTGACGGAAAACGGCTTGGTGATGTAATCATCGGCACCGGTATCCAGCCCCCGGATGCGGTCGCCCTCTTCGCCCCGCGCGGTCAGCATGATGATCGGCGTCGAGCGCGTTTCGCGGCGCGCCCTTGCCTGACGGCAAATCTCGATCCCCGAGGTGCCCGGCAGCATCCAGTCCAGCACGATCAGGTCCGGCGTCTCTTCGGCCAGTTTCAGCAGAGCCTCGTCGCCATCGGGCACCAGAACCGGCAGGAAGCCTTCTTTTTCCAGATTGTATTCGAGCATGGGGCCAAGGGCCTCGTCATCCTCGACCACCAGAATACGGGGCGTCATGACCTCGACGCCCGGTTATTTCGCGGTCGCAAACAGACCATCGGGCGGCCCCTTGGGCCTGTCCTCGGCGGGCGGCGCGCCGGTGACGATATAGTACGTCATCTCGGCGATGAAGGTCGCGTGGTCGCCAATCCGCTCCATGTTTTTGGAGATGAACATGGTCTGGGTATAAAGCGGAATCTGCCCCGGCGTGCCCTCCATCTCGGCGATGATATCGCCCATCAGGCTGTTATAAAGCAGGTCGAGTTGCTCATCCCGCTTCCACACCGCCATCGCCAGATCGACGTCGCGCTGGGCATAGGCCTCCATGCACTCGCTGAACTGGC
>CALGNO010000257.1 GCA_937958625.1 uncultured Neomegalonema sp.
GCGCCATTTCGGATTGGCCGCGTTCCACTTCGCCAGTTCCGGCTGCGCGCCCATGAGGCATTGCATCGGCGAGATATTCTCGGCGAAGGTAAGATGACGGCTTTCGCATTTGTCGGGAGATGCCAACAGGCATACGGTAAAAACGAGTTCGATCATGGTCGCTCCTTTCGCGCGTGCGGATGCACGCTAAAACGAAAGGCCGGTCAGGATTATCAAACCCAGGGTCACGCCTTATGAGACGCTTCTTCTTCGACTTCGCCGCTCTCTCGCTCCTATTGGTGGTTTCCTCCCCAGCGGAGGCGGCAAATTTCGACGACCCGACTTGGCCTTGTATCCAACGGAAAGTACCGAATCTCTCCATTGGGCAGATGTGGTCTGGACCGATAATATCCGAGGAGGATAAAGGTTCCGTTAACGATGATCCGCTCGAGACCGTGGCGGCGGCACTCGCCGTTCGGCGGACGTCGTTAGAGGAGGCGGAGACTCTGGTCGCCGGATTTGCGGCGGCTTCGACCGAAAACCGCAACGAGCGGTTGGCGCATCTTTTCACCAACGCCTTTGACAGGATCAACAACGAGCGTGCGCAACTGATCGGCGGCATCTCTCGTTATGCGGAACGTCAGAGCGGCCTTGCGCAGCGGATCGACGAGTTGAACGAAAAACTGGTCGTGATGGAGGCAAAGGAAGACAAGACGAATGACGAATTCGACGCTTTCGAGGAACTCGCAGACAAGATTGACTGGGACACGCGGATTTTTGACGAACGTCAGCAATCTCTGACCTATGTTTGCGAAACGCCTGTTATCCTTGAGAAACGCGCCTTCGCGCTGGCCCGGATTATCATGAATCATATGGAGTAGGGGGCGCTACTCCCACTCCAGCTCCTTATACGCGGCGGTTGCGTTGCGGATATTGAACTCCCCGAACAGCGCCCATTTCCCGGCCTCGCCTTGCGCGATATGCTTGGTTGCTTCACCAAGACTCTCGCCCTTTCGGAGGGCCGCGCGGGTGTCTTCGGTCAACAGCCCGAGATACCGCCGCAACGGCGCACCGCCCGCGGGCCAGTCCAGAACCGGGCCGCCATGGCCGGGGATCACGCGCGTTGCCGTCTCGCCGATCTCATCCAGTACCTTGCGCCACCCGAGCAATGATCCATCGAGGGCGGGGGTATGGGTATCGAAGACCAGATCGCCCGCGAACAGCGTCCCGGTCTTGGCGTCAAAGACTGTCAGGTCGTTATCGGTATGGGCCGTGGGCCAGATGCGCAGCAGGATACGGCGGTTGCCAAGGTCGATTTCCATACCGTCCTCGGCGGCGACGGTGGGGAACACGGCGCGCGTTCCGATAAACGCCTCGGCTCCCAGCAGCGCACCGAGGCTGGTTTCGTAATTTTCCGCACGGCTGCGCAGGGCGCGGTCCAGCTTTGGATGCCCGATCACGTCGGCCCCGAGTTCGGCAAAGACACCGGCACCCAAAGTGTGATCCGGGTGCATATGGGTCAGAAGCACGGCCTCAATCGGCTTGTCGCTGATCGCCCGAATGGCACGATAGAACGCCTCGCCGACCGCGCGAGACCCGCCCGCGTCGATGACGGAGATGCTCTCCTCGCCCACGATAATGCCAAGGTTTGCGAGGTCGGCCCCGGTTTCAGGCGATGGGATGCCGATCTTGCCGGTATGAACAAACACCCCCGGTGCAACCTGCTCCAGCGAAAGGACAGGCCCAGTCTCAGCGCGTAGGGCGCAGCGCGGCTCGCTCAGGACGAGGTCGAGATGCGCCTCTGCCCATGCCTGCGCCCGCTGATCCGCCGTCGCTGCGCACGCCGCTTCGGTCAGCGGTTCCGCCGATGGCAACAGGCGTTCGGCGCATACCGGCGGCGCATCGGCGGCAAGGCAGGTAAGCACGACAAGCTCATACATCAGCGCTCTCCAGAAAGGGCCAAAACCCGGCCTCACGGATCATTGTCGTGACTTTTTCCGCTTTTTCGAGGTAGAATTGCGCAAAAGACCAGAAAAAACGATTTTTGGGAGGATGACGATGGCTTTCAGGACAGCCGTATTCGGTGCGCTCATGTCAGTATGTCTCGCGGCACCGGCCTTGGCGGAGGAAATCAGAAACCCGCTGAAACCCGGCGAGACATGGCCCAGCCTCAAATTCGATGTGGTCGGCGACCGCGAGATCAAGGACGGCTCGGCGCTGTTTACGCTCGAGGCGCCCTATCGTGCCCATGATGCCGCCATCGTCCCGGTCGAGATTACCCAGAACGCGGACAGTGATCTGACTATCGAAAAACTGTTCATCGTGGTCGATGAAAACCCGGTGCCGGTTGTCGGCGAGTTCGAGTTCGGGCCGTCCATGGGCCAGCTCGATTTCGAGACCCGCGTGCGCGTTGACCTCTATTCCAACATCCGCGCCATTGCCGAGGCGTCGGACGGCAATCTCTATATGGCCGGTCGATTCGTGAAAGCATCGGGCGGCTGTTCGGCCCCGGCCCTGAAAGATATGGAAAGCTCCATCGCGCAGGCCGGAAAGATGAAAATGCGATTCTTTGGCGCTGATACCGTTGAAGCCGTGCTGCCGGGTGCCGATGCGCGGCCCGAGGCACAAGTCATGGTGCGGCATCCGAATTTCTCCGGGATGCAGATGAATCAGGTCACGCAACTGTTCATCCCCGCCTTTTTCGTCGATACGATGGAAGTGAAGCAGGGCGACGAAATGCTGTTCCGCATGACCGCGGGCATTTCGATCAGCGAAGACCCGGTTTTCCGCTTCAAATACACCCCGACCGACGCCGAGGGCTTTTCGGTGAAGGCCGTCGATACCGATGGCAATGTCTATGAAAAGGACTTTGCTGCAACTGATACGGCAAGCTGAAAGTCCCCTTGCCGTGCAGGTTAAAATTAATGGCGCGGGTTGGCTGGACAGTTGCTTAAGCCGATGCGGTTTCGGGTGAGTGCCGCCCATGCGGCGCGAGGGCGGCTTAAATGAGCTATTACACCCATAATTTCGAGGCCGCGATTTCCCTCCATGGCGTGGGGAAGTCTCGCGTCATCACCTACAAGGTTCTGTTCATGCCGCTGTCGTTTGAGCATGAACTGCCCTTTGGCGAGTTTCCCAGACTGCGTGTCGAAGGCGAAATCGCTGAAGTCCCGGTTCGCGGGGCTTGGATGCCGGTCGGCGATGGGCGGCGCTACTTCATCGTTTCACCCGAGATCAAAAAGCAAACCGGCTTCGATGTCGGCGATACCGTGGAAATGCGCTTCCGGGTTGACGATCAGGATTTCGTCGACGTTCCGGAGGCCTTGCAACGGGCGATCGACGCAGATGAAATCGCATCGAGGCACTGGAACAACCTGACCGCAGGCAAAAAACGCATGTTCACATTCCATGTGGCCTCGGCGAAAACTGACCCCACACAACGAAAAAGAATAGCCGAGGCGATGTCGGCGATTGTCGAAGGCTGCACATTACGAGACCTTCAGAAACGTAAGGCCAAGCCCGAATAGGGATCAGCGGTTTCGTTCTCTAAAGTTCTCATGTTGCTGCACGCTTCCTTTAGAGTGGGCAGGGCGCTCTGGTATTTGCGGCGAAATGCGTTACATGCCGCTTGGATGTCCAAGAACAACCCCTCCCCATGCGCGGCTTGAAAGGGCGGCAACATACCGACGGGGCCGCCGAGTGGTCGGTGGTCAGTCAGGTCGTGCCTTACCTTTGGCCCGAGGGTGAGACGAGCGCAAAGCTGCGCGTCGTGGCGGCGGTCTTCTTTCTGATCCTCGCCAAGGTCGCGACAGTCATCACGCCGTTTTTCTATAAATACGCCGTCGATGCCATCGCCCCGATGGAGGGCGGCGAGATACCCCAAATCGCGTTCATCGCTGCCCCCGTGGCCCTCGTTGCCGCCTATTGCACGGCGCGGGTGGCGCAGATCCTGTTCGCCCAGCTAAGGGATGCCGTCTTCAGCCGCGTCGGCCAGCGCGCCCTGCGCCGCCTTGCCATCCGCACCTTTCGCCATGTCCACGCCCTCAGCCTGCGCTTTCATCTGGAGCGCAAGACCGGCGCGATGAGCCGGATTATCGAGCGCGGGGTGAAGGGGGTCGAGTTTCTGCTGCGCTTCTTGCTGTTCTCGATCATTCCGTTGGTGCTGGAACTGGCCTTGGTCGCAGGGATTTTCGCGTGGCATTTCGGGCCATGGTTCCTCGCGGTCATCATCGGCACCATCGTTGTCTATGTCTTCTTCACCTTCCGAGTCACCGAATGGCGGGTGAAAATCCGTAAGGACATGAACGAGAAGGACACCGACGCGAACCAGAAGGCTGTCGATGCGCTGCTCAACTACGAGACCGTAAAATACTTCTCCGCCGAACGCCGGGAGAGCGACCGCTATGAGGGCGCGATGATCGGCTATGAAAACGCGGCGGTGAAGACCCAGACGACGCTGGCTTTCCTGAACCTTGGCCAGTCGATCATCATCTCCATCGGCCTCGGCCTCGTGATGATTTTCACCGCCAACCGGGTGCTGGAGGGCACGCAGACGGTTGGTGATTTCGTGCTCGTCAACGCCCTGATGATGCAAATCACGATGCCGCTGAACTTCCTCGGCACCGTCTATCGCGAAATCCGCCAATCCCTGATCGATATGGGCGACATGTTCACCCTTTTAGAACAACCCGCCGAGGTGCAAGACAAGCCCGGTGCCCGCCCCCTGCGCGTGACCGAGGGCCGCGTCGCTTTCGAGGATGTCCGGTTCCACTATGACCCCGAGCGTCCGATCCTGAAGGGCATAGACTTCATTGCCGAGGGCGGCGCGACCATCGCCGTTATCGGCCAGAGCGGGGCGGGAAAATCGACCATCGCGCGGCTGCTGTTCCGATTTTATGATGTCAGCGGCGGGCGGATTACCATCGACGGGCAGGACCTGCGCGACGTGACGCAAGAAAGCCTGCGCCAGAATATCGGTGTCGTGCCGCAGGATACCGTGCTGTTCAATGACAGCATCCGCTATAATATCGGCTACGGCGACCCCGATGCGACCGCCGAGCAGATCGAGCAGGCGGCCCGCGACGCCGCGATCCACGATTTCATTATCGGCCTGCCCGAGGGGTATGACACCACGGTCGGTGAGCGCGGCCTAAAACTCTCTGGCGGCGAGAAACAGCGTGTGGCCATCGCCCGTGCGATCCTCAAGAACCCGCCGATCCTGATCCTTGATGAGGCGACCTCGGCCCTCGACAGTGGCACTGAGCGCGACATTCAGGAAAGCCTGCATCGCCTGTCCGAAAACCGCACTGTCGTCACCATCGCTCACCGTCTTTCGACCATCGTCGAGGCCGACGAAATCCTCGTGATGAAAGACGGCCATGTCATCGAGCGCGGCCCCCATGCGTCTTTGCTGGCGCAGGGCGGTTCTTATGCCGAGATGTGGCGGCGGCAAGAGGCGAGCGAGGCGGCGTAAACACTCGTT
>CALGNO010000258.1 GCA_937958625.1 uncultured Neomegalonema sp.
GGCCTCGGCATAAATCTGACGCTTTTCGATCCGGTCATGGCGCATGGTCGAAGGCGACAAGACTTCACAAACCCAATCAGGCGCGAGGGTGAAATAAGGAGCCTCGGGCATCACCGGCATCCGCGCCCGCCGCCAGCCCGCGAGGTCCGGGACGACGATGTTTTCGTTCAGGTGGAGTTCCGGTTCATCAAGGATAATCCATCCCCCCGGTCCGTCATCGCCGTAGTCAAAGGGGTCGCCAACCTTGCCACCAAGGACGCTCGTGACCCTCTGGTGCGGTGACGCGGGTTGAGGCTGAAGATTCAACTGCCCATAGATGATCTCAGCTCGCATCCCCTCGGGCGCATCAAGCACATCCTGATAGGTTGCGGGCGGGTTGTGGACCTTTACGGCAATACTCATCGGCCTCCTCCTTGTTCAATCCCATAGCACGAGATCATCCCGGTGGGCCATGGCGGGGCGGGCGGGATAGCCGAGTATGGCTGCAATTTCGCCCGTGCGCTTGCCCGCAATGACCCGCGCATCGTCACCGGAATAGGCGCAGAGGGCCGCGCCGAGGGTCTTGCCGTCTAGCGTGTTGATCGTCACCGCCTCGCCGCGCTCGAAACCGCCGATCACCGTGTGGACACCGGCAGGAAGCAGCGAGCGGCCCGAGGCCAACGCTGCCGCCGCGCCCTCATCCACTACCAGCGTTCCGGCGGGTTTGAGGCCCGCGATCCACTGTTTTCGTGCATTGGGCGGGTCGTTCGGGGGAATGAACCAGGTGCAAGGGCCACCCTCGGCCAGCGCCTTGAGCGGGTTCTGACCATCGCCGTGGGCAATCGCCATGGCACAACCGCCCTGCATCGCAGTTTTAGCAGCAAGGATCTTGGTCTTCATGCCGCCTTTACTCAGCGCCGAGGCAGCGCCTCCCGCCATCGCCTCGATCTCGGGCGTGATAGCCTCGATGCGCTCCAGCCGGGTTGCGCTTGGGTCGGTAAAAGGATTGGCAGTGTAGAGGCCGTCCACATCGGACAGCAGAATGAGGCGGTCGGCGCTCGCCATCACGGCGACGCGGGCCGCCAGGCGGTCATTGTCACCATAGCGGATTTCATCAGTCGCGACCGTGTCATTCTCGTTGACGATGGGCAGTGCACCGAGATCGAGCAGCGTCGCCATGGTCGCGCGGCCATTCAGGTATCGGCGGCGGTGGCGAGTATCATCGAGGGTCAGGAGCACCTGTGCCGCGGCAATACCGTGGGGCGCGAAAGCCTCGGCATAGGCGCGGGCCAGCACGATCTGCCCCGCCGCCGCCGCCGCCTGCGCCTGTTCCAGCGCCAACTCACTGCGCGGCAGGCCCAGGACGCCCCGGCCCAGCGCAATGGCCCCGGAGGAGATCAGCACCACGCGCTTGCCGTTGGCACGCAGGGTTGCGACATCGTCTGCCAGCGCCGCGAGCCATGCCGCACGCAGGCCACCGGTTTCCGGATCGACCAACAGGGCCGAACCGATCTTGACCGCAATGCAGGTGCCGGTGGTGATCATGGTCAACCCCCCGAACGCACGAGACCCCGGATCAGGTCCGGGGCAGCGACCAGACTTAAGGCGTCCACACCTCGTCCTCCTCCTCGCTGGCGGCGTTCAGCGCGACCACCTCGGCCCGCACCGCGCGCAGGACGTCCTGCACACCTTTCCCAGTAGCACCAGACAGCGCCATCACCGGAAAGCCGCTCTCTGCCTCCAGCGCTGCGCGCTTCTCGGCGATTTCATCATCCGTCAGCGCGTCGATCTTGTTCAGCCCGACGATGACCGGTTTTTCCTCGAGACCGTTGGCATAGGCATCAAGCTCGCCGCGAATAATCGCATAATCGGCGGCAACATCCTCGGCGGTGCCATCGACCAGATGAAGGTTCACCGCGCAGCGCTCGATATGACCAAGGAACCGGTCGCCCAGCCCTGCACCCTCGGAAGCCCCTTCGATCAGGCCCGGAATATCGGCCATCACGATCTCGGCCCCGTCAATGCCGATGACCCCGAGACCGGGATGAAGGGTCGTGAAGGGATAATCCGCGATCTTCGGCGTCGCATTCGAGGTCGCCGCCAAAAACGTCGACTTTCCGGCATTGGGCAGACCCACCAGCCCGCTATCGGCGATGAGTTTCAGGCGCAAAATCAGCGTCCGCTCGATACCCGGCTGGCCGGGATTGGCCTGACGCGGGGCGCGGTTGGTCGAGGTCTTGAACCGCGCATTGCCCCAGCCGCCATTACCGCCCTCGGCGATCAGCACGCGCTGGCCCAGACGGGTCATGTCGGCGATCAGCTCGTCGGTTTCCATGTCATAGATTTCGGTGCCGACAGGCACGCGGATCACTTTATCCTCGCCCCCTGCACCGGTGCGGTCCTTACCCATGCCGTTGACGCCGCGCTTGGCCTTGTGGTGCTGCTGATAACGGAAATCGATGAGGGTGTTCAGCCCATCCACCGTCTCGGCCCAGACATCGCCGCCCTTGCCGCCATCGCCGCCATTCGGCCCACCGAACTCGACAAAGGCCTCACGCCGGAACGAGATACATCCGTTACCGCCATGGCCGGACTGGATATAGATTTTTGCTTGATCGAGAAATTTCATACCGCTGCCTTCCCATGCCCCGTACTTTGGCGCAATCGCCTATGTCGCGGCGCGTTCCTGTTTTACAAGATGCAGGAACTGCGCGCGGCCATACGTATAGAGCGCATGGACCACCGATTGTGCGTCGTCTTCGGTAAAATCCATCCGCCGCAGGGCGATCTCGGGCTTGGCCGGAAGCAAACCCCAGAGCGCCGGTGCATGGGCCACCCGCCCGATTACCTCGGCCTCGAAGGGGCCGGGAGAAGCGGCGCGCAGACGCATTCGGCCATCATGTTGCGAGAGCAGCGTAAAGACGGCACGGCCCCCGGGGCGGGCGGCGGCAAATTCCGACAAAACCTCGCGGGTCTTTTTCTCGCTGGCCATACCGCGCAGCAGGAAAGAGCCATCCTCGCGGGTCATGCTGACATAGAGTTTAGTCGGGATCATCGCAACATCGCCCAGATAACCGTCAGCAGGGTCAGAACACCGAGGGCGATCATCAGCGCGCGCTCGGCACGTGTGCCAGCGACCACCGCCGCAATCCGTGCCCCTGCCGCACACCAGAGTGAATGAAACACTAGCTGCACTGCGGCAAACCCCGCCATGATCGTCAGGACTTGCGGCAGCCATGGCGCGTCCGCCACCGTGAACTGGGTAAAGGCGGTGATGGTCATCGCCCATGCCTTCGGATTGAGCGGGTGGACCACCACGCCATCGCGAAAGGTCAGCCGTTTTGCGGCCTCACCCGGCACCATGCTCGACCCCGCAATGCGCCATGCCAGCCAGACCATGTAAGCGGCGCTGGCCCATTTTGCGGCGGCGAAGATAGTCGGATTGTCGCGGATGGCGGCAATCAACCCCGCACCCATGGCGATGTTGAGCAGAGCCTTGCCCACGATCAGGCCAAAAACCAGCCCCAGACAGGCCCGTAGCCCGAACCGCGCCCCCGCCGCCAACGCCACCATATTGGCGGGGCCGGGGGTGCCCACCATCGCGGACGCGAATAACAGAAATGAAATCAGCAGTTCGAGGGTCATGCGCTGTCCGTCTGTCTGGTCAGGTATCGTCTGCCCCCGAACCGGCAATAAAAAAGGACCGGCCACGCGGGCCGATCCTTTCAGAAGTGTTCAATCTGGAAGGGCGGCTTATTCAGCAGCCTCCGCCGGGAGATCGACATTGATGAAGGTGCGGCCCTTCA